>SXPB01000065.1 GCA_005776475.1 Planctomycetia bacterium
AGGGCAAGCCGACGTCGACCAACCCGATCGCGTCGATCTTCGCGTGGACGCAGGGTCTGAAGTTCCGCGGCAAGTTCGACGGCACGCCGGACGTGATCGCGTTCGCCGATGCGTTGGAGACGGTGTGCGTGGCGACCGTCGAGAACGGCAAGATGACGAAGGATTTGGCGATCCTGATCGATGCGAAGGCGCCGTGGCTGACGACGGAGCAGTTCCTGGACGCGCTCGACCAGGGTCTGAAGGCGAAGCTGCAGCGGTGAGCACCATGCGCCTCTCCGCCGTCGTCACGTTCCTCACCCTGATGCCCCTGCTGGCCGTTGCGACGGCCGCGCAGGACAAGCCAAAGGAGAAGGACAAGGCGAAGGCGGAGGCGCCAAAGCCACCGAAGGACGACGCCAAGACCGCGAAGGATCCGGCGATCGTCGCGCTCGACAAGTTCCGCAAGGCGAAGGTCAGCACCAAACCCGCGGACTGGAAGACGCGCCTGCCGGCCCCGCCGGCGGTGAAGTTCGACCCGGCGCGCAGCTACCGCTGGCACCTCGAAACCAGCGTGGGCTCACTCGTCGTCACGCTGCTGCCCGAAGCCGCGCCCAAGCACGTGACGAGTGTGCTCTACCTGTCGCGCTGCGGCTTCTACGACGGGCTGGAGTTCCCGCGCATCGTGAAGGGCTTCATGGCGCAAGGCGGCAGCCCCACCGGCACCTTGTCCGGCGACGCCGGCTACACGATGGACGGCGAGTTCGCGACCGGCCAGAAGCACGACAAGGCGGGGGCGCTGAGTGCGGCGAACAGCGGCCCCGGCACCGATGGCTCGCAGTTCTTTCTGACGTTCGTCGAGACGCCGCACCTCGACGGCAAACACACCGTGCATGGCTTCGTCAGCGAAGGGCTGGAGACGCTGCGGGCGCTCGAAGCGAAGGGCGTCGCGAAGGACGGCGATCCGCTGCCGGAGAAGGTCACGATCGTGCGCACGTGGATCACGGTCGTCGATGCGCCGGTGAAGCCGGCGGCCAGCTCGGACGGCAAGTAGGGCATGGCCGCCGCGCCCGGACCCGGCCAGCCTGGGGCTCGTGGTGCAGTAGCCAAAGTCCGGAAACCGCGGCCCCATCGCAGCCCGCAGGATGTCGTAGTCCGCTTCGACCGCCTCGTCGCCGGGGGTCCGCTTCAGGCCAAGCTGGCGCCGCCGAGTCCGCTCACTTGCAGGCGGCGAGCGCGCGCGCGACGTAAACCGGCGCCACCTTGCGGCGCCAGTAGACGTCGAGGTCGGTGTTGTCCATCGTGCGCGCCGGTTTCTGCGCCGCCGCGCCGGCGGCGGCGATCAACTCGTCGGTGAGCTGCTTGCCGACCAGCAGCTTCTCGCTGTCGGTGGCCGCGATCGCATACGAGCCCGCTCCACCGAGCCGGATGTTGGCCTTCGTCACCACGCCCGCGGCATCGGTCCACACGCACGCGCCAACACCGAGCACCGGGAAGTCGTAGGTGTCGCGCCGACGCAGCTTCAGGTAGCTGGCCTTCCAACCGCGCGGTGCTGGCAGGATCAGCCGCGTCAGCAGTTCTTCGGGCTGCTTCGTCAGGTACTGGATGCCGTCGTCGCGGTACAGCTCGCCCGCGGCGATCGTGCGCGTGCCCGACGTGCCGACCAGTTCGACCTGCGCTTCCATCGCGCAGACCAACGGCACCGTGTCCGAACTCTGCACCGCCCAGCAGCGCGGCGAACCGGGCGCCACCCAGCAGATCGCGCCGCCGGTCTTCATGCAGAAGTCAATCGACTCGCGCCACTCGTGGCTCTGGTCGTAGTAGGTGCAGCGCGTGTCGAGCAGCAGGTTGCCGCCGATCGTGCCCATGTTGCGCAGCAGCGGCGTGCTGATCTCACGCACCGCGTGCGCGAACGCGGCGTAGTGCTGCTTCAGCGTCGGATGGTGCTCCAGCACGCTGAGCTTGACCATCGCGCCGATCGCGACGCGGCCGTCGGGCAGCACGTCGACCGAATGCAGGCCAGGCACGTCCTGCAGCGAGATCACTTCAGTCGGCGTCTGGTGCCGCCGCTTCATGTTGGGATACAGATCGGTGCCGCCAGCGACGAACATCGCCGCCTTGCCGTGCGCCTTGTGGATCGCGACGGCTTCGGCAGCGGTCTTCGGCCGGTGGTAGGTGAACGTGGGAAGTCGCAGCATGGTCGTCGTCCTCGCTCCTACTTGGCGGCCTTCTTCTCGCGCTTGGGTTCGTTCCAGGCAGTGCCGTCACCGCCCTGCCACGGCGTCTTGATCTTCAGCGAATCGCCGAAGTCGACGACCGGCACGCCATCGGCGCCGGTGCTCGGGCCGTAGCGCGGCTCCTTGCCTTCCTTCTTCGCCTGCAGCGCGGCGAACACCTTCTCGAACGAGATCGGGTTCTCGTCGACGCGCACGCCGACTGCATCGAACACCGCGTTGGCGATCGCCGGCATCATCGGCAGCAGCGGCCCCTGGCCGACCTCCTTCGCGCCGAACGGACCGTTCTTGTCGTGATCCTCGACCACGTAGGTCACGACCTCCGGCATCTCGAACACGCTCGGGCTCTTGTACTCGAGCATCGAGGGGATCTTGTGCAGGAAGACGCGGTTGCCCTTGTGCGTGCGATCGCGGTAGGCGCTCTCTTCCATCATCGCCTCGCCGAGGCCCATGTAGACCGAGCCTTCGATCTGCCCCATCGCCACCGCGGCGTTCAGCGCGCGGCCGATGTCGTGCGCCATCCACACCTTCGGCACGCGGTAGATGCCGGTCTCCGGATCGACCTCGACCTCGACGATCGCGGCCGAATAGCTGTAGCTCGGGCTCGGCCCGACGCCGCCGCCGCGGAACTTCGCCGCCGATGCGGGCGGCGTGTAGCTGCCGACGGTGCCGATCGTGCCGAAGCGCGCCTCGGTGCAGATCACCGCGTCCTGGAAGGTCATGCCTTGCTTGGGATTCTCGGCGTCGAACACGCGCGAGTCGGCGAACACGAGGCGGCTGGCGGGCACACCGAGCTTCTCGCTGACGCCCTTGCTGATCAGTTCGCGCGCGCGTTCGGCGGCCTGCATCGCCGCGTTGCCGGTCATCAGCGTGACGCGCGAGCTGTAGCTGCCGAGGTCGACCGGCGTCAGGTCGGTGTCGCCGGTGACGACCTTGATGCCGAGCGGATCGATGCCGAGCACTTCGCCGACGATCCAACCGAGCACGCTGTCGCTGCCCTGGCCGATGTCGGTGCTGCCGCAGAACGCGGTGACGAGGCCGGAGCGGTCGAGCTTGAGCTGCACGCCGGAGTGCGGCAGGCCGTTCCAGTAGATCGGCAGGCCGGCCCCCGACAGGTAGCTGCTGCACGCGAGCCCGAGGCCGCGGATGCGCCCGTCCTTGGTCACTTCCTTCTTGCCGCGGCGCGTCTTCCAGCCCGAGCCGTCGACGACCTTCTGGATGCAGGTGCCAAGGCCCATCGAACCGATGCGCAGGAAGTTCGCCGTCAGCGACTCGCGCGGCGCCAGGTTCTGGAGGCGCAGCTGCGCCGGGTCGATCCCGAGGTCGCAGGCGATCTTGTCGAGCTGCACTTCGACCGCGAAACGCGGCTGCACGGTGCCGTGGCCGCGTTTGGGTCCGCACGGCGCCTTGCAGGTGAAGAAGCGCGCACCGCGGAAGTGGTAGTTCTCGACCGGGTAGGTCACCGTCTGCAGCGCACCCGTATAGAACGTGCTCGCGGTGCCGTAGCTGCCGTAGGCGCCACCGTCGAGGTAGGCCTGGAAGTCCATCGACAGGATGCGACCGGTCTTGGTGACGCCGACCTTGCTGCGCATCAGCACCGGGTGGCGGCCGCGATGGCAGTGGAACACTTCTTCGCGGGTCAGCGCGACCTTGATCGGCCGGCCGGTCAGCATCGCCATCTTGGCGGCGGCGACCTCGTGGTTGAACGGGTCGCTCTTGCCGCCGAAGCCGCCGCCGTTCGGCGTCGCGACGACGCGGATGTGGTGCGCCGGCAGCGGGTGCAGCACGCGCGCCAACGCCCGATGCAGGTAGTGCGGCGTCTGCGTCGACGACCAGATCGTCAGCTTGCCGTCCTTGTCGAAATGCGCCAACGACGCGTGCTGCTCCATCGGCAGGTGCGTGTTGCCTTCGAAGAAGAACGTGTCTTCGCGCACGTGGTCGGCCTTGGCGAAGCCGGCGGCGAGGTCGCCGAACTCGAGGTTCTCGAGCCGGTGGATGTTGCCGCGCACGCCGTAGTCGTGCAGCCGTGGCTCCATCGTCGCGGCGGCTTCGTGTACGCCGCCGATCGTCTGCAACTCGCGGTACTGCACGTCGACGAGGCGACACGCCTCCCACGCGATCTCCTCTTCGGTCGCCGCGATCGCAACCACCGGATCGCCGACGAAGCGCACGCGGTCGGGGCACAGCGCGTGCTCGTCCTGGCTGACCGGCAGGATGCCGAACGGGATCGGCAGGTCCTTGCCGGTGAGGATGCCCTTCACACCGGGCAGCGCCGCCGCCTTGCTCACGTCGATCGAGACAATTTCGGCGTGCGCGTGCGTGCTGCGCAGCAGCTTCATGTGCAGCATGCGCGGCATCGACAGGTCGTCGGCGAAGCGTTGCAGACCGCTGACCTTGCTGCGCGCGTCGACCTTGCGGATCGGCTTGCCGATCCACTGCATGTCTTCCTTCTTCTTGTCGTGCTGCCAGGGCGACTCGGTCTTGGCCTGCGCCGGGCGCGTCGTCGGATCGTCAAGAACCATGGATCGACTCCTTGCTCGGCTCGGCCGTCTCGCCGCGCATGCGCGCTGCCGCCAGTTCCACCGCTTCGAAGATCTTCAGGTAGCCGGTGCAGCGGCACAGGTTGCCCGCCAACGCCTGCTTGATGTCATCGCGCGTCGGCGACTTGTTGTCGCGCAGCAGCGCCTCGGCGGTCATCAGCACGCCCGGCGTGCAATAGCCGCACTGCGCCGCACCGAGGTCCGCCATGCAATGTTGCAGCGGCGTCAGCTCGTGCCCCTGTGCCAGGCCCTCGACCGTGCGCACGTCCCGGCCGACCGCGTCCACCGCGAGACTCAGGCAGCTGAGGATCGGCGTGCCGTCGATCTGCACGGTGCAGGCACCGCATTCGCCGAGTTCACAACCGTGTTTGGTGCCGGTCAGGTTCATCTCCTCGCGGAGGACCTCCAGCAGGGTCTTGTGCGGCGCGAACGCCACTTCGTGCGGCTCGCCGTTCACTTGGAACGTCGCCAGCACCTTCTTTGCGTCGGTCATAGGGGGCAAGCACGATAGCCGCGGTGGCGGCTCGGAGGAAAGCGCGACGTCGCGCGGCAATGGCATCGCCGGGGGCCACGCAACCCGTCACTGCGGCGCAACGAACATGGCCATCGGCCAGCCAAGGTGCTCGAACCGCGCCCCCGCGGCATCGTAGACGGCGACCACATGGAACGTGACCGCGCCCGCCGCTCCCGCCGGGGTGCCGAGGCGGCAGCTGGCCCGTCCGGCCGCATCGAGCGTTCCCGCCACCGGCGACGCCACGGTGCGGAGCAGGTGGTCGTCGGGAGCGAGCGCCACCCGCCCCTGCGGCAGGGTGGTCACGGGCGTCATCCCGGACCGCGAACCGAGCACCACGAACCGGCGCCCCGCCGCCGCCGGCCCGGCGTCGATCTCGATGGTCTGGTCGCTGCCGGCAACCACGTGGCGCGGCGTCGCCGTCGCTCCCACGGACGGCGCCGCGAACATGGTTGCCGCCGCTTGCTGCGCCATCAGCTCCCCACACAGTCGATCGGGGTGGTGCACGTCGGTCGGCGTCGCGCGCACCGGTAAGCCGAACTTCACCATCTCTTCCACCACCGGCTGCAGATCGATCGCCGCGACACCAAGGCGCTGCAGCATCTCGGTCTGCATGGTGCGCGAGCGGCGTTCATGTTCTGGCGCGGCGGCAAGGGCACTGAACACCGGCAGATGCAGGATGGTCAGTTGCTTGCCGCGTTGGCGCAGATCGTCGCGCAGCCGCACCAGCGCCGCTTCGACTTCGGCCGCACGGAACGTGTAGTGCTTCGGGCGCAGCCGATCGGTGTGCCGGGCCTGCACGTAGAGCTGGTAGAGCATGCTGCGCCCGTACCACGTCGGACTGCAGTCGACGAGCGAGCCCGGATTGCACAACGTGAAACGGCCTTCGTGCAGAAGGGCGACCGTGGATTCGCTCAGGTCATTGTGGTGCAACGACAGCACCACGTGGTCGGGCTGCAGCGCCTGCTGGTGCCGGAAGTAGCCCTCGATCTCCTGGATCGGATTCCAACTCTCGACACCCGCATTGAGGAACTCGGCGGCGGGACCTCGCCACAGTTCGCGCAGCGGCTCGAGCACGGTGGCACGCCGCGTGACCGAGTCGCCGAGGAACAAGAACCTGGTGACATCCGGCCCGCGATCGGCGGTGCCGCTGCGCGTGCCCCATCCACGCAACAGCCCGAAGCGATCGTAGGCCTTGCCATCGAGCACCGGCACGTGGCCGAACTCGGGGTCGGCGCGCAGCATCTCCGATTCCACTTTCGCCCGTTCCGCAAAGACCTCGATCGCCGTCGGACTCAGCAACACTCCACGCGGCATCAGCAGCCGCAGCGCCGCTTCGGCGAACAGCAGCGACACCGCGGCGAAGGCCGCGCACAGGACCAGCTTGCCTCGGAGCCCGAGACGGCGATGGCGGTGACCGGATGCGGCGACGTTCATGACGGGCCGGAGCTTGCTCCGCGGGAATGCGGCGTGCAAGCGTTCGGCGAGCCCGTTCAGCCCATTCCGGCGACTCTCACTTGCACTGCAACGCCGCTGGTTCGCTGACGAAGGTCGAGGTCAGGTTGCTCAGTTCCAGCACGGCCACCGCGTGGTGCAGGGTCGTGCCGGCGAGGCCAATGATCCCCGGCGGCAACACGAAGGCGGCATTGGCGCGGCCGTTGGCGTCGAGGAACCCGATCGAGTTCGGGTAGACCGAGGTGCCCGCGAAGTCGAGCGTGGTCTGGGTCCAGAAGTCGGGATTGAGCGGCACGAGCTGCGGCCCGAGCGGCGACGGGAACCCCGGACGGATGCCGCTGGTGGTGCCGAGCACCAAGTGCAACCGGAACGCCTGCGCACTGCCGCAGTCGATGGCGAAGTTCTGCGCGCCGCCGATCACGGTGTCGATAGTCGATGGCGTCGCTTGCAGCGAACCGAGATGCACACGGTGCACGATGCGGCCGACGTTGTCGTAGTTGCCGAGCACGACAAAGTCGCCGCTCGAGTTGATCCACGGCACATTGCCGTCGCCATTCGACGTGTTGGAACCGAAGGCAACGCCGTTCATGGTGCCAGCGCCCAACGGCGACGCGCCCGTTTCGGATCGGTCGAGCACCACTTGCCAGCCGAGTCCCGGCACGAAGCCGAGCACCACCGGCCGAAGGTCGACGCCATCGGTCGCGGTGGCGATCAGGAGCAGCCTGCCACCGTCGATCAGGCGCGGCGAGCTGCTTGCCGAACTCAGGCGCCACGGCCCGTTCCCCGTCGGCGGTAGCTGCGCCACTACATCCCCTTCGCGCATCAGCATGGTGACCTGGCCACCCGACGCGACGAACCAACCCGAATCGTCGGCCGTAGTGACAGCCCCGGTCAACGAAGCCGTGAACGCAACGCGACCTTCATCGTCGCACATCACGCCGCCGAGCACGTTGAGGTTCACGCCGGGCACGCTGCTCGCATCGCCTCGACGCGCAACCAGCGTGATGCCGTTCGGGCCACCTCGATACACCGCCGCATCGTCGACTCCGGCGACCGTGCCGCCGCCGGTCAGCGGCGCGCGAAACGCCGTGACTCCGCCCCGAGTCAACGTCATCACGCCGAGATCGGGCACCCATGCCGACGTCGGCGTCGCGAACGCCACACCGAACGGCAGCCCCGGCGCCTGCTGACCTTCGCGCGCGAGGATCGTCTTGCCGATGCCGGGCCGCCACACCGCGAGCGCGCGGTCGTTCGCCGTGGTCGCCGTGCCCGTAGTCGTGCTGAACCGCAGCTGCAGCAGAACGTGCCCCGCATCGTTCATCGCGAACTGCGTGCCCATCGTGGTGTCGCCGCTCACCGGCATCACCACCGCACCGTCCGGCATCGCTTCGCCATCACGGACGACCAGCTCGAGCGCGCCAGCAGCACCCGTCACCACAGCCGCGTTGTTGCTGCCGCCGGACACGTCGCCGCCCACGAGTTCCGTTTGGAACAACACGCGCCCGTTGCTGGTAACGCCGCTGGTCGATTCACTCGCCGAGAAGAGCCCGTAGTTCGGCGGATTGACGGCGACGAACGGAACGGGGCTGCCGCGTCGTGCCACGACCACGAAGTTGCCCGGCGTGCCGGCGAACAGAGCCACGTTGTTGCTCGCATTCACGGTGACGCCCCCGTCGAACAGAGCGCTGGAGAACAACAGGTTGCGCCCGAACGGACTGATCACCGGGGCACTGCTGAGGCCGTTGCTCGCGCTGGCGACCACGTCGCTGCGCAACGTTACGCCAACCGGCAGGCCCGGCGCCTGGTCACCGGACCGCACGATCACTTGCACGTTCCCGGCGCAACCGAGCAAGTAAGCACGGTCGTCGATGGTCGACACCGGTCCAGCCAACTTGGCCACGATCAGGTAGTTCGCATTCTGATCGATGACCGATTGGCCGACGCCCCCCGCGGCCGAACTGACGGTGATGCCGGGCAACCCCGGAATCGGATCGCCGACGGCGAGCACATCCTCGCCGTGCAGAGTGAGCAGGCTTTGCGCCGCAACCTGGGTCGCAGCCAGGGCGAGAACGAAGACGGGAACAACGGGAACGCGGCGGAGGTTCATGGCGCCGTGTAACGAGCCACGGCGGTGCGTTCCCTTACGCCCTTACTCCAGCCGCGCCTGCCCCGCTCGGGTCAGAAGTGCATCGCTTCGTTGGTCGTGCCAGCACCACCGACGATGACCATCATGCCGTCAGGCAGCAGCACCGATGCGTGGCCGACGCGCGCCGTCGTCATCGCGCCAATGTCGGTCCAGGTGTTGGTCGACGGCACATAGCGAGCGATGGCAGCCGTAGGCACCGCCGCCGACACGAGGCCCGACGCACCACCGGTAACGATCACGTCGCCGTTCGCCAACCGCGTCGCCGCGTGGCCGGTGCGAGCAAGGCTCATCGTCGTCGCCGTCCACGTATTCGTGGTCGGGTTGTAGGCATCGGCATTGGCGATCGACGCGGCGTTGGCGGCGTTGATGAGGTCGGGCACCAGCACGCCACCACTGAGCAACACGCGGCCGTCGGCGAGCGTCACCTGGTTGTCCTGGTGGTAGGCGCGGCCGACCGGCATGTTCGCGGCGTTGCTCCAGGTGTTGGTCGCCGGGTTGTAGAGCTGCGCTTTGTTGGTCGAAGTCAGCGCGATCGGGATGCCGAACAGCAGCGTCACCTCGATACCGCCGGCCACCAACATGCGGCCGTTCCCGAGCCGCGTCAGCGACGGCACGATGCGGCGGCCACCGATCACCGGGCCTGCCGTCCACACGTTGGTCGCCGGGTTCCAGATCTCCGTCGTGTTGAGCGCCGTCGTGATCGCTGCGGTCAGGTCCGCGAAGTTGGTCGTGCCACCGACCACCATCACACGACCATCGGGCAACGTCGCTGCCGCGTGACCCGCACGCAGACCGAGCAACGGCGCGACCGCGGTGAACGTGTTCGCGACCGGATCGTAGACCTCACAGGCCGTCGTCACGACGCCAAGGCCGTCGACGCCACCGGTGAACAGCACCCGCCCATCGTTCAGCGTCGCCGCGGCGTGCAGCCCACGCGGCGTCACCATGGTCGGACCCGGCGTCGAAGCGAAATCACGGAAGCCGAAGAACTCGGTTGTGGCCCCGCTCACCAACAGGAAGTCGCCGAGTCCGGCGTTGTGCGTCGGCGTGCGGACCACAGTCGCCGCGGCGCGTGCGGTCGCGAGACCGTTCGGCAACGCGGCGCTCGTGCCGGGCATCGCGTGCATCGTGCTCAACGAATTGCTGATCTCGTCGATGAACGTCGTGACGCCGGGGAACGTCGCGCACTGCCAGTAGAAGACGAAACCCTGGAACGCGACACCGGTCGGGATCGGCACCGCGATCGTCGCCGCACCCGCGCCATTGGTGAGCTGCAGCGACCAGTTGCCGAGCAGTTCGATGCCGACCGCAACGCTGCGCGTGTCCAGCGGGTCGATCAACGCGACCGGCGTCGGACCTGTGGTACCACTGACCATGCCGAGCAGGGGCTGGTTCAACCCCGCGTTGTTCACCGCCATGGTGAGGGTGCTGCCGAGCGTGCCCGGCGTCACCTTGTCGTAGTTGAAGTCGCCTTGCGCGAAGAGAAGACCGGAAGTCGAGACAATGGCGAGGGCGAGCTTTGGGTGCATGGCGTGGGAGCGGCTGGTGGGGCGGAACGAGGAGCAGCCCTTTGTATCCGCGACTGGGCGCGGGGACAGCACCCCCCATCCTGCTGGATGGCACTGTGCCGATGGCATGGGATATTTGCGGTGCACGAGCTTTGCGCGAGTCACCGTGACGTTTCGCCGATTCGGGGTAAGAACCTGCACGATGACTCCGGGCACCCTCGAAGCCGACTTCGAACGCTGGCGCCAAGCGCGTGACCTCGACGCATTGGCGGCCGTGTTCGACGCCGTGGCTCCCGAACTGCTGCGCGTCGCACGCCATCTCGGGCGCGACGAAGCGGCGGCGGAAGACCTGGTGCAGACGACGTTCTTGCAGGTGCTGCGCCATCCGGGTCGGTTCCGCGCCGGCAATCGGCTGGTGCCGTGGTTGGTCGGCGTGCTCACGCGCCATGCCGGGAAGCTGCACCGCGCCAACCGGCGCACCCTCGACCCGGAGCGCACCGCACGTTCGACACCGCAACCACCCGACGACGTGGTCGCGGGAAAAGAACTCGGCGCGGTCGTGGACGGCGCCATGCGGACGTTGGCCGAACCGTACGGCAGCGTGGTGCGCGCGCATCTCGTCGAGGGCGTGCGTGCGGTCGATCTGGCCGCACAACGCGCCTGCGCTCCGGGCACGATCCGCATGCAACTGAGTCGCGGCCTCGCGATGTTGCG
>SXPB01000066.1 GCA_005776475.1 Planctomycetia bacterium
CCGCCGCCGCCCGCGCCCGCGCCGACGACCCCGCCGCCACCGCCACCGCCGTCGCAGCGTCTGGCCCCGGCGATGCCGATGGCGGCGCCGCGGCCGCAGCCGTCGGCGAAGCCGGCGAACACGCCGAAGGTCGGTCGCAACGATCTGTGCCCCTGCGGTTCGGGCCTGAAGCACAAGAAGTGCTGCGGCGCGGACTGACGGCGGCCTGATGCACCCTTCGCCGAGTTCGCATCGACCGTCGTTGCCGCTGCCACGCAGCGGCCTGCGCGGCTGGTTGACGATGGGCGTCTACCAGCCGTTGTTCCTGGTGGCGTTCCTGCTCTACAGCCCGGTGCTGCTGTGGCGGCGCCTGTTCAGCCGGCGCCCGCAGGCCAACCTCGCCGAACGCATGGGCTTCCTGCCGACGTCGTTCGGCGACAAGCCGGTGGTGTGGATCCACGGCGTCTCGGTCGGCGAGGTGAAGGCGGCGAGCAACTTCATCGCCAGGTTGCGCGTGTTGCGCCCTGACCTGCAGCTCGTCGTGTCGGCAACGACCCCGAACGGCCATATCGTCGCGCGCCAGGAGTACGCCGACCTGCCGGTGGTCTACTACCCGCTCGACTTCGCCAACTTCCCGGCCCGTGCGCTGGCGCGGGTGCGCCCGCGGTGCGTGTTGCTGATGGAGCTCGAGATCTGGCCGAACTTCCTGCAAGCGGCGCGCGTGCGCGACATTCCCGTCGCCGTCATCAACGGCCGCATCAGCGAGCGCACCTTCCACGGCTACCGGCGGTTGCGCGGGCTGTTGCCGCAGCTCGACCTGATCACCAAGTACTGCGTCCAGGACAAGGCCTACCAGAAGCGGCTGCTGGATCTCGGCGTCGATCCGGCGCGCGTGTTCGTCACCGGCAACATGAAGTACGACAGCGTGGTGACCGCGAACCTCGACGCGGCGCGCGCGCAATTGCGGCCGTGGCTGGCGCCTGCCGGCGAACGGGTGCTGGTGGCCGGCTCGACGCACCACGACGAAGAGGCCACGGTGCTGGCGACCGTGGCCGCGCTGCAACCGGAAGGCGTGGGCCCGGTGCGGCTGGTCCTGGTGCCGCGCCATCCCGAACGCGCCGCGGCCATCGCCGAGACCGTGCGCGCCGCCGGCCGCGTGCCGGTGCTCTGGAGCGAGGTGCGCGAGGCGTTGCCGACGCTCGTCGCCGACGCCGTCGTCGTCGTCGACACGATCGGCCAGCTGCAGCGGTTCTACGCCGCCTGCGACGTCGCCTTCGTCGGCGGCAGCCTCATTCCGCACGGCGGCCAGAACATGCTCGAACCGGCGGCGCAGGGGCGCGCCGTGCTGTTCGGTCCGCACACGGCCAACTTCCGGCGCGACGTCGAGCTGCTGCTCGCCGCCGACGCCGTGGTGCAGGTCGCCGACGTCGCCGCCTTCCGGCGTGAACTCGGTCGCCTGCTGGGTTCCGAGGCCGCCCGCACCGAGCTCGGCGAACGTGGCCGCAGGGTGATCGCCGACAACCGCGGTGCCACCGAACGCACGCTCGAATTGGTGGTCGAACTGCTCGGCCCGCCCGGCGCCACCGCAACGCGCGATTGACCGTGGCGCGCCGGTTGCCTAGGGTGCCCCGATGAAGTGCCCGTGCTCGAGTGCCAAGGACTACGCCGCCTGCTGCGAACCCGTCATCACGCAGAAGGTGAAGGCGACGACGGCGGAACAGTTGATGCGCAGCCGCTACAGCGCCTACGCGCTTGGCCATGTCGATTGGATCGTCGACAGCCAGTCGCCGGACGGCCGCCAGTTCGTCGATCGCAACGCGACCGAGCAGTGGAGCAAGCGCGCCACCTGGCACCGCATGGAAGTGGTGGGCGTGCAGGACGGCGGCCCTGACGACACCGAGGGCTTCGTCGACTTCAAGGCCTACTACACGATCGCCGACGAGGACATCACGCACCACGAGGTCGCCAGCTTCCGCAAGGAGGACGACACCTGGTACTTCGTCGATGGCGTCGAAGTGAAGCCGCGGCCGTTCAAGCGCCTCGAGAGGAAGGTCGGGCCGAACGAGCCGTGCCCGTGCGGCAGCGGCAAGAAGCACAAGAAGTGCTGCGGCAAGATCGGCGGCTGAGTCGCTGCGTCGAAGCGTCGTGGCTCCGCTCACGCGAGCGGGCGAGCCCGCCGCGCAACCAGCAGCACCAGCGCCGCCGCCGCGATCTCGGTGCAGCCGGCAACGCCGAACGCGAGCACGTAGCCTGCCCCGCCGTCGACGCCGCCGAGCGCGATCAGCTGGCCGCAGCAGATCGGGCCCAGGAGGAAGCCGAGCGAGCCGGCGCCGTGGAACGCGGCCATCGCCGTCACCCGATCGACGTCGGGAGCCCGTTCGAGCAGCCATAGCAGCGACGGCACGAACATCACGGCCGAGCTGACGCCGAGCAACGGCATCAACACCCACATCGCATCGATGGGGACGATGCCGACCGCGATGACGGCAAGCCCGTAGACCGCACTGCCGATCGCCACCAGCGCCACCCGCGACCACTTCTCGGCGGCGCGCCCGAACGGCCACGACAGCAAGGCGAACGGATACAGGAACGCGCCGAGCAGCATGCCGATGCGAGCCCGGTCGTCCGGGGTTTCGCTGGGCAGCAGCAACGGGAAGCCGGTGGTGAAGAAGCCGACCGTGAAACGTTCGATGAACGCAACCAGCAGCGGCGTGCGCACGCCGGGATGGCGGCGCCACATCGTGAACAGTGCGCGCGGCGTCGGCCGGTCGCGGCCCGCCACATCGCGCGGCAACAGCCACGCCGCCAACAGTCCGGCCAGTGCCAGCACCATCGACGCCGCGTGCAGCGTGCGCAGCGGATCGAGCTTGCCGATCTGGCCGCCGATCAAGGCCCCGGTGGCGACGCCGAGGGTGAGGCCCGCGCCAAGGCAGCCGAGCGCACTGCCACGGCGTGGACCGGCGGCGTCGGCGACCAGACCCATGATCAGGGTCAGCGCCGCGATGTGCGTGGCGCCTTCGCACAGACGCAGGCACAGGAACGACGCGTAGTCGAGCGGGTGCGCCATCGCCTGCATCAGCAGCGCGTCGGCGACCAACGCCAGCACGGCGAGGCGTCGGCGCGAGCCGGTGCGCGTCACCAGCCACGGCAGGAACGGGGCCACGGCCAGCGCGCCGACCATGTTCGCCGCCATGAACACCGAGGCGAGGTCGGGCCCGACCGCAAACCGCGTCGCGACGAGGCCGCGCAGCACCGGCACCGGCAGCGTCTCCGGCAGCATCAGCAGGAACGTCACCAAGCCGAACGCCAGCACCGATCGCGTCCGCATCGGACTCGCGTCGTCGTGCATGTCAGCCCACCGTTTGCCAGCGACCGTTGGACTCGGTTGCGCGGCCTTCCTCCTGCAGTTTCTGCAGGCCGGCGAGCAACGACCGGGCGGCGAAGCCGAACAGCTTCGGATCAGCGTCCCAGTAGACCTTCGGCAACAACTCGTCGAGCGTGCCTGGGCTTTGCTGCAGCACTTCGACGAGCTTGGTCTCGCGCTGGCGGCGGTGGCGCAGGTACTGCTTCACGAGCCGTTGGCCATCGCGCAGCGCCGGACCGTGCGCTGGATACAGCGTCGTCAGCGGCTCGGTTGCCAGCCGTTCGAGGCTGCGCAGGTAGGTCGCGAGATGGCCCTCCGGCGGATCGACGATGATCGTGCTGACCGTCGACAGCATGTCGCCGACGAGCATCGTGCCGTAGCGCGACTCGCGGAAGCACAGATGGCCGCGGTCGTGGCCCGGCGTGTGCACCGCGAGCAGTTCCCAGCCGTTGTTGCCGTCGGGCGAGCGGCCGAGGGGAACGCGCATCCCGTCGTCGAGAGCGGCGCCGGCGCGGTAGCCGGGTTCGAGGCGCGTCAGCGTCAGCGGATGGCCTCGCACCGGCAGGTCGCGCGCGCGGCTCAGGGCATTCACGCCGCCGACGTGGTCGCGGTGGTGGTGGGTGACCAGGATGCCGGCGAGCGAAGCGCCGTCGGCGACCAGTTCGTCGAGCAGGGCCAGCAGGCGAGCTTGTTCGTCGGGATGCGGCGAACCCGGATCGACGATCCACAACTTGTCGGTGCCGACGATGTAGCAGTTGGTGGTGGTGGCCGGCGGCAGCGTCGGGGTGCGAAGCGGTGCGAGCACGATGCCCGGTGAGAAGCGGACCTGGTGCAGTCGGCCTTCGCGGTAGCCGTTCGTGGTGCTGGCGATCTCGGCGGCGAAGTGTTCGAAGTCGGCCGTGCGCGCGAGGTGTTGCAGCAGGATCACGACCGGCGGCACCAGCAGGAGATCGCCGTTGCGCCACGACGCGAGCGCCTGCTGCGGCAGCCACCATCGCCCTTGCACCAGTTCGCCGCGCCAGACGTCGGGCCGCGCGCCGTCGGTGCCGGCGACGCAGTGTTCGAGCGGAACGTGGAAGAACGCAGTGTCGTAGCGAACCGGCGCGAACGGCGGCGTCTCGATGCGGCAGAGCTCGCGCAGCGGCACCGGCGGAACGGTTCCGGCGCACAGCGACGGCCACGGCGACGGCGGCGGGGCACCGCCGTCCTTGCCAGGGGAAGCACTGGCGAGCAGTTGCTCACGCGCACCGACGAGGGCCTCGCCACCGGTCCGGTTGGGCGGCAGCCGGTGCCGCAGCAGTCCCGTCTCCTCGAACAGCTCGCGGTGCGCACACGACTGCAATGCATGGTCGAGGCCAAGGCCGGGCTGGTCCTCGTCGCCGACGGTGCCACCGGGCAGCGCCCAGTAGCCGCCGAAGAAGCGCAGCTCCGGCGAACGTTCGACCAGGAACACGGCGCGGTCACTGCCCTCGCCGCGGGTGATCAGGAGCGCTGCAGCGGTGCGTCGGCTCGTCACGAGGGCGAGCAGGATAGCGATTGCCGGCAGCGGGTCGATGCGGAAGTTGCCGCCGCCCTGCCAAGGCGCAGTGGGCCCATGCGGCGGCGACTTCGCGCCTAATGTGCGGTACTGACCGACCAGCTTGCCGAGTTCCTGGTAGCCGGATTCGCTCGCGCCGGCCAGGTCGGCGAGCTCGTCGGCGTCCTGCGCGGCCATGCGACCGCAGGAAAGCCCTCAGCGAGAGCAGTTGGTCAGGGTCAGCAGCGCCATCGCGGTGCCGTAGCTGCGGCCGAGTTCGTGGCTGTCGAGGAAGCTGCCATCGCACTCGGGGACCGTCTGCAGAACCGTGAGGAAGCGTTGCCAATGGGCGCTTTGTTCTTCGGCGGGCAGCAGTCGCACTACTTCGCTGGCGTGGAAGAGCGAGTGGAAGAAGAAGAAGCCGGCCAGCTCGCCATCGCTGTGGAAGTCGTTGCGCCGCACGGTCTCCAGCCGCTGCATGTGGTCCCAGAAGTTCTGCAGCGCGAACCGCAGCTTGTCGACGTCGCTGCGGCCGAGCTGCAGCAGCGCCCCTTCGCACACCGGCATACGGCCGGCGGCGTCCTTCAGGCTGCCCGTGGTGCGCGCTTCGGCGGCGCCGCTGTAGACGTAGGCGCCGTTCTTGGTGCGCGCCGACAACAAGGCCACGGCCGCCTTGTCGGTGACTTCGCTTGGCACCGCGGCCCCGGCCGCCTTGGCGGTCAGCAGCGACTGCGCGACGGCGCCGGTCGCGAACGCATTCTCGTACTCGTGCGCGAAGAAGCCGCTGGCCTGCTGTCGTTTGGCCGCCGCCTGCACGATCTCGTTCATGCGCGCGACTGCGAACGCCTTCGTGCCGCCGCCGCCGTCGACGGTGACTCGGCGCGCGAAGTAGACGAGGCGGTAGGCGTCCGAATAGCAGTCCTCGTTGAGGCCGCGGTTCATCCGCTTCTCGTCGAGCATGTAGATCTCGCCGCGCGCCAACGCAGTGTCGATGCGCGACTGCAGGTCCGGATGGGCCGCGCGGTGTTCGAGCAACGCGGTGCAGGCGATCGCGGTGATGGCGACCCACACGTTCGGCGTGATTTCGCTGTCGGGCCAGTAGGCGTAGCGCGAATCGGTGAAACCGCCGTCGTCGCGTTGTTGCGCCAGCAGGAACAGCACGCCGGCGCGCGCGATCGCCGCCTTGTCGCGCACACCACCTTGCCACGTGGTGTCCTTCGGCAGTCCGGCGTAGGCGGCCTCGGGCAACTCCGCCATCGACTCGAACCCGGTGAAGGCGGCGCCGAGCGGGCGATCGTCGGGGCCGAGCGTGGTGTTGGCGCGCGCCCGTTTGCCGAACGGCGTGCCGGGGAACTTCTGCGCCACCAGCGTGAAGCGGCGCATCGCGCCCACTTCGTCGCCGAGCCGCAGGCTATTGAGCGCGTGCCAGTAACCGGCTTCGGCGGCGCGCGCGCTGGAGCTGCGCCACGCCGCTTCGAGCAGCGGTTGCGCCGCGAGCGGTTCGCCGCGCAGCGACCGCAACAACCCGGCTTCGGCGGCGACGTCGCCGGCGTCGGCCTTGGCCGCAGCCGCACGTTCGAGACTCTGCACCGCTTGGTCGTGGTCGCGCAGCAGCCGTTGCAGGCGCGCGATCGCGAGCCAGTCGGTTGCCGACTTCTGCTCCGCCTTCAGCGCCATCGCCAGCGCGTCGCGCCATCGCCCCCGTTGGCGCAGTTCGTCGACGGTGCGCCCGGCGAGCTTGACGCCGGCGTGTTCGAGCACGCGCCCGCACAGGCTCAGGAACCACGGCGCGTGGAACGTGCGGATGCGTTCGACGAAGTGCACGACCTTGCCGTCGCCGCCGAGGAACACGACCGCTGGCTCGACGAAGGCCAAGGGCTTGAGCCCGTACTTGTCGCTGAGCTCCTGGTCGAGCACGCTGCGCAGCGGGACGAACGCGTGCGTGCACAGCTCGGCGACGTCCGGATCGCCGAACAGCACCTGGCGCGCATACACATCGAGCACCGGGGCCCGGTACATCTGGTTGCCGGTGAGCGTCTGTTCCTGGATGCGGTGCACGTACCACAGTACCAGCGTGCCGCGCTGTTTGGCCTCGGCGCAGGCGGCAGCGAGCAGCGCGTTGCGATCGATCGCCGCTGCGTTCGGTGCTGCGTCCGCATGGTCGTAGAACTCCTGGCCATCGGTGCGCCAGGGAATCTCGTCGCCGAGGCCGAGCGTGCTGGCGGGATGCACCGGGGCCGCCACGACGGCGGGCGTCGCCGGCTCCTGGGCGCACAGGATCGAGGCGAGCAGGACGATGGCAACGCAACGCATTCGCATGGACGAGGCTCCTGCGCTGGACGAGCGCGCGCAGAGCCTACTGTTCGGCCGCTTCGGCGTCCTCGCGCAGACGGCGGATCGCGCCCTTCTTGCCGAGCACGACGACGCGCCAGTCGGCTTCGAGCACGAGGTCCGACGTCGCCGCGACGATGTCGGTGGCGCGCCCACCTGGGCGGATCGCCATCACCACCACGAGCCCCTGCAGTTGTTCGGGCGGCAGCGCATCGACCGCGTGGCCGGTCCACGCATCCGGCACCGGCACGGTGGCGAGTTCGTAGCCGACCGGCAGCGCCATGTCTTCGCCATCGAGCGCCATGCGGTGGTTGCGGCGTTGCTGGCCGAGCACTTCGTTGCCGAGCATCGACAGCACATCCTGGTGGCGCACGCGGCCGAGCAGCTTCGGCGACGGTCCAGCGGCGACGACGGCAACCTCGCGCAGTTCCGGGTCGTCGAACAACGGCATCAGCGAAGCCACCGATTGGTCGGCGTGGATGGTGACCGGCGGGCGCGTCATGTCGGCGGCGATGACCACGTTGGTCAGGCTTGGATCGTTGAGGAACCCTTTCACGTCCTGCAATTCGATGCGGCCGGTGAGCGCACCGGCTTCGTCCTGCACGTAGACCGTGTCGCCGCGGTGGGTGCCGAGCACCTGCATGACCTCGGTGAAGCTCGCCTTGTCGCGCACCACCAACGTGTCGGTGCGCTGCACGTCGCGCACGTAGGTGGTGCGGATCGCCAGGTCCTCGATGCCGCCGGGCAACTGTTCGCCCTTCTGCCGGATCGCAGCGGTGTAGTAGCTGTCCTCGTCGAGCAGCGACGCCGTGATGCTGGCGACGATGCTGCACAACATCACCGGCAGCGTCAGTTCGTCGTAGTGGCTGCGCGTCATCTCGAACACCAGCACGACGGCGGTCACCGGCGCGTGCATGGTCGCCGCCGTCAGCCCCGCCATGCCGACGAACACGAACGTCGCCACTTCCTTGTCGGAAACCGGCGTCACGTAGCCGAGGCAGTGCGCGAACACCGCCCCGAACGCGGCGCCGATCACGAGGTTCGGCGTGAAGATGCCGCCGAGCCCGCCGGAGCCGACGGTGGCCACCGTCGCCACCAGCTTCCACAGGAACAACGTCATCACGAGGCCGAGCGTCGGCGCGCTGTGCGCGAGTTCGTGGATGACGTCGAAACCGTTGCCCCACGCGTGCGGCACCGTGATGCCGATCGCGCCGACGATCAGGCCGCCGAGCGCGAAGCGGAACGGCAGCGAGCCAGGCAGGCGGGCGAAGGCGCGCCGGCCGGTGGCCAGCGCACTGCGGAACACGATGCCGCCAAAGCCGCACAGCACGCCGAGCAGCACCGCCGCGAACACCAGGTTCCACGGCAGCTTCGCCACGAACTCGGAGGCCTCGCCGAGGTGCGCTTCCTTGCCGCGCAGTTCGCCGCGCACGATGGTCGCCAGCACCGAGGCGACGACGATGGGCGCGAACACGTCCATCGCGAAGTTGCCGAGCACGACCTCCATCACGAAGATCGCGCCGGTGATCGGCGCGTTGTAGGAGGTCGCCATGCCGGCGGCGACGCCGCAACCGAGCAGCACGGCGCGCGGGCGCGAGCCGAGCCTGGCCCAGCGCGCCACCAACGCGGCGACCGTCGCGGCGATCTGCGAGTTGGCGCCTTCGCGGCCGATGCTGCCGCCGGACCCGATCGTGCATGCCGACGACAGCGTCTGCACGAGGCTCTCGCGCAGCCGGATGGTGCCCTTGCGCAACTGCACCAGCACCACGAGGTCGGCGAGTCCGAACGCCGGCTTCTTGCCGCGCAGCAGCAACAGCAGGCAGCCGGCGACGAGGCCGCCGATGGTCGGCACCAGCAGCGTCTGCCACCAGGTGAGGTTCTCTTCGATCGCGGTGGGGAACGACTGGCGCGCGCCATCGGGGCCATCGACGACGCGGCGCTGCGTCAGCGCGTCCTGGATCCACTCGAGGCCGTCGAGGAACTTGCTGCCGAGGAACCCGCCCGCAACGCCGATGACAGCGGCGAGCAAGAAGATCGCGAACGCGCGCAGCGGCAGGCCCTTCTGCTTCGGCATCGTCGGAGGCGCAAGGGTCGGGCTTCGTGGCGCCGCCGTCAAGCTTCGCGCGTCAACCATGGCTGGGTTAGGCTGTCGCCACGATGGTGCCTTCGAGCCCCCGAGTCGTCTGGCTGCAGGCCCTCCTGGTGGCCGGCGTCCTGGCTGCCGCCGTGCACCTGTGGATCGGGGCGGCGGTGGTGCCGTTCCAGGGGCACGGCGAACGGTTCGCGACGATGGCGCAGGCGCCACTCGCCTTCGACGGCGAGATCCCACACCGCGTGCTGTGGCCGGTGTTGGCGCATGGGCTCGGTTGGCTCGGGCTCGGCCCGGTCGGCTGCAGCCACCTCGCGAACATGGTGCTGTTGCTCGTCGTTGCGTGGTTCGTGCGGTTGCGCGTCGACTCGCTGCTCGATGCCGCGCTGGTGACCGCAACCGTCGCCGCGGGTGGCGGCGTGCTCGTCTACCACATGCCGATGGCGTGCTACTCGGACACGCTCAATTTGGCGCTGCTCGCGCTCACGGTGCATTTCGCGACGCGGCCGGCGGTGTTCTGGTCGCTCGTGCTGCTGGCGGCACTGAGCCACGAGATGGTGCTGTTCTTCACGCCGTGGCTGCTGTGGCTGCGGCACCGTTCGGGCGGGCTCGGCATGCGCGATGCGGCCTGGTTCCTCGGCGTGCTGCTGGTCTACGGCGGCTACCGCGTGATGGTGAGCGGCCTGGCGCCGGCCACGGGGCCGTCGTACGGCTTCCTCTACTACATCCTGAACAACTTCTGGGTGCCGTGGTTGCTGCCCGGCCTGTGGGCGCTGCTGGTGCAGGTCGTGCTCGCCGAGTTCGGGCCGCTGCTCGTGCTGGCGTTCGCCGGATGGCGTGCCGACGAAACGGGCAGCGGTGGGCGCGTGGGTGCGTTGCTCTACCTCGGCTGCCTGCTGTCGCTCGAACTGTTCGCGTACGACGTGATGCGCTTCGCGTCGTTCCTGTTCCTGCCGGTGCTGCTCGGTGGTCTCGCGGTGGTGCGTTTGCGGCACGGGCGCTGGCTCGTGCTGGCGTTGCTCGTCGCCGCGGTGGTTGCGTACTCCAACGAGCATCCCGTGCCGAGCATGCAAGGTGGCGTCACGTTCACTCGGCTGCAGGGGGAGATGATGGAGCTGGTGGGGCCGCATGTGCACAACAACGAGATTTCGTCGGCGAACGCCTTCGCGATGCAGCGCCAGGCGTTCGGCCTGCAGTGGACGACGTGGGTTTGGGTCGTCGCCGCGTGGCTTGCCTGCGGCATCGTCGGCGTCTGGCTCGGCCGGCGCGGGCTTGCTCAGTCGCACGCCAACGACGCCGGCAACACGCCGCGCACGCAGCGCAACGCTTCGCCGTAGCCGCGGCCGCGCAGGTGGACGAGCGAACGGTACGCCGACAGGCCGCCGAGGGCGTGGTCGTACTGCACGTAGGCGATCTGGCTCTGGTGCGCGAGCATCGCGCGCTGCTTCTTCGCGAACACCGACGTGGTCTCGACGATCACGTCCGGCACCATCGCGTTCCAGACTTCGTAGCCGAGCGCCAGCCCCGTGAACGCGGTGCGGTCGAGCGCGCGCGTGACGACGAGGTGCAGCGCGTGGTGGTCGGGATGGCCGTCGAGTTCCCACGGCAGGTAGACGACGTCGGGACGGAACGCGGCGAGCGCTGCGCTCGCCATGGCAATGCCCTGTTCGACGTCGACGGGGCTGAGCACGTGGCCGTCGGGGAAGCCCCAGAACACGGCGTCGTCGATGCCGAGTTCGCGGAGGCCCGCACGCGACTCGGCGCGGCGCAGTTGCGCAAACGCGGCGGGATCGTGGCGATGGTCGGGGTCGCCGTTGACGCCGTCGGTGGTGACGACGACGCGCACCGCATCGCCTTGCGCGGCGTGCAGCGCCAGGATGCCGCCGGGGCCGGCCACTTCGTCGTCCGGGTGCGGTGCGAAGGCGAGCACGCGGCCGCGCGGCACCTGCTTCCACAGCTTCGGGATCGGCGGCAGCACGGGCTCGGACGACATGGCGGCATCTTGCGCGGACGGCGCCGCGAAGGGAACGGTCAGCGCAAAGCAGCCGCAATCATCAAGTTGTGCAGGTCATGGCCGGCAGGGTAACGAGGAATATGATCGGTCGCCATGGACTCCACGTGTGAAACTGGTTGCTTCGCCAGGTCGTCGCGCTTGGTGCTTGCTGCCTTCGTGATCTTGTCCACATCAGTTTGTGGGCAAGATCAGCTTCGGACCTGGGGCTCGCGCGCAGCTATGGACTCCGAGGCGTTTCGTGTGCCTGCGCTCTGTGTTTCTTCGTGTTTCGATCGCTGCCAGGCTGTCGTTTTGACGCTGGACGGTCGGTTGCTGGCTGTCGGCGACAATGGGGATGGTGGTGCGGTGCCTCCGGTTGCTCCGCCTGGTTGTGCCTACACCCATGTCGCGGCCACAGGAGTCAAGGTTGCGGCACTCGATACTGGACAGTTGGTTCAGTGGACGTCCTTTTCGGTTGGGTCTTCACCGCCAACATCTCCTCCCTCCCTGCCACCCGGAATGTCCTGGACGCAGTTGGCTTCCACATCATTCCGAGCATTTGCCCTTCGTTCTGATGGTGTAATCCAGTCGTGGGGGACCACGTTTGCTGGTATCGAGTCCGTCCCGAGTTTGGCTGCCGGGCTGCAATATACTTCCGTCTCGGGCAGCAGCTACTTTGCAGTGGCAACGGTTTCCGATGGCAGTGTGCGAGTTTGGGGGCTCAATGTCTTCAATGTGCAGTCGATTCCCTCGCTGCCGTCTGGACTCGCATACACGAAGATCAAGGCAGGATCAAACCACGTCCTGGCACTCCGTTCGGACGGTCAGGTTTTGGCGTGGGGTGACAACTACCACGGTCAAATCACGGTTCCGAGCTTGCCGGCAGGCGTGACCTTCGTGGACGTCGTAGCAGGCGCCGGGCATTCACTTGCCTTGCGTAGTGATGGGCAAGTGGTTGCTTGGGGACTGAACAACCACGGCCAGTGCAATCTCCCCACTCTTCCACTAGGCAGCATTGCCAACCTGGCAGCGGGCTTTCATCATTCGATTGGCGTACGCTCTGATGGCCTCGTCAAAATCTGGGGTTATTGGTCGACGCCTCCGCCGCTTGCGCCCGGAGTCACGTACCGCGAGCTGGACGCTACTGGCGACGGTGCGTTGGTGCGGAGTTCCGATGGAAGCCTCGTGCCATTGCTCTCCTTCTCGGCTACTGCCGCGCCCGCGTTGCCCGTGGGCGTAGACCATGCGTCCACGAGTGCGGGATTCGACTTCTGGTTGTCGCTTGGTACCGATGGGCAGGTGCGAGCGTGGGGGAGTAACTCTTGGGGCCAATTGGTGGTGCCTCCGCTGCCAGGGGGAGTCGTCTATATCAAGATCGATGCAGGATCCCAGTCCGGGGCTGCCTTGCGGTCTAACGGAACGGTCGTTGGCTGGGGTCAGAACGTATTCGGTCAGAACCTGATACCTCCACTTCTCTCAGGCCAAGCCTACGTGGACCTGGCAGTCGGTCAGCACAATGTTCTGTTGGTGCGGTCTGATGGGAGTCTGGTCATTACTGGGTTAATGACTACTGGTGCGGCCGCGTACTTGCCGGCCTTGCCGCCAGGTCGCCGAGCTGTTGACGTCGCCTGTGGCCACAGCATCGCAGCAGCGATTCTCGATGATGGATCCATCGTTAGCTGGGGCAGCTCGACCCCGATCGTGCCCTCCCTGCCAACAGGACTGACGTACGTGGAGGTCGATTGTGGCCTTGGTCATGCAATTGCGCGGCGGTCTGACGGCTTGGTGGTGACCTGGGGAAATCCCGCTCAGGCGACGCCCGTGCCGGTTCCAGGTCCTGGTCGAAGCTTCCTGCGCATCGCCGCTGCCCTGGAGGCAAGTGCAGGATTGATCGGTCTGACGAGCCGCTACGTACCGATCGGCAGCGGCTGTGCGGGCACAATGCCGGCTTCGCGTCTCATTCCTCGCGACACCCCGCAAGTAGGGCGAACGCTATCGATCGCTGTGACCAATCTGCCGGTTGATGTAGCGTTTGTGGCCTTCGGTTGGTCGGCGTCCCCTGCACCGATTCTGCTCGACGGGGTCGGCATGCCTGGGTGTGCCGCTCACATTTCGATCGACACCATGGTCGGGGTGGCGGGCAGCGGCGGCCGAGCGATGCTGCACATGCCAATTCCGATGCAGTCGTCCCTGCGCGGCGTGCAGTTTGTAAACCAGGCACTCGTTCTCGATCCGACCGCCGGCAACGCCATGAACGCTGTCGTCTCCGAAGCCATGGCTGGCTTGGTCGGCGGCTGACAACAGTAATGGAAGCGTCCGAAGCCCGAAGAACGGTCAGCGCCGGCGGGACGCTTTGAGGAAGTGCAAGGCTTCGGCCTCGACGCCGAGGGCATTCGGTTGCCCTTGGCTTGCGAAGGTCGAACTCGCGGTGGCGCGACTGGCCCATTGCGCGCCATCGGGGGAGACCAGTTCCACCGCGTCGATCTCGTTCCAACCGGGCGTGCGGTCGGTGTCGAGCCGCAGCCGGATCGTGCGGATTGGGACCGCGGTCAGTGGGAACGTCAGCACCAGCGGCGATGGCCCGACGATGGGATTGCCGCGCCACAGCGTGAACCAGTCGCCGTCAACACCGCGGCCGAGCACTTCGACCACGGCACCGGGCGCGTTCACTTCGAAGATGCGCACCGCAGTCGCACGCACCGCCGTTGCGTAGCTGAGCTGCAGCCACTGCATGCCCATCTCCTGGCTGCGCGGCGCCCACGCATTCGGGTCATCGCGGCTCGCATCGGCGTTGGGCGCGCCGGTGGCCTGGGCCGGACTCCAACCGGCGATCGTGCCCGTCGCGGCGCCCAACGCGGCGAGCACGGCTGCGTCGGTTTCGCGCGGGCGCCAGCGATCGACCAGCGCGTCGAAGCCCGGTTCGTCGAACTCCGACACCTTGTGCGCTGCCGCAAGGCGAACGGGCGTGTCGCTGCCGCTCGCCGCGGTGAGCACTTCGAGGGCCGGACCGCCATCAGCACCGTTCAGCGCACGGACGAGTTCCTGGCGCAACCCGTCGTCCTGCGCCTGCAGGTACAGCTGCAGCAGGATCGCATTTGCGGCGTCGCCGGCGAGTTCGACCAACAGCGCCAAGGCCTGCGTGCGTACCGGGTCGATGCATTGCAGTACCAGAGCCTGCAATCCGGGAATGGCGTGCCGCGAAGCAACGCGGCTGAGTGCGGCGAGGGCGGCTTGGGCCAGCGCAACATCATTCGGTGGGCGCACGGCGGCGAGCAACGCATCGACGACCTCGGCAACGTCCTGGAAGCGGCGCCGGCCGAGCATTGTCGCCAGCGACAGGCGCAGCGCCGTCGGCCGACGCGCATCGCGCACCAGTTCGGCGATCGGCAGACACAGTGGCACGACGTGCGCTTCGACCGCGAGTCGATAGTACTCGCTGCCCTGGCCGTCATCGGCGAACGACAGCACGTAGTGGGCCAGGTACTCGTGCGGATCCATCGCCTGGCGTTCCGCCGCTTTGGCGTGGGGATCGAGGGCCAGCGCGTTGCCACGTGCGCCGACATCGCCGGTCGTCGGCGTTGGCGCGAACTCCAACCGGCGTTGCAGTTCGGTGATCTGCGCGCGCAGCTCGGCCACTTCGGCCGTCGAAGGGTTCGAGTGCAGTTCGAGCCGCGGCTCGGCGTTCGGCCACGCAAGGGCCAACGCCAGCAGGCTGCACAGCAGCGAAACGGCGCACACAGAGACGAGTACGGGCGACTTCATGGTGGCCTCCGGCGCGAGTCTAGCCGGCCATCGCCAGGAAGCGCAGGCGGTGTGCTGTGCCGCGATCTACAATGCGCCACTTCGTCCCCATGAACGCCAAAGAAGTCCTCACCAAACTCGAGTCGCTCGGCGACGCCGCGCGGCGCAAGCACAACACGAAGTCCGGGGCGCCCGCCAACCAGTTCGGCGTCAAACACGGCGACATCCGTGCGTTGGCGAAGCAGATCAAGACGAACCACGCGCTCGGGCTCGAACTCTGGGCCACCGGCAACGTCGATGCGCAGCTGCTCGCCACGCTGCTGGTCAAGCCCGAGTCGCTGACCGCCAAGGAAGTCGACGCGATGACCCGCGCGACTTCGTTTGGGCACGTCGCGGAATGGTGGAACAACTACGTCGTCGCGCGCCATCCGGACCAGGAAGCGCTGCGCGGCCAGTGGCTGCAGGCGAAGGACCGCTGGACCGCACGCGCGGGCTGGCACCTCACCGCGATCCGCGTGACCAAGGGAGCCGATGGCGTCGATCCGGCGGCGCTGCTCAATCGCATCGAGCGCGAACTGGCGACGGCGGCGCCCGAAGTGCAGTGGACGATGAACAACACGCTCGCCGCGATCGGTATCGCGCACGCGACGTTGCGCCAGCGCGCCGTCGCCATCGGCGAGAAGGTCGGCCTGTATCGCGACTGGCCGGTGTCGAAGGGCTGCACGCCGCCGTTCGTGCCGGTGTGGATCGAGGCGATGGTGCGGCGCCAGAAGTGAATCGGGCGCGTCGCCGTCGAAGCGGCGCACGACGCGGCTCAGCCGCGATCTGGTCGCGTCGTGAGATCGTGCGCGAGCGAAGCAGACAAGCACGCGTGCACCGGCACATCCGCCACGTCCGGATCGAGGTCGGGAACGGTGATGCAGCGGTCGTGCGTGTCGACGGCGTGGATCGCGATGCGTTGGCCTTCGTGCAGGTCGCCCACGGTGAAGCGGTCGGGCTGGCCGGGCACCAGCGCGCTGTCGTCCGGGCCGGTCAGCAACTGCACGATCGGCTTGTCCGGGCAGTGCGACTGGTTGCGCACGATCGCGCTGGCGCCGTGGCGCAAGCGGACACGGGTGCCGTTCGGGAACAGGCCGATGGTGCGCGCGAACGCGCGCAGCCACTGCACGTCGAAGTCCCTCTCGTTGCGGAACATCACCGCGTAGGCCTCGATCGGCGTCAGCGCGCGTTTGTACGGTCGGATCGACGTCAGCGCTTCGAACACGTCGCACACGCGCACGAGGCGGCTGGTGCCGCCCGGCGCCACCGGCACCAACGACTCGGGGTAGCCCTTGCCGTCGGGACGCATGTGGTGGCAGAACGCGGCGCCGATCGCGCTCGGATCGACCCGTTCGTGTTGTTCGAGCAGGATCTGCGCGCCGAGGCGCGGATGCTGCTGCATCCAATGCCACTCGTCGGCCGACAGCCGGCCCTGCTTGAACAGCACCTCCTGCGGCACCTTCGACTTGCCGATGTCGTGCAGCAGCGCCGCCGAGCCGACCTGCACCAACTGGTCGCGCGAGGCGCCGAGCGTGCGCGCAACCTGCAGTGCCAGCAGCGCCACGCGCACCGAGTGGCCGACCGTGAAGCGATCGACGTCGTCCTGCGCGGCGAGCGCCAGCAGCAGGCTCGGCTCGTCCATGTCGGCGACCGTGCGTTCGAGCGCGTCGGCAGCGGCGTCGACGGCGAGTTCCTGGTCGTGCAGCGCGCGCGCGTGGTTCTGCTGCAAGCTGTCGGCCAGGTCCTGGTAGTGGTGCAGCGCCTTCTGCGTTCCGTCGATGCAGGTGCGGCGATCGGCCGGATCACCGACCGACCGCAGCGTCACGCGCACATTGCGAATGCCGAAGGCGGCCAGCGCCACGTCCCGCTGGCTGCGCGCGAACGCCGCCTGGTTCGGGGGCAGATCCAGCAGGTCGAACAGGCGATTGGCTTCGTCGCGTTCGAGACCCGGAGCAAACGACAGGATCGCGATGCCGCGCTCGCGGCACTGGCGCAGCAGCGAACGCGCCTGCAAGCTCGGACCGTCCAGCGGCTTGCCGTCGTGGCAGAGCCGGTCGTCGGCGCACTGCAAGTGCAGCGGCAAGTCGACGCCGAGCTGCTGGGCTCGCCGCAACGCCATCACCAGATCGTCGAGGGCGTCGTGCACGTGCCGGTTGTCGCGGTCGTGCATGCGGCGGTTGAGTGCCGCGATCACCAGCGCGTGGGCAAACGACAGCACCGCATGCTCGCGCAGTTCGCGGCTGGTGGGCGACTTCACTCGGTGGCTCCGCGGTCGTCGCCGCCGCCTTCGTCGTCGCCGTGTTCGTCGGCCGGCGCCTGGTGGGCGATCACTGCCGCCGACAGGCGTTGGCAGATTTCGGCCAGTTGCGCCGCATCACCGTTGCCGCCGATCACCTTGTCGAGAAGTTCCTGCAGAGCCGCGGTTTCGTCGAGGCAGCCATCGTTGCCGCGGATGCCGAAGTCGCGGTGCAACAGGATCGAGGCGCCGCGCGCCGCCGTTTCGTGGCCACTGCCGCACGCATCGGTGAGCACCGCGAGGTATTCGCCGGTCAGGCCGGCATCGAGATGCACATCGGTTGGGCCACCCGCGGCGATGCGCGCCGGCAGGGCGCGCAACTCGTCGCCGGTCACCGTCTCGAGCCGCTTGTCTTCGCCTTCGGGCGGCGTGAACGCGGCCTGTGGCGACGGCTCTTGCAGCAACGCCAGCATCGACTCGGCGGTCTCCGCCAGCAGCGATTCGATCATCGGGTCGCAGGCCGAGAACACCGACGACGGCAACGCCGAGGCACGCTTCACTTCGGTGCGCAGGTCGAGTCGCCATTGCGCCACCGCTTCCGGATAGCTCGGCACTGCCTGCTTGTGGCGCTTCTGCGACATCGACCCCGTATCGGTCGCGGAGTGCCGGTCGGTGAAGTGTCGTCAAGACTAGGCTTTGTCGCCGCTGCCGTTGCTCCCGCCGCCGAAAGCCTGCATCCTCAGAATCGAATGGAACGCATCGCTGTCGTCGCCGCCGCCCGAACCCCCATTGGCAAGTTCCAGGGTGGCCTGTCGTCGCTTTCCGCCGTCGATCTCGGCGCCCACGCCGTCACTGCAGTGCTCGCTCGGGCCGGGGTTTCGCCGACCGATGTCGAAGAACTGTACATGGGGCAAGCGCGTCAGCTCGGCTCCGGCCCCAATCCGGCGCGCCAGGTCGCGGTCAAGGCCGGCTGCGGCGACGGCTGCGTCGCCACGACGATCAACAAGGCCTGCGGATCGAGCCTGAAAACGATCGACCTCGCGCGCGCCGCGATCCTGCTCGACGGCCGCAAGGTGGTGGTGGCCGGCGGCATGGAGCGCATGACCAACATCCCGTTCCTGCTGCCGAACTTCCGCAGCGGCTACCGGCTCGGCCACGTCGAGGTGAAGGACGGCAACTTCCAGGACGGTTTCACCTGCGGCATCCTCGGCGAGCCGATGGGCATGACCGCGGAGTACCTCGCCGACGAACACCGCATCGGTCGTCAGGAGCAGGACGAGTTCGCGCTGCAGTCGCACCAGCGCGGTGAATCGGCGCAGAAGGCCGGTCGCTTCACCGACGAGATCGCGCCGGTGACGATCGCCGGCAAGAAGGGCGCGACCGTGGTCGCCACCGACGAACACGTGCGGCCCGGGGTGACGCTCGACGACCTGCAGAAACTGCCGGCGGTGTTCCGGCCCAAGGTCGGCACGGTGCACGCGGGCAACAGCTCGGGCATCACCGACGGTGGCTCGGCGCTGTTGTTGATGCCGGCCAGCGAAGTCGCGCGGCGTGGGCTCACGCCGTTGGCGTGGCTCGGCGCATCGGCGACC
>SXPB01000067.1 GCA_005776475.1 Planctomycetia bacterium
CGGCGGCCAGAAGCAGCGCGTTTCGCTGGCGCGCGCGCTGCTCAGCGAACGCAGCGGACTGCTGCTCGACGACACGCTGTCGGCGGTCGACCCGATCACCGAGCGGCGCATCCTGCGCGGCCTGCACGACCAGCGGCGTGGGCGCACGATGCTGGTCGCATCGCATCGCCTGTCGGTCGTCGCCGATGCCGACCTGATCCTGGTGCTCGACGACGGTGCCGTGCGCGAGAGCGGCACCCACCGCGCGTTGCTGGCGAACGGCGGCGTCTATGCAGTGGCCTGGCAACGGCAGACCGAAGCGAGTGCGCTCGAAGGCGGCTCGGAGGCGGCGTCGTGAGCGACCCGTACGCCGACGACGCACCCGAGGCCCGCTTCCAGATGGCGTTCCTGCGCCGGCTGTGGCCGTTCGTGCGACCCTATCGCCGCGGCTTCGTCGCTTGCCTCGCGATCCTGCTGGTGTCGTTCACGCTCGAGCTGCTCGGCCCCAAGCTCCTGCAGCTGGCGATCGACGGACCGATGCGCGACACGGCCATGCCGCGCGACGAACGCCTGCAACAGCTCGCGTGGTTTGGTCTCGGCTTCCTGGGCACCACGCTCGGCGGCGCGTTGCTGGGCTACGTCTACGGCCTGCTGACCGCCTGGAACGGGCAACGCGTGATCCGCGACGTGCGCCGCCACCTGTTCGACCATCTGCTGTCGGTCGGGCTCACGTTCCACGAGAAGAACCCGGCCGGCAAGCTGACGACGCGCGTCACCAACGACGTCGAGAACCTGAACGAACTGATCGCGACCGGCGTGCTGCAGTCGCTGTTCGACCTGCTCAAGATCGCCGGCGTGCTGGTGGTGCTGTTCTTCCTCGACGTGCAGCTGGCGCTGTTCACCGTCGCCACCACCCCGATCGTGGTCTTGCTCAGCGTGCTGTTCCGCCGCAACGCGCAGCGCGCCTACCGGGCCGTGCGCGGCAAGCTCGCCCTGCAGAACGCCTACACCACCGAACTCATCGGCGGCATCCGCACGACGCGTGCCTACGGCCGCGAAGCAGCCACCGAGGCGCGATACGCCGAGCGCAACCGCGACACCGCGCGGGCCTGGCGCGACACCGTCTTGCACTTCTCGGTGTTCTTCTCGCTAGTCGACTTCGCCTTGCGCGCGACGACCATCGGGCTCCTGTGGTTCGGCGGCTCCGCCGTGCTCGACGGCACCATGCAGCCGGGCCAGTTCGTCCAGTTCTGGCTCTACTACGGCATGCTGTCGGCGCCGGTGAAGGAGCTGGGCGAGAAGTACAACGTCCTGCAGGCGGCGTTCGCCAGCTGCGAGCGCGTGTTCCAGATCCTAGGCGAACCGCGCTTCCCGCCGCCGCTGGTCGGCCACGCGGCACAACGCAGCGCCCGCAGCGGCCGCGCCGAAGTCGTGTTCGACCGGGTGCAGTTCGCCTACGGCGACGGCCGCCCGGTGCTGCACGAAGTCTCGTTCACCGCGTTGCCGGGGCAGACGATCGCGATCGTCGGCCCCACCGGAGCCGGCAAGTCCACGTTGCTCGGCCTCGCGGCGCGGCTGCGCGAAGTGACCGCCGGCGCCGTGCGCATCGACGGCGTCGACGTGCGCGATCTCGAACTCAAGGACCTGCGCGCGCGCATCGCATTCGTCGCCCAGGACCTGTTCCTGTTCACCGGCACCGTGCTCGACAACGTTCGGCTGTTCGATCCGCAGATCGGCGAAGCCCGCGTGTGGCAGGCGCTGGAGACGGTCGGCGCCGCCGAGTTCGTGCGGCGCCTGCCGAAGGGCCTGCAGAGCCCGGTCGAAGAACGCGGCAGCACGTTCTCGCAAGGCGAACGGCAACTGCTGGCGTTCGCCCGCGCACTCGTGGTCGAGCCCGATGTGCTGGTGCTCGACGAGGCGACGGCCAGCATCGACAGCGCCTCCGAAGCGCGCCTGCAGCACGCGCTCGCGGCGGCCCTGCGCGGCCGCACCGCGCTGGTGGTCGCGCACCGGCTGTCGACGGTGCGCGCCGCCGACCGCATCCTCGTGCTCGCCGACGGCCGCATCACCGAGGCGGGCACGCACCACGAACTGCTGGCGCGCGGCGGCGCCTACGCCGCCATGCTCGCCCACGCCGCCGGCTGAGCGACGCCGGGCAGCAGCCAGCGGGTCACTTCTTCGGCGCGTACTCGGCCGGCAGCGGCCCGGTCAGCGCCTTCAGGAAGGCGACGATTCCGCGCGTCTGGTCCGGCGTCAGCTTCTTGTCGAGCTGGATGTCGGCCATCACCGTGACCGCGTCCTCCAGCGTCGCCACCTTGCCGTCGTGCAAGTACGGCGCGGTCTTCTCGACGTTGAGCAACGACGGCACCTTGAAGAAGAACTTGTCGGCATCGCTCTTGGTCAGCACGGCGCGGCCTTCGTCCTTCGAGGTGTAGGGCTTCAGCGAACCGGTCTTCTGGTACATCTGCCCGCCGACGAGGCGCGTCACGTGGCAGGTCATGCAGCCGACGTCGATGAACGCCTTCAGGCCGAACAACTCGTCCTGCGTCAGCGCCTTCTGGTTGCCATCGAGGTACTCGTCCCACCGCGACTTCGTCACCAGCGTGCGCTCGAAGGCGCCGACCGCGAGCTTGAAGTTCGCGGCGGTGACCACGTCGCCTTCGCCGAACGCCTTCTGGAAGCCTTCGACCAGCGCCGGCTTCTCCTTGATCTTGGCAACCAGCTGCGCCTCGTCGGCGATGCCGTGCTCGATCGGGTTGAGCGCCTGCAGGATCGCCTGCTCCTCGACGGTCGCGGCGCGGCCGTCCCAGAACTGACGGAACTGCCGGAACGAGTTCCAGGTCGATGGCGTGTTGCGTTCGCCGTTCTTCGCGTCGGTGCCGGGCGACGTCGGCTTGCCGTCCTGGCCGTAGTTGGCGAGGTCGTGGCACGACGCACAGCTCAGGTTGCCGTTCTTCGACAGGTGCGGCTCGTGGTAGAGCGCCTTGCCGAGCGCCACCTTCTCCGGCGTGCTGGGGTTGTCGACCTCGTCGCTGTTCGGGTCCTTGCCGAACAGGCGCTTCACCGTCTCGTAGTCGATGCGAACGCGCGGCAGGGGCTTGGGCTCCTGTCCTTGCGGCGCTGCCGCGGGAACCACGACCGGCGACACTTCGAGCGCGGCGGGATTCGCGGCGGGAGCCGGCAACGCCTCGTCGCCCACCACCGCCGGCCGGACGCCGCTGAGCACGTTGGAGTCGACTCTGGGTGCGGTGGTCGGCGCGGGCGTCGGCGCCGGGGCCGGCGTCACCGCGGGCACGGGATTCGGCGAAGCGGTCACGTCGCTGCCACAGGCGGCGAGGCAACCGAGGAACAGGGCACTGAACGTGGTGAGCATTCCGATCTTCATGAGCGGGAAAGAGAGTAGGCAGGATCGCACTGCCTGCCCAGTCGCCAACTCCGCGACGTTGGCAACATTTCGATGGACGCCCGCCAAACCACCCGCGTCGATCTCCCCATGCCGACGCTCGTCCTCGCCAGCACCTCGACCTACCGCCAGCAACTGCTCGCCCGCCTGCAGGTTCCGTTCCGCTGCGAACGCCCGGGCGTCGACGAAGATGCGGTGAAGCGAGCCGGCGGGACGCCGCTCGCGATCGTGCAGCAGCTGGCCCGGGCGAAGGCCCTGGCGGTGGCCGGCCGCTGCCCGGATGCGCTGGTGGTCGGCAGCGACCAGGCGGCCGTGGTCGACGGCACCATCCTCGACAAGCCGGGCACGGTTGCCGCGGCGCACGGCCAGTTGCGCCGGCTGGCCGGCCGCTCGCACACCCTGCTCACCGCCGTCGCGGTGGCGCACCCACACGGCTGCGTCGAATTCGTCGACACGACGACACTCGCGATGCGCCCGCTGCACGACGCCGAGATCGAACGCTACGTCGCCAAGGACCAGCCGCTCGACTGCGCCGGCAGCTACAAGATCGAGAGCCTCGGCATCACGCTGTTCGATCGCATCGACAGCGGCGACCACACCGCGATCGTCGGCCTGCCCTTGCTGGCCCTGGCCCGCGTCCTGCGCGAACTCGGACTCGCGCTGCCCTGAGCCCGCTACGGCGCCGCCGCGCGCCGCCAACCGACGAGGCGCCGGCAATCCTCGAACACGAGGTAGAGGCACGGCACCATCAGCAGCGACACGCCGGTCGCGAACACCGATCCGAACGCCACCGACACGCCCATCGGAATCAGGAACTGCGCCTGCACCGACTTGTTCAGCACCAGCGGCAACAAGCCGACGAAGGTCGTGCCCGAAGTCAGCAGGATCGCGCGGAAGCGGACCATGCTCGCCTGCCGCACCGCCTCGAGCAGCGGCGTGCCGGCCGCCCGCGCCTGGTTGATGAACTCCACCAGCACGAGGCTGTCGTTCACGGCGACGCCGGCGAGCGCGACCAGACCGAAGATCGACATGATCGTCAGTTCTAGACCGAGCAGCGCGTGCCCGAGCACGGCGCCGACGAAGCCGAACGGGATCGCGGTCATCACCACCAGCGGCTGCCAGTACGACTTCAGCGGGATCGCCATCAAGGCATAGATCAGGAACAGCACGACGACGAAGCCGACCGCGAGGCCTTCGAGCGTTTCAGCCTGCTGCTTCTGTTCGCCCGCGAACTGCCACTGCAGCCCCGGATGCGCGGCGACGAGGCGCGGCAGCACGTCCTTGCGCAACTGCGCGACGATCTCGTTGTCGTTGGCCTTGCGCTCGTCGACCGACGCGGTGACTTCGACCGTGCGCCGGCGGTCCGTGCGCTGGATCGTCTCCGGGCCGCGCGTGTGCTGCGCCGTGGCGACCACACCGAACGGCACCTCGTCGCCGTCGGCGGTGCGGATCCGCATCGCTTCGAGGTCGCCGAGCGAACCACGATCGCGTTCGGGGTAACGCAGCATCACCTTGACGTCGTCGCGGCCGCGCTGCACGCGCTGCACCTCTTCGCCGTGGAAAGCCTGCCGCACCTGGCGCGCGAGGTCCTGGCGCGACAGCGACAACGTCTCCGCCGCCGGCCGGATGTCGAGTTCGAGCTCCTGCTTGCCGGAGCGGAAGTTGTCGGCGATGTCGGAGACGCCGGGAATGCCGGCGAGGTGCTTCTCGAGTGCGTCAGCGGCCGCGCGCAGCGACGTCAGGTTGGCGGACGACAAGCGCACGTCGATGTCGTTGCCGGCGGAGAAGATCGACGACGTGTACGCGAGCTCAACGGCACCGGCGATCGAACCGACGCGCTCGCGCCAGGCGTTCAGCACTGCCTGCGTCGACACCGTGCGTTCCTCGCTCGGCACCAGTTCGATGTTCACCTCGCCGAGATGGGAACCGACGAACGTCTGCCCGGACTGCCCTCCGTTGCGGCTCTGCTGCTGGCGGTACGGCAGCTCGCCTACCGACGCCAGCACGTGGCGGACGACGCCGTCGCCGAACTCCTTGCCGACCGCGAGCGCGTCCCGCTCGAGCCGCGCCACCGCGGCGCGCGTCACTTCAGCGGGAGTGCCCTGGGGCATCACCAACGTGACGACGGCGTTGTCGGACTCGACCTGCGGAAAGAACTGGAACTTCAGCACGCCGCCGCCGATCGCGCCGGCGACGAGCGTCAGCACTGCGGCGAACGCGGCCACCGTCAGGTAGCGCCACCGGGTCGCCGCGGAGAGCAACGGCCGATGCACACGATGCACCCAGGTCTCGAAAAGCAGGTTGGCCGCGGCCTGCACGCGACCCCACACCCAGACGATGCCGCGCGGGTTCGGATTCTCCGGCCGCATGTGCGCCAGGTGCGTCGGCAGCACGAGCTTGCTGTCGATCAGCGAGAACAGCAGCGTCGGGATCACGATCAACGGGATCACGCGCCAGATCTTCTGTTGCGGGCCGGGCACCGCCGTCATCGGCAGGAACGCGGCCATCGTCACCATCACGCCGAACGTCACCGACACCGCGACTTCGCGCGCACCGCGGATCGTCGCCAGCATGCGGTCCTTGGTCAGCAAGGCGTGCCGGTGCACGTTCTCGCCGACCACGATCGCGTCGTCGACCACGATGCCGAGCACGACGATGAACGCGAACAACGAGATCATGTTGATCGACACGTCCAGCAGCGGCATCAGGGCCAGCGCCCCGAGGAATGCCACCGGGATGTCGAGACAGACCCAGAACGCGAGCCGGAAGCGCAGGAACAACGCCAGCATCAGGAACACGAGCACGAAGCCCTGGCCGGTGTCCTCGAGCAGCAGGTCGAGGCGTCCCTGCAGGAAGCGCGCGTGGTCCCACCAGGTCGTCAGCGTCACGCCCGACGGCATCGACGCCTGCGCAACGCGCACGTACTCGTGCACCGCGGCGGCGACTTCGAGCGCGCTCTGGTCGCCGGTCCGGAACACCAGCAGCAGCGCGCTGGGTTGACCGTCGAAGGTCGACGACTGGTCGTGGTCGGCAAACCCGTCGACCACTTCGGCGACGTCGCCCAGCACGACGCGGGTGCCGTCGGGGCGCGTGAGGACCGGCAACGCTGCGAACTGCGCGCGGTCGTAGGCCTGACCCTTGGTGCGCAGCAGCACTTCGGCCGCGGTCGTCTTGATCGACCCGGCCGGCAGGTCGAGCGAACTGCGCCGCACTGCGTGTGCGACCTGATCGAAGGTGAGGCCGTGGCGCGTCAGCGCCGCTTCGTCGAGTTCGATCGACACCTCGTACGGCCGCACGCTCGCCAGTTCGACCTGGGTGATGCCAGGCAAGGCGATCAGTTCGTCGCGCACGCGTTCCGCCAGTTCCTTGCGCGTCGTCTCCGGCACCTGGCCGTGCACCGCGATCGAGATCACCTGGTTGCGCACGACCACTTCCTGGATGACCGGCCGCTCGGCCAGCACCGGGAGCGTGTCGATGGCATCGACGCGGTTCTTGATGTCGTCGAGCGCGGTGCGCAGGTCGGCACCGGCCTCGATCTCGATGGCGACGGCGCCGCCGCCTTCGGCTGCGGTCGAACGCACTTCGCGCACGCCGCTGACGCCCTGCACCGCCTGTTCGATGCGGATGCAGATCGACTCTTCGACTTCGTGCGGCGAAGCCCCCGGATACGCGACCGACACCGTGACCACGTTCGGCTGGAAGTCGGGGAAGACCTCCATCTTGATCGCGCCGCTGAGCAGCGTCGCAATGCCGGTGACGACGATGCCCAACATCAGCAGGTTGCTGGCGACCGGGTTGCCGGTGAACCAGGCGATGATGCCGCGCCGCTCGCGCATCACCTGGCCTCGCTCAGCGCCTGGCGCACCCGCATGCCCTCGGTCGGTGCCTCGAGGTCTTGCACCACGACGCGCTCGCCGGCGGTGACGCCGGCGCGCAGCACGACTCGTTGGCGTTCCGTCCGCAAGACCTCGACTCGGCGCCACTGCAGCCGGTCGTCCGCACCGACGACGAAGACGTGGTCGTCACCGCGCAGGGCGGTGCGCGGCAACACGATCGCCGCGTCGAATCGGTGGCCGGTGATCGCCGCCTGCACGAACATGCCAGGCACCAGCGGCACCGCTCCCGCGAACGGCGCCTCGACCTCGGCGATCGCTTGCACCATGCGGGTCTTCGGATCGACTTCGCCGGCGGTGCGCACGATGCGCCCCTGCCAGACCGCGGCAGTGCCGCCGAACTCGCTGCGCAGTTCGACCGCTGGCCCGGCTGCGTCGCCCGGCCGGCGCGGCAGGTCGAGGAAGCGCAGTTCGGCGTCGGGCAACGGCAGCGCCACCTCGATCGCATCGAGCGCATGCACGCGGGCCAACGCCGCACCACGCGTCACGAAGTCGCCGACGTGCACCGAAGCCTGCATGACCCGACCGGCGTACGGGGCCTTCACCACGGTGTCGGCGAGCGCGCGTTCGGCGCGGGCCACGGCGGCCTTGGCGCTGGTGAGCACGGCCACCGACTCCGCGACTTGCAGCGTGCGCGCGACCAGCGCCGGCGGCTCGCTCGCGTTCAGCTTGCGCCACTCGGCGATCGCAGCTTCGGCTTCGGCGCGTTCCCACGCCACCAGGCGCTCCGCGCGCGCCGCTTCGGCCCGCACCTGGGCCAGCGCCGCTTCGTGTTCGATCGGATCGATGCGCACGAGCTCGTCGCCGGCCGCAAAGAAGGCGCCGTTGCGCAACGTGGCGGCAGTCGCGACCACGCGCCCCGCGACCTCGGCCGCCAGCGTCGTCATCGTGCGCGGCACCGCCGACCCTTGGCTCGCGACCGTCAGCTGCAGTGCGGTCGGTGCGACCTCGACCACGGACACGAGCGGTGGCGCCACCACCGGCGGCGCCGCCAGCACCGGCTTCTTCTGGACGACCAACCACCACGCGGCACCACCGGCACCGGCGAGCAGCACGATCGGCAACAGCACGTGCAACAGGAAGCTCTTCATCGCGAGGCTGGGTTCGGGGTCATGACGTCTGCTCGAAGCCGCCGCCGAGGGCAAGGAACAGGGTGATGCGGGCGTCGAGGCGCGCGTGCCGCGCCGCCAATAGCTGGCTCTCGGTCTCGTCTACCCGTCGCTGCGCGTCGAGCAACGTGACGACCGTTTCGAGTCCCGCGCGATACCGCGTCGAGGCGGCCGCGGCCGCTGCTGCCGCCGCCGCTGCCGCCCGTTCGAGCTGCAGTTCACGCTCGGCCAACGAAGCTTCGACCGCGAGTGCCGTCTCCACTTCGGCGAACGCCCGCTGCGCCGCCGCCGCGTAGGTGGCGCACACCTCGCGATGCCGCGATTCCTGCAGCGCGAGCTCGCCGCGCAGGGCCCCGCCACGCAACAACGGCGCCGTGACGTTGCCGAGCAACGACCAGACCAGGAAGTCGGGATCGAGCACGTTCGCGAAGTCTTCGCTCTGCGTGCCGCCGCTCGCGGTCAGCACGAACCGTGGATAGAGCGCCGCGGCGGCAACTGCCACGCGCTGGTCCTGGGCTTGCGCATGCAGTTCGGCGGCAACGAGGTCCGGCCGGCGGCGCAACAGCGTGGCGGGCAAGCCAGCCGGTGGCGGCGCGCCGATCGACGGCAACATGCCGTTCACCAGGAACGTGCCATCGGGGTAGTCGCCGAGCAGCAGTTCGAGCTGCCGCACCGCGCGTTCCTTCTGCTCACGGCGAGCCGCGAGCTGCGCCTCGGCGGCATGCCGGCTCGTGGCGACGAGGTGCACGTCCAGCGCCGGCCGCACACCGCTTTGGAAGCGGCCCTGCACCGCATCGGTGGTCGCCTGCCAACTCGCGAGCGATCGCACCGCGAGTTCGTGCTGCAGCGTCGCCGTGGCGACGGCGAACCACGCGCGCGCGATCTGGGCCGCGAGCGACAACGACGCGCCCCGCAGTTCGACCGCCGACGCCGCCACTTCGGCTTCGGCCGCGGCGGATCCAGCGCGCACGCGGCCCCAGAGGTCCAGCTCCCAGCTGGCGGTGAAATCGACGCCGAACGTGTTGAAGGTCGTGTGCAGGTTGTTGCCGCCGGGCAACGGCAGGCCGGGGAAGTTCTGCCGGCGCCGCGCCGCGTCGAACCCGGCATCCAGCGTCGGCTGGCCCGCGGCCCCGGCGAGAACCGCCTGCACCTTCGCCGCATCGAGGCGCGCCACCGCCGCGCGCAGGTCCTGGTTGCGTTCGAGGCCTTGCACGATCGCCGCATCGAGTGCGGGCACGCCAAAGCCGCGCCACCAGTCCTCGGGCAGCGTGCCCGCGGGCGTCGCGGTCGAGAACGTCGCCGGAACTTCGATCCCGGGCGACAGCGGACCTGGGTGCTTCGCATGGGCGCACCCGAACGCGCTGACGACCATCGACAGCATCGCCGCCACCGCGGCTCTGCGCGGCGCGGCTTTCGGATGCCTCGATCCTCCGTGGTCGTGCATGGCGTTGGCGCAGCGTGCCGAAGGTGCGGGCAGACCGCCACGGAATGTTGGCATCGCCCGCGCCGTGCAGGTTCACCGCGCCAGCCCGCAACGGTGCCTCAGCCCATGGAATTGCAGTCAACCGCCGCACCGCGACACAGCGGCCGGAGCCCACACCTGGCGGTTGCCACGGCGGCATTCCGCAGCCACGCGGGCAGCAACGCGACCGCATGGCCGAACGCGCGCCAGACGCCGCCGAGCGCGAACAAGACCGCCACGGGGTCCACCTGCCTTGGCAGAGCCGCTTTGGGTGCGCAATCCGCTACGGCGCTGCCGTGGGCAACGAAGCGGAACGCGTCCTCGGTCGGGGCCTCGGCGCGCAAGAACCGCACCCATCGCTGGTCGATCGCACTCGCGGGGTCGCAATGGACTTCGAGTGCAGTCTGGCCTTTGGCTCGCCGCGGCGGCAACCACGCCGGATCGAAGGTGAACAGATGCAGCATCACCATGCCGAGCGACAGGTCGGCGAAGTCGATCAAGAGGAGCAACACGCAGTGCATCGCCAGCATCGCCGCCCACGCGAATGGCCGCAGACGCCCACTCAGGGCGAACACCACGAAACCGAGCTCCAACGCGAGCGCGCCCCAAGTCATGCCCTGCAGCACCCACGCTGGCATGGCGAGCAAGCACGGGCCGAGGCCCTCGGCATGCGCGAGCGGATTCACCAGCACCTTCGCGAGGGCGCTGCCGTCACACCACGACGGACTCTGCAGCTTCATCCACCCGCTGTACGAGTAGCCGGTACTCATCAGGATCCACACGACGCGGTGCAAGGCGCGCGGCACCCGCCAATCTCGCCGCGCTTCGAGCTGGCCATGCCGCACCCAACCGCCATGTGGCGCGCGCGGCAAGCCGACGTGCACCAGCAACAGCAATCCGACGTACGGCAAGCCCGGATTGCCGGTCAGCGGATTGCGGCCGTACATCGACGCCTGCACGAACCACAGCAGCAGTGCGGCAGTGCGGTCGTGCCAACCGAATAGGAAGACGACTGCGAGTGCCGTCGCCGCGACCAGCACGCCAGTGACGAACGCAGGCGAATCGTCGAGCAGGAACACGTTCGGAAACAGGCGCAGCAACGGACTCGCATGGCCGTCGGGCAGCACGCCGGTCGCGGCAAACAGCTCGGCGCCCCACGGCACGAGCATGGCGAAGTGCACGGCCAACCACGTGCCGAACACGACGCGGAACACCGAGTACTGGCCCCAAGTCCATGCAGTGTTCGCCGATTGCCCTGCGTTCATCGCGGCACCTGGATGCGCGACGGCAGCGCGCCAAGATCGGTGCCAGACAAGGGCTCGTAGCGCACCGACAGGTCGCGTGCACCCACCGGATCGATGCCGAGTTCGACCAGCAGCGGCGCGTCCCCGGCGAATGCGTACGCGAGCACTGCACTGAGCATGTCCCGCCCCACCGGATCGGCGGCGAGGACCGGCCCATAGGCGAGGGCGGCGCCGTACACGTTGCGGCGCAGGTACGGCCCGCGCAACCGCGCCCCCACTTCGGGAGTGATCGGCAACGACCGCGCCACGCCCCCCGCGTCCGTCCATTCCAGGAAGAACCGCGTCGAGTACGTCTCCAGACCGGCATGCGCGCAGAACACCTTCGGCGCCGGCGAAGCCATGGTCGCCGCACCGATCGCCTTCACGGCCTTCAGGCCCGCCAGATCGCCGAACATCTGCAAGGAACCGATCGCCAGCAGCAGCAGCGCGTACTTGTTCACACGACCTCCCGCCACAGCAGCATGTCGACCAGCCGCTTCTCGCGTTCCACGCCGAAACCACAGCTTCCGTGCCAAGCGCGCGGGTTGCGGAACGTGCCGAACAACATGTCCCACAATGGCAGGTCAGAATAGTTGAACGCGTGCACGCCCTGCTGGTGGTGCACGCAGTGACTCTCCGGCCGCTGGATCAGGAACCCGAGCCAGTACGGCGTGCGCACGTTCCAGTGGTAGAAGAGTTCGGCGATCCCGGTGACGAGCACTGCGTAGGTCGCCGCCTCGGGGCCGACACCGACGAGGCAGTACAGGATCGCCGTCGACAAGAAGCTGTTGAGCAGGATCTCGAGCGGGTGCTTGTAGAAGCTCGTCACGATCTCGATGCGCGACGGGCTGTGGTGCAGCTGGTGCAACCCGCGCCAGAGCCAGCGCACTTCGTGGCGCCAGCGGTGCCACCAGTAGTAGACGAACGTGATTGCGACGTAGCCAAGCGCGACCTGGCCCCAGACCGGCAGCGCTTCGAGCGACCATGGCCGCCAACCGCTCATCGTCGACTCCCACGACCAACCGGCCACCAGTGCGACGGCCACCTGCACGGCATTGAGCATCACCGCGCGCGCCCACCACGACGCGACCGCGGGCCAGCGGCGCGCACCGGCAAGCAGTTCGGTGACGATCATCAGGACGGCGAGGACGCTGACGGCGGCGACTACCATGCGGTGCAGGCTAGGCACGCGCGTCGATCACCGGCGCGCATTCCGCGTGCATGGTTCATTCCATCCTGCTTATCGTTCGAAAGGCGCCGCGGCACCGAAGGCGAACACGTCCAACCACGCCCATACCCGCGCCAACACTTCGCGGCCGCGGTTCTTCAGCATCGTGCTGCTCGAATACTCGCGCAGGTACGGCGCCTCGACGCCGAACGTCGCGAGTCCGCACTGCCGCCCCAGGAACACCGCGCGCGCCACGTGGAACGGGTTGCTGACCACGATCGCCGAGCCCATGCCGAACTCGTCGCGGCAGCGCCGCATCGAGTCGAGCGTGCGCAACCCGAGGCCGTCGTCGCGAATCGCCGAGGCCGGCACGCCGCGCGCTTCCAACCACCGCCGCATCGCGCCGACTTCGTCCGTGGCGAGGCCGCCACCACCACGGCCGCTCAGCAACAGGCACGGCGCCTTGCCCGCCCGCCACAACTGCAACGCCGCGTCGAGCCGGTCGACCAGCAGGTGGAACGGCCGCCCATCCGGGTGGATACGCGCCCCCGGCACCAGGATGCAGTCGGCTGCCGGAACCTCGGCAGCGGCGAAAGTGTGCACCTTCGCCGAGCCGACGACGTGCATGTGCATGCCACCGGCGGCGAGCACGAGCAACAGCGCCGCGAGCCCGAACACCCGCAGCCACCGCCGGATCGCCTGCACCCGAGCGGGCGCCGCCGCGGGCAATCGCACGTCATTCATCGAAAAGCCCCTCCCAGGGCCATCGCCGCAGTTGACCAAGCTGCGCCGATCGCGACAATCCTCGCCCCGCATTCCCGGTGCATGCCACGCACCCGCCCGTTCCCGGGCACTTCGGACTCATGGCCCAGAACATCCGCAACGTCGCGATCATCGCCCACGTCGACCTCGGCAAGACCTCTATCGTCGACGGCCTGCTCCGCCAGACCGGCACC
>SXPB01000068.1 GCA_005776475.1 Planctomycetia bacterium
GGCGCCGGTGTCGGTGGCGGGGTTGCTCGACGGCGAACTGCCGATCGGGCCCTGGTCGACCACCACCAGGGCGTGCGGTCGCTCCTGGCCGTCGTTCCACACCAGCGGCGCGTCGTCGCGGCGCAGCGCCGGCACCAACGCGTCGATCACCAGCGACGACATGCCCGAGCCCGACACGCCGGTGACCGCGGGGAACACGCCGAGCGGAACGTCGACGTCGACCGCGCGCAGGTTGTGCAGGGTGACGTTGCGCAACTCGACCCGGCCCACCGGCAGCCGACGGGTGGCCGGACGCGCCAGCGTGAGTTCGCCGCGCAGCCACTGGCCGGTCAGGCTGTCCCCCGTCGCCACCTGGGCCGGGGCGCCGCTGGCGACGATGCGGCCGCCGCGCGAACCGGCGCCGGGCCCGATGTCGAGCCCGAAGTCCGCCGCGCGCACCATCACCTCGTCGTGTTCGACCGCGAGCACGGTGTTGCCGAGGTCGCGCAGGTCGAGCAGCGTGCGCAGCAACCGTTCGGTGTCGCGTGGATGCAGGCCGACGGTCGGCTCGTCGAGCACGTAGAGCACGCCGACCAGCTTGTTGCCGAGCTGCGTCGCCAGCCGGATGCGCTGCGCCTCGCCGCCGGACAGCGTCGCGGCGGAACGCTCGAGAGTCAGGTAGCCAAGTCCGGTTTCGCGCAGGAACGACAGGCGGTGGCCGAGTTCCTTCAGCACGTCGGCGGCGATCCGCCGCTCGGTCGCCGACAGCCGCAAGCCGGCCAGCGTCTCGATCGCGGCATCGACCGTTTGCCGCAGCACCTCGGGCAGGCGCACGCCTCCGACCTGGACTGCGCGCGGCCCCGGCTGCAGCCGTTCGCCGAGGCAATCGGGGCACGGCTGGCTGCGCATCACGGCGCGGAACTTCTCGTCGCCGGCGTTCTCGCTGCCTTCCTTGCCGTGGAACCACTCCTCGATCTGGCGCGCGAGGCCCTTCCACGCGACCTGCATGCGCCATTCGCGCTTCTTGCCGGCTTCGTTCTTCTTGAAGACGACCTCGAAGCGTTCGTCGCCAGCGCCGCGCAACAGCAGCTGGCGTGCCTTCGCCGACAGCTTGCGCCACGGCAGGTCGAGCGCGAAGCCGTGCCGCTTCGCCATCGCCGCGGCCACTTCGCTGTAGTAGCCCTCGCGACCGACCAGGAACGTGAACGCGGCACCGGCGTGCTGGATCGCCCCGCGGAACACCGCCTTGTCGGGGTGGTTCACCAGCAACTCTTCGGCGCAGACGACGACGTCGCCGAGCCCGAGGCACGACGCACAGGCGCCGCTGTGGTGGTTGAACGAGAACCAGCGCGGATGCACTTCGCCCGGCGCCTTGTAGTCGCAGCGATGGCAGCCGGAGTCGGCGCGGAACCAATGCCGCGTGCCGGCTTCGTCGCCGTCCGCGAGCTGCAGCACCGCCGCCGGCGGGCCGCCGTGCGTCGTCGCCGCCGCCTGCGCCTGCTCGATGGCGTCGGCCAGCCGGGCGCGCTCGCCGATCGCGATGCGGTCGAGCACCAGGAACAGCTCGCGCGGCACCGTGCCGGTCCACTCGGCATCGAGTCGCACTTCCTTGCCGTCGGCCAGCGCCCGCACATAGCCGGCCTTCTGCCACTCGACGCGCAGCGCCTGCAGCCACGGGGCGCCGGCATCGGTGGGCAACACGATCGGCGCCAGCACCAGCACGCGGCGACCGCGCCACTCGGTGATCGCCTTGCCCGCCGCCTTGCTCGGCGACCATGCCGCCAGTTCCTGGCCGTGGGTCGGGCAGTGCGGACGGCCGATGCGCGCGAACAGCACGCGCAGGTAGTCGTGGATCTCGGTCGTCGTCGCGACGGTCGACCGCGGACTGCGCGTGGTGCGCTTCTGGTCGATCGCGATGGCGGGACCGAGGCCATCGAGCCGATCGACCGGGGCGCGGTCCATGCGGCCGAGGAAGCGGCGCGCGTAGGTCGACATGCTCTCGAGGAAGCGGCGTTGCCCTTCCTGGAAGATCGTGTCGAAGGCGAGGCTCGATTTGCCCGAACCGGACGGGCCGGTCACCACCGTGAACGAGCCGAGCGGAATGTCGCAGTCGACGCCTTGCAGGTTGTGGGTGCGGGCGCCGCGCACGGTGATGTGCGTCGGCCGCGCGACCTGGGCCGGACGGCGCGCCACCGCAGCCGCGGCGGGCGTCGCCTTCGGCTTGCCGACGCCGATGCCGATCCCGCGCAACGCCGCCCCGGTGTGCGAGGCAGCGACCTGCGCCACCTGTTCGGGAGTGCCGCTGGCGACGAGCCGACCGCCGCCGCTGCCGCCTTCGGGGCCGAGGTCGAGCAACCAGTCCGCGGCGCGCACGACGTCTAGGTTGTGTTCGATCACCAACACCGAGTTGCCGGCGTCGACCAGCCGCTGCAGCGCGGCCAGCAGCTTCACCACGTCGTGGAAGTGCAAGCCGGTGGTCGGCTCGTCGAGCACATAGAAGGTCTTGCCGGTCGCCGGTCGCTGCAGTTCGGTCGCGAGCTTGACGCGCTGCGCTTCGCCACCCGACAGCGTCGTCGAGGGCTGGCCCAGGCGCAGGTAGCCGAGCCCGACATCCTGCAAGGCGACGAGCCCGCGTGCGATCTTCGGGATGTCGGCGAAGAAGCGCGCCGCTTCGTCGACGGTCATCTCGAGCACGTCGTGCACGCTCTTGCCCCGCCAGCGGATCGCCAGCGTCTCGGCATGGAAGCGGGCGCCACCGCATTCCTCGCACACCACTTCGACCGGCGCCAGGAAGTTCATCTCCAGCGTGGTGACGCCAGCACCCTCGCACGCTTCGCAGCGACCGCCCGGCACGTTGAACGAGAAGCGACCCTTTTCGTACTGCCGCAGCTTCGACTCCGGCAGCAGCGCGAACAGGTCGCGCACGTGGGTCCACAGGTCGGTGTAGGTCGCCGGGTTGCTTCGCGGCGTGCGGCCGATCGGTGCCTGGTCGATCTCGATCACCTTGTCGAGCTGGCCGATGCCTTCGATGCGCTCGCAGTGCGAAGCGCCGGCTTCGGCCCCCATCAGCTGGCTGTGCAGCGCCGGCACCAGCACGTGGTGCACCAACGTCGACTTGCCCGAACCGCTGACGCCGGTCACCGCGACGAGGCGCCCGAGCGGGACTTCGACGTCGAGGCCTTGCAGGTTGTGGTGCCGCGCCCCGCGAATCCGCAGCGTGCCGCGATCCACCAGCCGCCGCGTCGCCGGCATCGGCACCGACAGTTCGCCGCGCAGGTACTGCCCGGTCAACGAACCCGGCGTCGCTTCGACTTCGGCGGGCGTGCCCGCCGCCGAGATCTCGCCACCGTGCACGCCTGCGCCGGGCCCGATGTCGACCAGGAAGTCACTGCGCCGCATCGTCTCCTCGTCGTGTTCGACGACGACGACGGTGTTGCCGCGGTCGCGCAGCGCTTCGAGCGTGCACAACAGCCGCTCCTGGTCCCTGGCGTGCAGGCCGATGCTCGGTTCGTCGAGCCCGTAGAGGAGGCCGCGCAGGCCGGCGCCGACTTGCGCGGCCAGGCGAATGCGCTGCGATTCGCCGCCCGACAACGTCGGGGCTCGGCGCGCCAGCGTCAGGTAGCCGAGCCCGACGTCGGCGAGGAACTGCAGGCGCCGTTCGATCTCGGCGGTGATCTCCTTGCCGATGCGGGCGCGGTTGCCTTCGAGCCGGATGCCGCGCACCCACTGGAGCGCGGCATCGACCGACAACGCCAGCACCGCGGGCAGTGACTGGCCGAGGAACGAGACCGCGCGCGCTGCGGCCGACAACCGCGAGCCACCGCACTCGCCGCACGCAACCGAAGCGCGGAAGCGATCGAGGTGCCGCGCCCGCGACGGCCGGTAGACGTTCTGCAGGTGGCCGAGGATGCCCGGAAACGCGATGCGGTCGCTGCCGGTCGTCGTGAACATCGCCGACTGGCGCTTCCACTGGAACTCGAAGGTCTGGTCGCCGCTGCCGTGCAGCACCACCTTCTTCGCCTTCGCGGGCAGCTTGTGCCACGGCGTGTCGACGTCGAAGCCGAACGCGCGCCCGACTTCGGCGAGGTGATCGACAGTGAGCCGACCGTAGACGAGTCGGCCCTCGTCGGTGAACACGTGCAGCGCGCCGGCGCGGATCGACTTCTGTGCGTCGGCGACCAGCAGCTCCGGCGCGAAGTCGAAGGTCTCACCGATGCCGTCGCAGCGTGGGCACGCACCGACCGGACTGTTGAACGAAAACAGGCGCGGCTCCAGCTCGGGCAGCGAACCGTGGCCGTTGGGACAACTGCGCGCGGTCGAGAACACGCGGTAGCCGTCGTCGCCCCACGCCAGCGCACACGTGCCGCCGCCGAGTTGCACGGCCTGCTCGACCGCTTCCGCCAGGCGCGAGCGCACGTCCTTGCCGATCGTCAGCCGATCGACCACGAGTTCGATCGTGTGGTACGCATACCGCGCCAGCGTGATCTCCTCGTCGAGGCGACGCACGACGCCGTCGATGCGGGCGCGCACGAAACCCTTCTGGGCCCACTCGGCGAGTTCCTTGCGGTATTCGACTTTGCGTTCGCGCACCACCGGCGCCAGCACCAGCGCCGCGGTGCCCGAGTGGCCCTCGACGATCGCATCGACGACCCGGTCCGGCGACCAGGCTTCGATGGCGGCGCCGCACTCAGGGCACTTCGGATCGCCGAGGCGCGACCACAGCAGGCGCAGGAAGTCGCTGACCTCGGTCAGGGTGCCGACCGTCGAACGGGCGCTGTGGCTGCCCGACTTCTGGTCGATCGACACCGTCGGCGACAGGCCTTCGACCAGGTCGACCTTCGGCTTTTCCATGCGGCCGAGGAACTGGCGCGCATACGAACTCAGGCTCTCGAGGAAGCGGCGCTGCCCTTCCTGGTAGATCGTGTGGTAGGCGAGGCTCGACTTGCCGGAGCCGGAAACCCCGGTGAAGGTGGTCAGCGAGTCGCGGGGGAACGCAAGGTCGACCCCTTTCAAGTTGTGTTCGCGCGCGCCTTTGACGACCACGCACGGGGCGGTGGCGGCAACGGTTGTGGCAGCGGGCGGGGTCTCTTTCGAGTTCGTGGCCAAGCGAGCAACCCCGCAGCATAACGACGGGGGTCCCGTTGGCCAGCCGCCGCCCGTGCCGGGGCAGCTACTTCCCCCGCCGGACCCCGTGCACCCGACCCGGGCGGCGTCTACCGTCCCGGCATGCGACCCGACTTTGGACTCGACGATGAACCGGACGAAGCGTCCGAAATGGACCTGCTGGTGGTGCTGCGCCTGTCCAACCAGACCATGGGCACCCACGTGGAACGGCAGTCGATTGCCACCTTTGCCGACGAACTCGAAGCGGCGGTCAGCGAGGCCGGGGTCGGCGAATACGACGGCGACGAGTTCGGCGCTGGCGAGTGCACCCTGTTCTTCGCGACGCACGACATGGACAAGCTGCTGCACCTGCTGCGGCCGATGTTGAAGCGGTCCCCGCTGTGCCGCGGTGGGCATCTGGTGCGCATGGTGGCCGACGCCGACGGGAACCTGGCGCCGCGAAAACAGCAGATCTGAGGCGCCGGTGGCAAGGGCAGGCCGCAACTGCCAGGCCGATGGCTGTCGATCTCGTTGGCACCTTGCCGGAAATTTCGTGCCACACATGCGGTGAGGAAAGCGACTGCAGGGGCCAACCCCCTTGTCGACCGCGGAGAAATCCACGCAACTCGCCCCGCTCGTCCTGTTCGCCTCACTCCCTGAGCGTGCGGCTCACGTAGCCAGTTTCTGCAGCAGCTCGCTGTGCAGGCGGCCGTTGGTGGCGCAGACTTGTTCGCCGAACAACCAATCCTCGCCGCCCTTCCAGTCGGTGACGCGGCCCCCCGCTTCGCGCACGAACACCGCACCGGCAGCGACGTCGTACGGCGCGAGATACCGTTCCCAGTAGCCGTCGTAGACACCGGCGGCGACGTAGCAGAGGTCGAGTTCCGCCGAGCCCAGCCGCCGCAGATCGCGACAGTGCGGCAGGATCGCGCGGATGTGGCCGGTGTTGTCGTCGCGCCCCGGTTCGTTGCGGTTGTAGGAGAAGCCCGTCGCCAGCAGCGCGTCGGCGAACTCGTCGGTCGGCGACACCGCCAGTCGTTGTTGCACGCCGTCGCCGCCGCTGCGGAACGCGCCGTGTCCCTTGGCGCCGAAGAACGTGTCGCCCAGGGCCGGCGCATGCACGACCCCCACCACCGGCTCGTTCCGGAACGCTAACGCGATCGCCACCGCGAAGTGCACGAGGCCGTGCACGTAGTTGGTGGTGCCATCCAGCGGATCGACGATCCAGGTCCAGTCCGACTGCTTGCTGGCGACTCCTTGCGTCGTCAGCACGCCTTCTTCGGCGAGCACGCCGTGGTCGGGGAACGCCGCGAGCAGGCCTTGCACAACGATGCGTTCGGCGGCGCGGTCGGCGGCGGTCACCAGTTCGCGCCGACGCCCTTTCGACTCGGCGCGCACGACGTGGTCGCGTCGGAAGCGCAGCAACTCGTCGCCCGCCTGCTGCGCCAGCGCGCGTGCCGTCTGCAAAAACGGCAGCAGGTCGGGCGTGCCGATCATCGACCCGCCAGCGCATCGACGGCGGCGACGATGTCCTCTTGCAGGTTCTTGAGGTCGCGGTTGAGGCCGTCCTTCTTCGGGTCGTAGTTCATCAGGATCGAAAACCACCGCACCTGGCGGTCCTTGGTTTCGACGAAGCCCGACAACGACGAAGCGCCGCGGATCCAACCGGTCTTGGCGCGCACCCGCCCGACCAGATCGCTGCCCTGGAAGCGGCCGGACAACGTGCCGCTGCGGCCGGCGACCGGCAGCGAGCCACACAGAAGGTCACTGCCGGGGCCACGTGCGGCCTGCACCATCGCCACGACCAACAGGCCGGGCGACACCTGGTTCTGCCGCGACAGGCCCGAGCCATCGGCGCACACGAAGCCCGCGGGCAGCGGGCCGACCAGTTTCGTCACCTGCTGCTGCATGGCCGTGGTGCCGCCCACGAGGCTGCCGTCGCCGACGAGATGGTGGCCGAGCACCCGCAGGCACTGTTCGGCGTCGAAGTTCGACGA
>SXPB01000069.1 GCA_005776475.1 Planctomycetia bacterium
GTCGCCCGCATCGCTTCGCCGCGGCCGATCGCGTCGACCTTCTCGCCGGTCTTGCCCTTGATGTTGACGCGATCGACGGGCACGGCGAACAGCGCCGCCAGCGAAGCGCGCAGCTGGTCGCGCGCCGGTTTCAGCTTCGGCGCCTCGGTCTCCAGCACGCAATCCATCGACAGCACGCGCAGGCCTTTGGCTTGGATCTGCGCCATCGCCGCGCGGCAAAAGTCGGCGGACGGCCGATCCTTGTTGGCGGGGTCGCGGTCGGAGAACAGCGTGCCGAGGTCGTCGAGCCCGGCGGCGCCGAGCACCGCGTCGCAAGCCGCGTGCAGTACCGCATCGCCATCGCTGTGGCCGAGCGGGCCCACGTCCGACGCCAGCCGCACGCCGGCGACCATGCACGGTCGCCCAGCTTCCAGGCGATGCACGTCGATACCGATGCCAATGCGCGGGAGGTCGTTCATGCGAGTTCGGCCGCGAGGATCGCTTCCGCCAACGGCAGGTCCTCTTTGCGGGTGATCTTCACGTTGGTCGGGCTGCCCGGCACGACGACCACCGGCTCCCCGAGGTGTTCGACCAGCGACACGTCGTCGGTGCCTTGGAAGCCGGTCGCCAGGGCATTGTCGAAGGCGCGCTGGAGCAGTTCGCGGCGCACGATCTGCGGCGTCTGCGCCTGCCAGATGCCGGTGCGATCGACGGTCGTTTCGACGCGGTCGCCGACCACGCGCTTCAACGTGTCGGGGGCAGGGATGGCCAGCAGCGCGGCGCCGTGCCGCTGTGCCGCCAGCAGGCAGGCGCGGGTGGCGGCGATCGGCACCAACGCCCGCGCCGCGTCGTGCACCAGCACGAAGTCGATGTCGCGCGAGCACGCGGCGAGGCCCCGCTGCATCGATTCCTGCCGGGTGGCGCCGCCATCGACGATGCGCAACGCCGCCGAATGCGCGACGAGGGTGCGCAGGTCGGCCATGCAGTCCGCCAGGTGGGTGGCGCGGTCGTCGGGATGGACCAGCACGATCAGTTCGACGGTCGCGGTGGTGGCAACCGCTTGCACCAGGCGCTGGGCACTGTTCGCCAGCAAGGTGCGGCCCGCGAGCTTCAGGTAGGCCTTCGGAACGGGACCGCCGAAGCGCGAGCCGCGGCCGGCGGCGAGCAGCAGCATGGCGATCTTCACGACGCAGACCTTACACTCGGCCCCGTGGCGGTGGTACGGATTCTGGGCATCGATCCAGGCACGCAGGTCGTGGGCTTTGGTTGTCTCGAGATCGCGCTGGCGGACGCGCGCGCGCGGGACGCTGGGGTGCCGCTGGCCTTGCGGGCGAGCAACGTCGTGCGCGCGTCTTCGGTGGGAACCGGCGACGTCCGGCTGGTGGCGATGGGGGTGCTGCGGCTCGGTGGGCGCGGCGTCGAGCTGGCCGAACGACTGCGGTCGTTGGCGGAGCAATTCCGGGCCCTGGTGGCGCAGCACGCTCCCGATGAACTGGCGGTGGAGCAGGCGTTCCACGGCAAGAGCGTGCAGGCGGCGCTGCGGATCGGGGAAGCGCGTGGGGTCGTCCTGGCCGAAGCGGCGGCGGCGCGCATGGCCGTGCACCAGTTCGCGCCGGCGCGGGTGAAGCGCTGCGTCACCGGGCACGGGGCGGCCGGCAAGGACGCGGTGGCGGCGATGATTCGCCAGTTCGTGCGGATCGATGCCAGCCAAGGGCAGGAGTTGCCGGCAGATGCCACGGATGCGCTGGCGGTCGCATGGACGCGGGTGGAAGCCCGACGGTCCCCGCTGCTCAGCATCGAAGCCAACCAATGAACGTCGCGCCGCCTCGGCGCCGTCATTCGCCGATTGGCCGACAGTCGACCTTCCCCAGGGTTGCATTCTCGCTCGGCCCCTCATCTAATGCGGCCTACCGGTTAGTGAGGCTCCCACCCCTTGTACCAGCCCATGCGGTTGGCGACGGCGGATCGAGTCCGCTGTTCGTCGAGGGCGCGCCTGCATTCCATGCCTAGGCGCCGGGCAGAGCTTTCCCCTGGCACCAACCGGATCTGCTTTCGCGGAGGTTGCCGATGATTCGTGGTCCGGTGTTGCCCCAATCGAGAGAGAGCCTGTGGTCCCTGGTCAGTGGTCGGCTCGACTCCATCGAACGTGGCCTGACGTTGGTTCTCGAAGGCCTCGACTGCAGCAATGGCCAACTCGGTGTCATCGACGCGCTCGCGCGTGATGCCGCCGGAGCGCCGGTGCTGGTCGTGCTGGCGCACGATGCCGATCCCCTGGTGTTGGCGCGCGCAATGAGCGCACTCGACTTCTTGCGTCGGATCGGCGACTCGTTGGCACAGGCGGTGCCCGAAGCCGAGTTCTTCGCAGGCAGCCAGGGGCGCGTCGTCGTGGTCGGTTCAGACCACTCCGTCGCGACGCTCGAGCAGATGTCGCGCCAGCCGCTGCCGGGCCTGCACCTGTGCCGCTTGGAGCCGTTCCGGCTTGCGGGCACGGAACGCTTCGCGGTGCGGTGGCTCACCAAGACCGTGCCGGCAGTGGCGAACGCCACGATGTCGGCAGCACCGGCGAGCGTCACCGAAGTGCCGCCCGAGTTCGTGGTGCCAGCTGCCGACGAGAAGGTCTGGCGGTTGCTGCACGACTTCTGCCATCGCATCGATCCCGACGTTCGCCTCGACGGCGACCGGTATCGCCGACGCATCACCTGGCACGGTCACCTGCTCGGAGAAGTGCAGGTTGTCGCCGGGTCGCTCGTCGCCATCCATTCCGAAGGTACCAGTGCGCTCGCCACGTCGCTGGACCTGCGTAGTTTCTCCGACCGGCTCGTGCGCACGTTCGCGCAGCGCGCCGGCCTCACGATCGAACGACCCAATGCCGACGCCGCGGGTGCCGCGGCCGATCGCGACGCTGCGCCTCGCCACGCAGCGTTTGGGCGGAACGGAACTGTCGCGCGCAGCGAAGGGCTCCGGTCGGTCGTCGCGGCGGCAAGGTTGTCGCCCGAAGAGTATTCCGCGCTCGGCAGTCCGACCTCGGCGGTCGGCGGCGAAGCCGATGGCGCGGCAACGGCCGACGACGTGGCAAGGATCGTCGCGGCGCAAGAAGGTTCGTGGGCGCCACGCGGGCGAACGGACTGACATTCGGCTGCGCACCGGCGCAGGCGGTGGTCGAGGTGACTTTGGAACCAGACCTGAACGCCGAACCGCAGGGACGTGGTTTCCTGCGGCGGTGGTTTCGTCGTGCCCAGCCGACGGAGGTGGCGCCGTCGCGCGAAGCCGTCGTGGTCGCCTTCGCGAGTGGCAAGGGCGGCACCGGCAAGTCGTTCCTGGCCACCAACACCGCGATCGGCCTGCACGCGCGCGGCAAACGCGTCGCCCTGGTCGATTGCGACTTCGGCTTGGCGAACGCGCACCTGCTGTTCGGGGTCAATCCACGCTTCTCCATGCAGCACCTGCTCGACGGCGGCGTGCCGGTGCATCAGGTGCTGACCAAGACTCCCTACGGGCCGAACCTGGTCGCCGGTGGGTCCGGCATCGCCAGCCTCGCCGAGTTGGATGCCCGGCACATGCAGACGCTGGCGCGGGCACTGCATTGGATCGCGAGCTGCCACGATGTGGTGTTGCTCGACTGCGGCGCCGGCCTGTCGCCGCAGTCGCTGATCATGGTGCTCGCCGCGCAGCACGTCGTGCTCGTGACCAATCCCGAGATCGCTGCGTTGACCGACGCCTATGCGTTGATCAAGTGCCTGGCGCGGCAAGCCGGCCACCCGCAACTGCACCTCGCCGTCAATCGGGTCGGCCAGCCCGGACTCGGCAAGGTGACTTTCGAGCGTCTGGCCGAAGTTTCGCGTCGGTTCGCGGCGTGCGAGATCCACTTCCTCGGCGAAGTGCCAGAGGATCCTCAGGTGACGCACCGTCGCCTGGGACAGCCCCCTCTGGTCTGCAGCGCCCCCGAATGCGCGACGACGAAGACCGTGCTCGCCATGTGCGATGCGTTGGACGTGAGGATGGGACCGGGCCTGGTGCGGCCGGGCGGTGGGATCGAAGCCAGGATGACGGCGCAGATCCGCCGTTGGTGAGCGACCAGCGGCGGTTGCTCGAGGCCTGGGCCTTCGTGGTGCTGGGTCTGGCGATCGCCGCGTTCGCCGGTGGCCTGCTCGGCGAGCCGACGACGGCGGCGGTCGGAGTGGAGCCGCACCGCATCGATGCCAACCGGGCCGGCATCGCGGAACTCACAGTGCTGCCGGGCATCGGTCGCGCGCGGGCCGAGGCCATCGTGCTCTGGCGGGTGCGCCACGGGCCGTTGCGCGGGCCGGCCGACCTGGAATGCGTCGAGGGGTTCGGGGCGGCGACGGTGGCTGGTTTGCAGCCGTTCCTCTGCTTTGGCTCGCTGCCACCGGTCCGCTGACTCGCGGGTTTCGGGCGTGACTCAGGATCGCATGCCGCACCGGCGATCGGTTAGGCTCTGCCGCGTTGCATGCACACGTCCCCAGGTAGCCTTCGCGACATCGTTCGCCGCGCGCTGGCGGAGGACCTGGGGTGCGAGGACCTCGCCCTGACGGCGGACCTCACCAGCCACCTGGCCTTGCCGGTGGGAATGCGCGGGCGGGCCCGCATCTTCGCCAAGGCCGTCGGTGTGCTCGCCGGCGTCTCGTGCGCCGTGGCCGCGTTCACGATGCTCGACCCGGAGGCCCGCGTCGACGTGCGCCGGGCGGACGGACACGTCCTGCAACGTGGCGATGTCGTGCTCGAGGTGGCGGGCGAGATGCGGGCGTTGCTCGCCGCCGAGCGCACCGCGTTGAACTTCCTGCAGCGACTGTCGGGCGTGGCGACCGTGACCCGCGCCTTCGTCGACGCCGTCGCCGGCACCGGCGCGAAGATCCTCGACACGCGCAAGACGACGCCTGGGCTGCGAACGCTGGAGAAGGACGCCGTCGCGGCCGGCGGTGGGATGAACCACCGGATCGGCCTGTTCGACCAGGTCCTGCTCAAGGAGAACCACTTCGGTTTCGCGCGGCCGCTGACCTACGAAGAGGTCGTGCGTCGCTGCGTGGCAGCGCAACCGGGTCTCGTGGTTGCCGAAGCTCGCGATGTGGGCGAGGCGGTGGCGGCGGTGCAAGGCGGTGCCGCGGTGGTGCTGCTCGACAACTTTGCGCCCGGGGCGCCGCTGCGCGCCGCCGTGGACGCCGTTCGACGGGCGGCTGTGGCGGCGGGACGCAGCGTTGCCACCGAAGCGAGTGGCGGTGTCGATCTGCACACGGTGCGCGCGTTCGCCGAGTCCGGCGTCGACCGCATCTCGATCGGTGCGTTGACCCATTCGGCAAAGGCCATCGACTTGTCCTTGTTGGTCGAGGGGGTCTCCTGACATGGCGCGCCGGCTGACCTTCCCGCCGAAACCCACAGTGTTGCGTCAGCTGCGCGCCGAGGTCCGCAAGCTCGCCACGCACTTCGGCGCCGAAGAGCGCATCGGCGACAACCTCGCCCTCGTCGTCGACGAGTTGGTCAACAACGCGATCGAGCACGGCGCCGAGTACCGTTCCACGGGCGTGGATCTCGCGATCCAGATCGACCGCAACGGCGAACACCTGCGCATCGAGTTCTTCGACCCCGAGATGCCGGACCCCACGGTCCATGAACTGGCGGTGCTGCTCGCCCAGTCGGCGAACGGCATGCCGTCGCTGGACAGCGAACGCGGTCGCGGCTTGTTCCTGCTGTCGGTGTACCTGCAGGATCTCGCTGCCGATCGGGCCCCGAACGGTGGCCTGCGGCTGGTCGGCAACATTCCGCGCAAGTGATCCCGGTGTGCCGCGCTGCCACCTTGCTGCACCACACCGACAGGTGGCTGTCGGCCTGGTCGCGTTGCCCGGCGGTCGTCCGCTGGTTGTTGCCGTTGCTCGTGGCGGGGTTGCTGTGGTGGTCGTCGTCGCGGTCACCGGAGCCGAGTGCGCCGAGCGTGGTGCGAGCCCTGCTGCTCAACGGCATGCATGTGGTCGCCTACGCGGCCCTGGCGGTGGCGATCCGGTTGGCGTTGGCCAACCCGGCATCGCGAACCTGGGCCTGGCCCCGCGAAACGGCGGCCTTGGTCCTGAGCGTCGCCTACGGCGTCGTCGATGAACTGCACCAAGGCGAGGTGCCGGGGCGCGTGTGTTCCGCGAGTGACGTGCTCACCGATGTCGCCGGGGCGGTGTTCGGGTTGTTGTTGCTGGCGGCCGGTCGACGGATTCCGGTGGGATGGTCACGGTTGGTGGCGGCCTTCCTGGTCGGCCTGGCGTGTGCCGTGAACGCCACCTTCGCCAGTTGGTGAGGTGCCTGCATCCATGCCGCGACAGGCGGTGTTTCGGCCGCGACAATGCCCGGGGATGGGGCGCTGTAAGTCCCTTGTTTTCGAGCGGATGGGGGAAGCAACACATCGGCACGCAGGTTGCGCTGAGGGGGGTGCCATGATGCGATTCCCCCTTCTTTCCGTGGCGGCCCTGCTGGTGGCCGCCGTTTCGGCGCCCGCGCAGCTGTCGATCGACGCCAAGCTCGGCCGCAACATCCGCGGTGGGGTGGTCCTCAGCGGCCACAACCACGGCAACCACAACAACCACGTCGACCGTCGGCACAACGGTGTGGTCAGCGACAACCGGGATTACCGCGCTCCCCGCGACTCCTACCGCCGCTGCCCGCCGCCCGCCCCGCGCGGACACTGGGAAACCGTGCACGAGCAGGTGCTCGTTCCCGGCTACTGGCACGACGAGCACGTGCCGGCGACCTACGGCTGGATCTACGACAGCTGTGGTCACCGCCACTGGGGCCTGATCGATGCCGGTGGCTGCCGCCGCGTGTGGGTCCCGGCCCGGTACGAGACCCGCTGCCGTCAGGTCTGGGTGCCGGCCTGCCACTGAGGTGGCACGCGAGTGGGTGGCCGGGTAGGAAGGCCGGCATGGAACGCGGCGACCGCTTCGACCACCCGCTCATCGAACGTTACGCGAGCCCGGAGATGGCTCGCTTGTTCTCGCCGCGCGCCCGCCACGGAGCCTGGCGCGACCTCTGGATCGCGCTGGCGCAAGCCGAACACGAACTCGGCTTCCCGGTTACCAAGGAGCAGGTGGCCGAGCTGCGCGCCCATCGCGACTCGTTCGATTGGGATCAGGTCGCCAAGTACGAGAAGGAACTGCGCCACGACGTGATGGCGCACGTGCACCACTACGGCGACCTGTGCCCGAAAGCCCGGCCGATCATCCACCTCGGCGCCACCAGCTGCTTCGTCACCGACAACGGTGACCTGTTGCTGTATCGCCAGGCCTTGCGCATGGTCGAGCAGCGCCTCGCCGCGGTGTTGCGGGCGCTGTCGACGTTCGCGCAGCAGTGGCGAGCGCAGCCGTGCCTTGGCTACACGCACTTCCAGGTGGCGCAGCCGGTCACCGTCGGCAAGCGCGCTTGTCTGTGGGCGCAGGACTTCGCCCTCGACCTCGACGAAGTCCGCCGCATCGCCGAGTGGTTGCCGTTCCGCGGCGTGAAGGGCACGACCGGCACGCAGGCGACGTTCCTCACTCTCGCCGAGGGCGATCACGGCAAGGTGGACGAACTCGATCGCCGCGTGACGCGCGCGATGGGTTTTGCCCGGGTGATCGGCGTCAGCGGCCAGACCTACACGCGCAAGCTCGACTGGACGATCCACCAGGCGTTGTCGGCGGTGGCGCAATCGGCGAGCAAGTTCGCGACCGATCTGCGGCTCCTGTCGCACGAGGGCGAGATCGAAGAGCCGAGCGAGTCGAAGCAGATCGGCAGTTCGGCGATGGCCTACAAGAAGAACCCGATGCGCAGCGAGCGCGTCTGTTCGTTGGCCCGCTATGTGATCGAAGTCGCCAACACCAGCGCCCACACTGCGGCGACGCAGTGGCTGGAGCGCACCCTCGACGATTCCGCCGTGCGGCGCATCGCGTTGCCGGAGTCGTTCCTCGCGATCGACGGCATCCTGATGCTGTGCGAGAACGTCGCCAAGGGCCTCGTCGTCTACCCGAAGGTGATCGAGAAGAAGCTGCGCGAGCAGCTGCCCTTCCTCGCCACCGAGGAGATCCTGATGGCCGGCGTTGCCGCCGGCGGCGATCGCCAGGACCTGCACGAACGCGTGCGGGTGCACAGCCGGGCGGCGGCGCATGCCGTCAAGGCTGAGGGGCGTGACAACCCGCTGCTGCAACTGATCGCCGCCGACCCGGCGTTCGCGGCGATTGCGAGCCGCCTGCCGAGCCTGCTGGATCCGGCGCGTTTCGTCGGGCGTTCGGCCGAGCAGGTCGATGCGTTCGTGCGCGACGACGTGGCGCCCCGCCTGCGCGGTGCCGAGACCGGTTCGCTCGGCAGCGACATCCGCGTCTGAGTCGTCAGCGCGGTTGCGCGCGGTGCATGCGCACGAGGCACTCGACGAAGCCGTCCGACGGCGCCAGGCGCGTTCGTTCGCCATCGCGCACCGCCAGCTGCACTTCCCATTGCCCGGCCGGCGAACGCCAGTAGAGGTTCGGCGTGATCGAGTCCGGCCCGGCCTCGAAGCGGCCGCGCGCCATGTCCAGGAGCGTCTCGAGTTCGGGGCCGGTGAAAGCCCCATCGAGAGCGGTGCTCAGCAGCACGTTGCAGGCCGGCATCGCGACCAGGTTGCCGTGCTTGCCGATGCGCGGCAGCGAGCGGCCGGCGCGCAACGCATGGGCGGCGGCGTGGCCGTCACCGTGCAGCAGATCGAACGTGAACGGCGGCCTGGTCGGCACCGACATCTTGGTCCAGCGCACGCGGCTGGCCCGCGCGATGTTGGCGAGGGCGCGGTCGAACAGGTCTGCCGCGGGCATGCCCCAGGCGTCGGCGACGGTCTTCGGGACAGGCGTGACCGATGGGCCGAGGTCGATCGCCAGCATGGTTACCAGCTCGGGCAGGTCCGCTCGATGGACGAAGTGGTCGTCGGGAATGTCCGGCAAGCCCCGTGGCGGGTAGAGGCGGACCACGAGCCTGTCGGCGTGGTCGGCGAAGCCGGTCGGCTGACTGCTGGGGGAATGGAATTCTGGGCGCATCGGGTTCTCCTTCTGGCGACGCACTCGGTCGCCTCCTTCCTTGTGGGGGTGCGGGGGATGGGGCCGCTGCTGCCAAGATGGCTGCTCGCCTCTGTGCAGTGCCAATATGTCGCATTCGAGCCTCCGATCTCGTGGCGAACGAAACCGGTAAGCACTTTCAGTAGCTAGAGATCCGATCTCGATCCCGCTTGGCATGCGGTCTGCGAAGGGGCCACCTGATTCCGAACCCGGAGGCACCCATGGACATCCAGAAGTTCACCCAGAAGTCGCAAGAAGCCCTGCAACTGGCCCAGACCAAGGCGGTCACGTTCGGCCACCAGCAAGTCGACCCGAAGCACCTTCTCCTGGCCCTGGTCGAGCCGACCGACGGTCTCGTGCGGCGCCTGCTGCAGCGGATCGAAGTCCTGCCGGAAGCCCTGACGGCCGCCGTCGAGCACGAACTGCAGAAGCTGCCGAAGATCTCCGGCCCCGGGTTCGCGGCCGACAAGATCTTCCTCTCGCCGGAACTCGCCCAGGTGTGCGTCGCCGCCGAGCAGCAAGCGCAGGGCATGCGCGACGAGTACGCGTCGGTCGAGCACCTGTTCCTCACGCTGCTGCAGAAGGCCAGGAACGGCCTGCGCGATGTCTTCCGCAAGCTCGACATCGACGAAGCGAAGTTCCTCAACGCGCTGAAGGAGGTGCGCGGCAACCAGCGCGTGCAGAGCGCCAACCCCGAAGCGACCTACGAGGCGCTCGAGCGGTACGGCCGCGATCTCGTGCAGGCAGCGAAGAGCGGCAAGATGGATCCGGTGATCGGCCGTGACGACGAGA
>SXPB01000070.1 GCA_005776475.1 Planctomycetia bacterium
CCGAGGATGCGCCCCGCCATGCGCGACGGATCGAACTCTTCGAGGTCGTCCGGCTTTTCGCCGACGCCGGCGAACAGGATCGGACGGCCGGTGACCTTGACGATCGACAGCGCCGCACCGCCGCGCGAGTCACCATCGACCTTGGTGAGGATCAGGCCGTGCAACGGCAAGCGAGCGTGGAACTCCTTCGCCGAGTTGACCGCGTCCTGGCCGAGCATCGCGTCGCCGACCAGCAACACGCCGTGCGGCTTCGTGCGCGCGTGCACTTCGGCCACTTCCTTCATCAGCGGCTCGTCGATGTGCAGGCGGCCGGCGGTGTCGAGGATCACCACGTCGTGGCCACGCGACTTCGCGAACTCGATACCGGCGGCGCAGACGTCGGGGGGGCGCTTGTTGGTCGGATCGGCGAACACCGCGATGCCGAGCTGCTTGCCGAGGCTCTGCAGCTGGTCGACGGCGGCGGGGCGCTGCAGGTCGGCAGCGACCAGCAGGGGGTTCTTCTTCTTGTGCTTGCGCAGCCACAGCCCGAGCTTGCCGCAGGTGGTCGTCTTGCCGCTGCCCTGCAGGCCGCACATCATCAGGATCAGCGGGCTCTGCGGCGCCACCGGCAGGCCGGTCGCCTGGCCGCCGAGCAGCTCGGTCAGCGAATCGTGGAAGCACTTCACGAACTGCTGGCCCGGCTCGACCGACTCGATCACCTTCTGGCCGAGCACCCGCTGGCGAACGTCGGCAACGAACTCCTTGGCGACCTGGAAGTTGACGTCGGCTTCGAGCAGCGCCTGGCGCACGGCGCGGATGCCTTCGTCGACGTTGGCTTCGGTGAGGACCTTCTGGCCGACGATCGCGCGGTAGGCCTTGCCCAGCGCGTTGGCGAGCGAATCGAACATTCCCCGCAGGATGGTTGCCGCGGGCTGCAGGGTCAAGGGAAAGGGTGCCGCCCCCGCGATGGCGCGGAAGAAGTTGGCCCCACCCCACGTCCACGGAACGGCATTTGCCAAGACCCACCGCCATGAAGTCCCACGGAAACCTGCTGCTTGCCTCGTTCCTGCTCCTCGGCGCCTGCGCAACTCCCGTGACGATCGCGGCCCGCCGCGACCAGCGCGAGATGGACCTGCGCGAGTTCCAGCTCATCCAGCAGGTGTTTCGTACGCAATACACCATCCCCCAGACCTTCGATTTCGAAGGGCATGGCCGGGTGACGATCCGCGACGTCTCGCTCGACGGTTTCCCGGGCAACAGCTACGTGCGGGCCCGCTTCCACTACCAGAACCGGACCAGCAAGCCCGTGGTGCAGTCCTGGGTCTCGCTCGATGTGCTCGACAAGGACGGGCGCGTGGTATCGACCCAGTCGGCCCACTGCATCGTGCCGACCAGCTCGCCGATCGAACGCGGCAGCTACTACAGCGACGAACTGCGCACCCCGACCTACCTGGCGCACCTCGAAGCCGGTTGGTCCTGGCGCATCCGCTGCGTGTCTGATCTGCAGCAGGAAGAGGAGCCGCTCGATCCGCCGGCGCCTGGCCACTACATGCGGGAGTACCCGCCGATGTACATCAAGGACCGCAACTGGCCGTACCTGCAGACCTTCTACTACACGCCGCAGCTCGACCTCACGCCGCTGCAGCGCTGATCTGCGCGCGGCGGCGGCTCACCACCCCTTGCGCGCGATGCGCGCCTTGCCCTTCTCGTTCCACTGCGGCGCTGCGTCGCGGTTCGCGAACTCAAGGGTCACTTCGAGCAGGCCGCGAATGATCTTGGTCATGTGCGGGATGTCGAGCTTCTCGACCTCATCGCTCGGCTGGTGGTAGTCCTTGTGCAAGGAACCCGCACTGATCGAATGCGCGACGACCTCTTTGCGCGCAAACGACCAGTTGTCGCTCGCAGTGAACAAGCCCGCGGCCATCGGGAACTCGACCACTTCGATGCCAGCACGTTGGAACGCTGCCGTGGTGATCGCGGTGAAGTCGCTGAGGTCGTGGCCGGTGATCCACGCCTTGCCGGCCTTGCCTTCTTCGGGCCGCCCGATCATCTCGAGATTGACGTTGGCGACGACCTTGTCGAGCGGCACCGGCGGCCGTTCGCAGAACGCCTTGCTGCCGAGCAGGCCACGTTCTTCGGCGGTGAAGCAAACGAACAGCACGCTGCGCGCGGGCTTGTCCATCTTCGCCATCGCTTCGGCGAGCAGCAGCACCGCGGTGGTGCCGGTGGCGTTGTCGTCAGCGCCGTTGTAGATGCGGTCGTCGCCGACTGGCCGGCCAAAGCCGAGGTGGTCGTAGTGGGCACTGACGACGACGAACTCGTCCTTCTTCGTCGTGCCGGGCAACCACGCCACGATGTTGCGCTGCGGCACGTCGGCCTTCTCCGCGGGTTCGACCGACCACGTCGCCGTCCACGTCGCCTCGCGTTGGTCGTTCTCGGGCGGCGGCGGCAACACCCCCTTGCGCACCAAGAACACCGGCCGCGACGCCTCGCGCTTCTGGCCGAGCACCGGGCGACTGCCCTTGGCAGTAATCCAGTACGGATGGTCCTCGGCGACTTCACACACGATCGGCCGCCGCGCGGAGTTCGCGAACAGCAGCCGCTGCATCACCGGATCCTCGAGACTGGCGACCGTGGTCGCTTCGGCCTCGCCCGCAACGGCATCGGACACCGTCCACTGCCGAACATCGACGTCGGCCGTGAGCGTGAAGTCCTGCTCCTTGTCGCCGAACTTGCGCACCAGCTTGCACACGATCGTCTTGCTGTCGATCAGGTGGCCCGCCAGCGGGAACTCGTAGAACAGGCTGCCTTCCTGCAGGCCGGTGAGCCCCGCTTTCTGCAGACGGGCGGCGAGCCAATCGCCGGCCGCGTTGAGTTCGACACTGCCGGTGTCGCGGCCGCCGCGTTCGTCAGACGCGAGCCAGGTGACCGCGGTGCGCACCGCCTCTTCGGTGATCGTTGCGGCTTGCGCGCACAACGGGGCAACGGCGAACAGGGCACCGGCGAGGGCGAAACGCTTCATGGGCGAGGCTCGAGCAACAGGTCGTTCATGGCGCCGTGTCGGTAGCCGAACACGTCGAGGGCAACGAAGGTGTAGCCGGCGGCGCGCAGCCGTTGGCCGAGTTGCAGGCGCAGCTCGAAGGCGCGCGGCAGCTCGTCGCTGCCGACTTCGATACGCGCGAGAGCGTCGTGATGGCGCACGCGAAACTGGCGGAAGCCGAGTTCACGCAGCACGGTCTCGGCCGCTTCGATGCGCGCCAGCACCGCAGCGTCGATCTTCGTGCCGTACGGCACGCGCGACGACAGGCAGGCAAAGCTCGCCTTCTCGGCCGTGCGCAGGCCGTGCGTACGGCTGTAGGCGCGCACATCGGTCTTGGCGAAACCGGCATCGACCAGCGGGGCCTGCACGCCGTGTTCGGCGGCAGCCCGTTGGCCCGGCCGATGGTCGCCGAGGTCGTCGGTGATGGCGCCGTAGACGACGACCCAATCCGCCGGCGCGATCTCGGCGCGACGCTGCGCCACGGTCACGAACAGTTCCTTCTTGCAGAAGTAGCAGCGATCGCCGGCGTTGGCCTGGTAGCCCGGGCGCTCGAGTTCGTGCGTCGGCACCACCACATGCCGCACCGCGAGATCGCGCGCGAGCGCACAGGCCTCGGCGAGTTCGGCGCGCGGCAGCGACGGCGAATCCGCGGTCACCGCGACACAGCGATCCCCGAGCGCCTCGCGGCACGCGTGCAGCAGCGCCGTCGAGTCGACACCGCCCGAGAACGCCACCACGGCACCAGGCAGCCGCAGCAAGTTCGCGCGCAACGTGGCGCACTTCTCCGGCAAGGACAACGCAGCGGTCGCGGGCAACATCGGGCGGCCGTTCTACTTGACCATGCCGTCGTAGACCACCTGGCCATCGATCACGACGAGCAACACCTTCGCGGTCAGCAACTCCGCCTCGCTGCAGGTGCGCAGGTCGCGATCCCACACCGTGAAGTCGGCGCGTTTGCCGATTTCGACGGTGCCGAGGTGCTTTTCCGAATGCATGCCGTAGGCCGCGTGCAGCGTGAAGCCGCGCAGCGTCTGTTCGCGCGACAACTTCTGGTCCGGCCGCCAGCCACCCTCAGGGCCGCCCTGTTCGCTGCGCGTCGTCACCGCCGCGAACAGGCCCTTGCGCGGGTCGACCGACTCGACCGGGAAGTCGCTGCCGAACGGCACCACGACGCCGCGCCCGTGGAAGGTCCGCCACGCGTACGCGCGCAACACCCGTTCCGGCCCGAGCCGCTCGGTCGCCCACGGCATGTCCGAAGTCAGGTGCGTCGGCTGCATCGACGGCAGCACCGACAGGTCGTCGAACCGCGCGAAATCGGCCGCGGCGATCACCTGCGCGTGTTCGATGCGGAAGCGCAGCGGGTGGATGCCGCCGACGACGTCGACCTCGGCGTAGGCGTTGAGCACGGTGCGGATGGCTGCATCGCCGATCGCATGCACGCACAACTGCATGCCGTTCTCGGCGCACCGTTGCGCCAGTTCGAGCACCGCACCCTTGGGCATCATCGCGAGGCCACGATGGCGCGGCCGGTCGGCGTACTCTTCGAGCAGCGCCGCACCGCGCGAACCGAGCGCGCCGTCGGAGTAGCCCTTTACGGCGCGCACGACGATGCGGGCGTCGCTGGTCTGCCAGGGGCCGCGCGCGATCAGTTCCCGTTCGCTCGCCGCCAGCATCACGTAGGTGCGCAGCTTCCAACGGCCTTCCTTGTGCAGCGCCACCATCTGCTCGAGCACTCCCTTGCTGACCCCGGCGTCGTGCACGCAGGTGAGACCGTGGCGCAGGCACTCGTCGTGCGCCAGCAACAGGCGGGTGCGCACCTGGTCCGCCGCCATCGACGGCACCGGCACCGCGGACATCGCCCCATCGATCAGCACGCCGGTCGGTTCGCCGGCTTCGTCGCGCAGGATCTCGCCCCCGCTGGGATCCGCGGTGGTCCGGGTGATGTTGGCGCCCTGCAGCACGAGCAGGTTGGCGAGGCCGGCGTGGCCGTCGATGCGCGTGAACCACACCGGATGGTCCGGCACCGCCGCCGACAGTTCGCGATGGTGCGGCAGCGCGCGCTGGCCTTCGGGCCAGTCGTTCTGGTCCCAGCCGCGACCGAGCACCCAGCTGCCCTTCGGCAGCTTCGCCGCGGCAGCGCGGGCCTTCTCGACCACCTGCGCAAACGACGTGGTGCCGACGAGGTCGACTTCGACGAGCGAAGTGCCAAGACCCAGCAGATGGCCGTGCGCATCCTGCATGCCCGGCATCAGGAAGGCGCCGGCCGGCAGTTCGACGCGGCGCGCGTCGATGGCGGGATCGAGGCGTTCGCCGGCGACGATGCGACCAGAACGCGCCGACACGCCGCCTGGCCAATCGACGTTCGTGCCGGTGAACACCGTGGCCCCGGTCAGCAGCACGTTGCCGCTGGTTTGCGGCGGCAGCGCGGCAGGTTCCTGGGGCGATGCGGAGGCGACGAACGCGACGACGAACGCGGCGAACATGCCCGCGATGCTACGTCACACTTCGTCCGGTGCGCAGCGGATCTCCGCGTCGGCGGTGAAGATGGAACGGCGCCGCACTCGCCCCGCCGGCACGCGGGCGCCGGGGAACAGCAGGCACTCGGTCAGTTCACAACCCTCGCCGACTTCGGCCCCCGCCATCGCCACGCTGCGCACCAGCTTGCTGCCGCGCGCGACCACGACGTCGTTGGCCACCCACTCCGGTTGCTTGCTCTGCGCCAGCAACAGCAGGTTGAGCTCGAGCAGGTCGGCCGGATAGCTGACGTTCATGTCGGCCTTCACCACTTCGGCCGCTTCGACCTTGTAGCCGTCGTCGAGGAAGATCTGGATCGAGTCGGTGATCTCGTACTCGTTGCGCATCGCGGTGCGCGGCGTGCGACGCACGGCGTCGAAGAACGCCTGGTCGAACAGGTAGATGCCGCAGCCCTTCAGGTCGGTGCGCGGGTGCCGCGGCTTCTCGACCACGCGCTGCACGACACCCTGCGCATCGGTCAGCACGATGAAGTTGCGCTTGATCGCTTCGAGGTTCGGCTCGCGCTTGCACGCCAGCACGCCGCCGAGTTGGCCCTTCCGGAAGCGATCGAGCATCGAACCGAGGTTCTCGGTGACGAAGAAGATGTCGCCGAGGAACAGGAAGAATGGCCGATCCACGTGCGCTTCGAGGCGCGACACCGCGTGCGCGATGCCCAGCATCTCCTCCTGCTCGACGTACTTGATGCGCACGCCGTACCGGCTGCCATCGCCGAGCGCGCGCACCACTTCGTGCCCGAGGTGACCGATCACGATCACCACGTCGCGGATGCCCATCTTCTGCATCATCTCGAGCTGGTAGGCCATCAGCGGCTTGCCCAGCACCGGCAGGATGGGCTTTGGCCAATGCTCGGAGAACGGGCGCATGCGCGTGCCTTTGCCGGCCGCGAGGATCACCCCCATCAATTCGCTGGTCATGCGTTCGCTCGTTCGTGCTGCGGCTGCTTGCCGACCGGTGTCACTGCGTGATGTTCTTGACCAGCGACACCCGGTTGGTGACGAGGCTCGTGATCGTCAGGTCCAGACGGCCGTCGCCATCCATGTCCTGCAGCACCGCATCGGAGGCGCCGAAGGTGCCAGGGAACGTCGGCAGCAGCGGGAAGCTGCCGTTGCCGTCGCCCACCATCACGCGGAAATCGCCACTGCGCAGCGACGCCACCAGGATGTCGGCGATGCCGTCGCCGCTGAGGTCCTTCGCCAGCAGCGCCGTCGGCGCCGCACCGGCAGGATACGACTGGCCGGCGAAGCCGCTGGCGTTGCCGAACAGCACCGACACGGTGCCCGAGTTGGCGTTGCTGACGACGAGGTCGGCGCGGCCGTCCCGGTTGAAGTCCGACGTGACCAGGTAGTTCGGCGATTGGCCGACCGGCACCGACAGGAACGTCTCGAACGACGCGCCGAGGTTGCGCAGCACGACGATGTCCGACTGGTTGGCGCGCGACACCGCGAGGTCCTTGCGACCGTCCCCGGTGAAGTCCGCGGCGACCACGTCGACCGGACCACCGCCGAGCATGATCACCGTCTCGACATCGAACACGAACGGCACCGAGGTGCCCGGCACGATGTGCAGGCCGCCGGCGACGTAGTCGCACAGGGCGATGTCCATGTCGGCGTCGCGATCGAAGTCGGCGACCGCGATGCCGAACGGGTAGTCGCCCGAAGCCAGCGTCGCCGGCGAACCGGGCAGCACTTCGAAGGTGTAGACACCGGGCGTCGACAGGTTCCGCAGCAGCTTGACGCCGCCAGGAACGCTGACGACGAGGTCGGTCTTGCCATCGCCGTCGAGGTCGGCCGCTTCGAGCTGGTAGACGGCGAGGCCGACGTCGATCGTGGCTTCGACCGACAACGCCTGCTCGCCCTTGCCGAGGATCGTCAGCCGAGGATCGGCGTTGCTGCCGGTCATCACCTCGAAGTCGCCATCGCCATCGAAGTCCGCACCTTCCGCCCACGCCGCACCCGGCAGGCCGCTGGCGAAGTTGCGCGCGCCGGCGAGCTGGCCATCGCTCTTCGCGAGCCACAGGTTGACGCGATCGCCGCCGCCGGACAACGCGAACAGGTCGGCCTTGCCGTTCTGGTCGAAGTCACCGACGAACGGGCGCAGCGGCAGACCGCTGGAATCGAGCTGGAACTGGGCCCCGACGCCGCCGCCGACGACCTGCGGCGCCACACACATGGTCGCGTTGAACGCGAGGCACGCGCACAGGTCGACGAGCCCGTCGCCGGTCACGTCGGCGATCGTCGCCAACGACGGCTGGTTCGGCACGTTCACGTCGAACGACGTGTAGCCGTAGATCTGCACCGAAGGGCCCGAAGTGCCGTCGTCCAGGAAGAAGTCGGTGATGACGCGGTACTTGTTCGCCGCGAAGCACGCGACCGTGAGGTCGTTCTGGCCATCGCCGCTGAGGTCGCCGAGCGCGACCGCCGCCGGAGCACCAGCAACGTCGAGCTGGCAGAACACCGAACCGAGACCAGGATTCGGGTAGATCTCTTGCGGCAACACCAGGACGCGGTCGAGCGTCGGATCGGCGACGATCAGGTCGCACAGCCCGTCGCCCGTCGCATCGCCCGCGGTGATGTTGAACGCCTGGCCGCCGCCGGGCAGCGCGATCTGCTGGTTGCCGACGAAGGCGCCGTTGCCACCGCCCATGCCGACGAAGATCTCGGGCGCGCCCGGGCGCGACACGGCGACGTCGAGGTTCTGGTCGTCGTCGAAGTCACCGACGGCGACCGCCAGTGCATCGGTGCCCACCGGCAACGAGGCCCCCGCGGTGAAGGTGGCATTGCCGTCGTTGAGCCAGAGGTCGGTCGAGTTCGCGACGCTGCGCACGATGACGAGGTCCTGGTCGCCGTCGTTGTCGAAGTCACCACCCGACATCCAGATCGGCAGGCCGCCGATCATCAGTTCCTGGCCGAGCACGAACGTGGTGCCGTTGCCTTGCAGGATGCGCAGCTCGCCGGTCAGGCTGATCACCGCCATGTCGAGCAAGGTGTCGCCATCGAAGTCGGCGAGGAAGTAGTCCGAGTGCGTCCCGGTGCCGGTCGGAATCTCGATGCGCGTTTCGAAGCGCGGCACGCTGCCGATCACGACTCCAGCGATGTCGCCGCTATGGCGGGCGCACGCGGCGAAGGCGGCGAACGAAAGGAGGGCGAGGGAACGAGGGCTCGGCTTCTTCATGGCGATCAAGGCGGGCAACACGGACGCATTCCGAGTGCGCAGAAGCGTAGCACACGACTTGGGGGAGAGCGCTGCGCCGAAATGCGAACCGAGACCAGCCCCGGCAACGCCACCGGGAAGCCGCCGTGGCACCGGCGGCGCCAATTCTCAGGCCGTCTCTGGCGAAAGGTAGCTGCGGGCCCGCAGCACGTAGTGCCGCGACCGCCATCGCATCGACTCCATTTCGTCCTCGGTGACCTGCCGCACGATGCGGCCGGGCATGCCGAGCACCACCGACCGCGGCGGGATCACCGCGTTCTCCTTGATCAGGGCACCGGCCCCGACCAACGAGTATTCGCCGATGCGGGCGCCGCCGAGCACGATCGACCCCATGCCGACCAGCGCATAGTCGCCGATCTCGACCCCGTGCACGATCACGCCGTGGCCGATGGTGACGCCCTTGCCGATGCGCAACGGCGCGCCGATGTCGACGTGCACGCAGGTGTTGTCCTGCACGTTGCTCTCGTCGCCGATCTCGACCCACGAATCGTCGCCGCGGATGGTGACGCCAAACCAGATGCCGACGTCGCGGCCGAGGCGCACGTCGCCGACCACGGTGGCGTTGTCGGCAACCATCGCGCCGCCGCGGCGGCGCAAGCGACCGACCATGTCGGGGTGGACCAGGAACTCGCGCATCTCGGGATTCATCGGCGGTAGAGCCAGTCTAGGGTGTCGGGCCAGAGCACGTGGACGGCGACGGTGATGCTGTTGTGCAGGGCGTGCGCCAGCATCGCTGCGGAAAGGCCGCGATGCACGGCGAGCCAGCCGAAGATGATGCCGAGCACGCCGGTCGGGAGCGCGTATTCGACCCCGTGGCCCAATCCGAACACCGCGGCGCTGGTGGCGATCGCGGCGCGGTTCCCCATGGGCTGCAGCAAGGCGCCGAGCAAGTAACCGCGGAACACAACCTCCTCGGCGAACGGAGCGGCGAGCGTGATCACCAAAACGACCAACCAGTAGCCCGGGCGCGCGAACTCCGCCGCGACGACGTAGTCGAGCTGTCGCTGCGGCACGATCGAAACCACCCACAGGTAGCCGACGAGCAGCAGAACCCACGGCAGCAGCCACGTGGCATAAACCCGCACCGCCGCCACAACCTGCACCGGCCGCAGCGGCATCGCGGTCGGCAAGCGCCACGCCAACACCGCGACGAACAGCGCACTGACGAGCAGGGCCACGCAACTGCCTTCGACGTTCTCGGCAAGCGTCGGCGCCGCCGGCACGAAACCCCACGCCCGCAAAGCCTCCCAAACAACCAGGGGCCCCACCGACAGCGCCACCATGCCGAGCAGGAAGCGCACCGCCAGGATCGACGACGGGATCGGCACCGTCTACTCGCCAGCGATCACGCCTGACGTCGGCGACGACGCCGACGCGTAGAGCTTCTTGCCGATGCGACCGGCCAGGAACGCGTCGCGGCCCGCTTCGGCCGCCGCCTTCATCGCGCGCGCCATGCGCACCGGTTCTTTGGCCAGCGCGACGCCGGTGTTGAGCAACACGCCGTGCGCGCCGAGTTCGAACGCGATCGTCACGTCGCTGGCGGTGCCG
>SXPB01000071.1 GCA_005776475.1 Planctomycetia bacterium
CCGCGGTCGAGCACGAGGTCGGTGTCGGGCGAACCGAAGAAGTGCAGGAAGTCGAAGTGGTGGGCTACGTGCTGGTCTTGGCCGAGGGGGTGCGCCAGCAGCAGGCTGTAGGTCGTGTGCACGTCGCTCATCCAGCTCGGATCCCAGTCCTGCTTCAGCATCGTGGCGCCGCGGATCGCCTGCTGCCGCGCTTCGGCGAACAGCGCCAGCAGTTCCATCGCGACGCGGCCGGGCGCCTCCGGCGGCAACTGCGGTGCGGCGGCGATCGCCAGTTCGTAGGCGGTCTTGTCGTCGCCCGCGGCGCGGGCGCACAACGCGGCCAGCGCGGCCGGTCGCCAGCCGGTGGCGCCGAGCTTCTTCGCTTCCTCGACGGCGCGTCGCGCGTCTTCGAGCAGCAACAGCCGTTGCTGTTGCGCCAGTTTGGCGCCGCCGCGGGCGCTGCCGGCCGTGAGCTCGAAGGACTGCAGCAGGCTCGTCTCGGCGACGTCGAGTCGCGCGTTGGGATCATTCGGCTTCGCCAGCAGCGCTTGATCGCGCACCTGGGCTTCGCTGGCACGGTCGGCGGCAGCGGCGTAGCTCTGGCCGGCGAGTGCCTGGCTCCATTTGGTCGGATCGATCACCGACTTCTGCCCAGCCAGTCCGGTGTGCGCCGCCGCCAGCGTCTGCGCCTTTACCGATTGGCCGGCGAAGCGGCGCAGGGATTGCGCCAGGGCCTGCCGTTCCTCGGCTGCCATCGGGATGCGGAGTGCGTCGGCGAGCAGTTCGACGGTGCCTGCGCTCTCCGCCTGCAGCATGCCCGCGCGCGCCTTCTTGGCGAGGTCGGGGTCGAGGCCCCACGCGGCTTGCCGCAGCAATTCGATGGACGTCTGCTTGCCTTCGCCGATGGCGAGTTCGAGCAGCGCCTTGCGTTCGGCCGGCGTCGCCGCGGCGAACATCGCCTCGATGGCTTCGCGATCCTCGCTGTCGGGGCTCTGCAGCTTCTCGCGCAGCGAGCGGTCGCCCTTGACCACGGGCGGCGCCTGGATCGCGCGCTTCTGGATGCCGTCGCGCAAGGTGTCGAACACCGACTTCGTGTCCCACGTGTAGAACACGTCGTAGACCTCCTTGCCGTCGAGTTCGACCATGATGTGGCGCGGCGAGATGCGTTTGCCGTCGAGGAACTTCTCGTACACGATCGGTTCGAGCGCCATGTGCTCGCCGCAGGTCACCGAACCAAGGCGCGGGCACGGAATGCGGCGACCCTGGTCGTCGTAGTCGCGCGGCGTGTGGCGATAGACCGACGCCATCACGCACACATACGGTTCCCACAGCTTGGCCAGCTCGGGATCGCGGTAGCGCACGCCGGCGTAGTGTTCGCTGGCGATCTCACCGTCCATGTTGACGCAGACGAGGATCGGTCGCTTGGTCGACTGCGACAGCGCCACCGCGTCGTCCCACGTGCGCTGCCATCGGATCGCCACCGGCTTTGCCCAATCGGCGGCAGTGGGCGCGTACCACATCTGCTCGGCGATCAATCCTGCGGGCGCCGGCACGCCTTCCTGGGCGGCGGCGGCCAACACGAAGCACGAAGCGAACAACGACGGCAACGACGAACGCATGGCGCGCACCATACCGGCCGGGTGCCCGCGCGTGGTGTCGCGGCTTCGTCAGAACCGCGATCAGGGATGTTGGCCGCGCAGCGTGTCGGTGCTCTGGCCGCGGTCGCGCACGACGCGGGGCGTACCCGCGTCGACCAGCACTTCGGCCGGGGTCGCATGGCCGAGGAACGAATGCGGGCTGTAGCTCAGGCCGTAGGCGCCGGCGTGCAGCACCGCGACGACGTCGCCGTTCGCCAGCGGGCCGATGGCGAGGTCCTCGGCGAACTGGTCGGTCGGCGTGCACAGCGGACCACCGATCGTGACCGGCGAGCCGAGGCGGCGCGGTTCGGCGGCGGCCACGAGCAATGGCGGACGACGCAACACCGACCCGACTCCGGCGGCGGCGGCGGCGTGGTGCATGCCGCCGTCGAGCACTGCGTGCGATTGCTCGCCACTCGGCTTGTGGCGCACGACCCGCGCGAGGTACGCACCCGCAGGTGCGGCGAGGAAGCGGCCGAGTTCGACGAACCAGCTGCGCTCGGGCCGGTCGATCGCCGCGATCACCTGCTGCAGTGCTTGCCCGGCGGCAGTGAGGTCGAACTCGGGATCGCCGAGATAGACCGGTACGCCAAAACCGCCGCCGACGTCGATCTCGTGCAGCACGATGCCGAGTTCGCGTTCCAAGGTGATGACCTGCGCCGCGACCCGTTCGCAGTGGCGTTGGAACGCCATCGCGTCGAAGCACTGCGTGCCGGCATACGCATGCAATCCCGCCAGGTGCAGTGCGGGCGTGCCGCGTACGAAGCGCGCGACGGCGGCGAGGTCCGCTTCATCGATGCCGAATCGACTGGAGCCGCCGCCCATGCGCAGGCGCGAGCCCGCCAGTTCGTGGCGGAAGTTCACGCGCAGGGCGACGCGGGCGACCACGCCACGCCGCCGTGCCAGCACCGCCAGCGCTTCCGCTTCGTCGCGCGATTCGACATGGAAGCAGCCGAGCCCGGCCGCGAGTGCGGCATCGAGTTCGGCATCGGTCTTGCCCGGACCGGCGAACCGCAGCGTGCGCGCCGCGTGACCCGCGGCGAGTGCGACGTGCAATTCGCCGAGCGAAGCAATCTCGGCGCCGGCCCCGCACAAGCGCAGGCAACGCGTCACTGCCACCGACGGGTTGGCCTTCACCGACCACAACAACTCGACGCGTGGGCCCAGGGCCTGCCGCACCGCGGCGACGCGGGCGCGCAGCACGTCGGCCGCGAACACGTAGAGTGGCGTGCCGAACGTCTCGGCGAGCGCGCTGGCCGCGATGCCACCAAGGGTCAATGGCCCGTCGTTGCAGCCCAACGAGGCGAGGGCGGAGGCGAGGGCGGGGTCCAACGGCAGGGTCACGCGATCATCCTACGCGCGGTGGTGATCGCGCGCTCTCGGCGCTTTCCCGCGCCTGGAGTTCGTGCCATGATCCGCGGCTCCAGGCTCGCCCTCCATGACCGAAATCGTCACTCGGCAACTCTCGACCACCGCCAAGCGGTTCGTGTTCGTGTTGCCGGTTGTGTTCGCAATCGGCAGTGTCGCTGGCTTCGCGTTCAAAGGGCATGGGGCGCAGTTGTTCGCGATCGGTGGCCTGCCCGGCGTCTGGGCCTGCTTCCTGTTCGGCGACGATCCGGCGACGTGGTTGTTGCCGACGTTGGTCGGTGGCCTGCCGATCCTGTGGTTCCTCGGGCGACTTCTCGATCGCCTGCGCACCGATGTGTGGGTGTGGGGGATTGCGTGGGCGGTGTTCAGTGCGCTGGCGATCTACCTGTTGCTGCAGCAGCACGCCGACCTGGACGCTGCCATCGATATGCACGGTTCGTTGTTTGCGTACGTGATCTGCGGCGCGCAACTCGGCAACTACGGCGCCACGCTCGCGAGTTTGGCGATCGGTGCTGGGCGCAGTGCCAGTCGGTGAGTTGCCGATGCCGCTCGACGCGCTGCAACAAGAACGACTCGTCGCCGCGGCCACTGCGGTGCGGGCGAATGCGTATGTGCGGGCATCGGGCTTTGCGGTCGGGGCCGCGGTGTTGGCGGCGGATGGGCGCGTGTTCGTCGGCTGCAATGTCGAGAACGCGAGCTACGGACTGACGATCTGCGCCGAACGCGCGGCGGTGTGCGCGGCGGTCGCTGCGGGCGTGCAGCAGTTGGTAGCGGTCGCGGTCGTCACCGACCTGCCCGACCCGGCGCGGCCGTGTGGTGCGTGCCGGCAAGTGCTTGCCGAGTTCGGGCCTGGCATGGATGTGGTGCTCGCCAATCGGGCGGGGGGGCGGATGCTGACGTCGATGGCGGCGCTGCTGCCGGACCCGTTCACGTTCGCCGATGTCGAACGCGGACGTGGCTGAACGTGGGGCTTGGCGGATGGGTTGATGGGGTTGCCGGTTGCTGGGGAGCGGATACCTTTGGGGTGCTTTCTCGAAACTCACTCAGGAGTCGCCATGCACCGTTCCGCTCTCCCACTGACTGGTAAGGAAGGGATTTCGGTAGACGTGCTGGTTGATCGTGAGCGTGCTGGGC
>SXPB01000072.1 GCA_005776475.1 Planctomycetia bacterium
CAGGTCGACGTGCCGGCCATGGTGGGGCCAGTGAGCACGACGAGTCGGCGATGCGGTGGTTCGAGGTCGGTGTCGTTGGCGACGAAGGTGCCCGCCGCGTGCGTCGCTTCGATCACCGGGTGCCGGCCGTCGACGATGCGCAGCGTGGTCGAGTCGTCGACCGTGGGGCGGCAGTAGTTGCGTTCGCGGGCGACCGTGGCGAGGCTGCGGCAGGCGTCGAGTTCGGCGACGGCGGCGGCAGTGCGGTGCAAGCGCGCGACCGCGTTGGCGACCTGCTCGCGCAAGGCCACGAACAGCTCGTATTCGAGCGCCTTGCCGTTCTCTTCGGCCTTCAGCACCTTGGTCTCGAACGTGCGCAGGTCGTCGGTGACGTAGCGCTCCGCGTTCTTGGTGGTCTGCTTGCGGTGGAACTCCGGCGGCAGCGCGACCTCGCGGTGCGTGTGCGTGACTTCGATGTAGTAGCCGAAGATGCGGTTGAAGCCGACCTTGAGGCTGGTGATGCCGGTGCGTTCGACCAGCTGTTGTTGGTAGCGCGCCAGCCACTCGGTGCTGTCGCGCGCCAGCGTGCGCAGCTCGTCGAGTTCCTGGTGGTAGCCGGTGCGCAGGATGCCACCTTCCTTGATGGTCATCGGCGGTTCGTCGACGACGGCGGCGGCGATCGCCTGCACGAGATCCGGCAACGGATCGAGCCGGTCGGCGAGCGTGCGCAACGCTTCGGCGCGGCATTCGCGCAGGCGGGCGACCAGCGGCGGCAGCTGTTCGAGGCTCTGGCGCAGCCCGACGAGATCGCGGCCGTTGGCGCGGCCGAACGCAGCGCGCGACGACAGCCGTTCGAGGTCGAGCACCTGGCTCAGTTGCGTGGAGACGAGCGTGCGCAGTTCGTCGTCGTCGTGCAGTTCGCCGACGGCGGCCTGGCGCCGCAGGATCGCCGCCACTTCGGCGAGCGGCGCGAGCAGCCAGCTGCGCAGGCAACGCGCTCCCATCGGCGTGCTGGAGCGATCGAGGATCGACAGCAGCGACGTGCCTTCGGTGTCGCGCATCGTCTGCACGAGTTCGAGGCTCTGGCGCGTGGTGCGGTCGAGGCGCAGGAAAGCGCCGTCGTGCCAGACTTCGATGCCGCGCAGGTGCGGCAACGCGCACAGTTGGGTCTCCTGCAGGTAGGTGACGAGCGCGCCGGCGGCGCCGACCGCCAGCGCCATGTCCTGCACGCCAAACCCGGCGAGGGTCGCAGTCTTCCAGAACGCCTGCAGCGTGCGCGCGCCGCTGTCGGCACCGAAGTCGTAGGCGGCGCGGAACGTCGTCGGCACGTTGTGCGCCGGTTGCCAGGGTCGCAGGTGGCTGCGCAGGTCCTCGGGCAGCAGCAGTTCGGCCGGTTCGATGCGCGCCAGTTCGTCGGCGAGCCGAGCGATGCCGCATTCGTGCACGCGGAAAGCTCCGGTCGACAGATCGACCCACGCGAGGCCGCAGCGGTCGCGATGCACCAGCACCGCGGCGAGGTGGTTGTTGCGGCGACCGTCGAGCAGGTTGTCCTCGGTCAACGTGCCGGGCGTGACCACGCGCACGACGGCGCGGTCGACGACACCCTTCGCGTCCTTGGGATCCTGCAGCTGTTCGCAGATGGCGACCTTGTGGCCCATCTGCACGAGGCGCCGCAGGTAGGTGTCGAGCGCGCGCACGGGCACGCCGGCCATCGGGATCGCGTTCTCGCCCTTGCTGCGGCTGGTGAGCGTCAACCCGAGCGCCTTCGCCGCGACTTTCGCGTCATCGAAGAACAGCTCGTAGAAGTCGCCCATGCGGAAGAACAGCAACGCATCGGGATGGCGTTGCTTCTGCGCCGCGTACTGCGCCATCGCGGGCGTGGGGGCGACTTCGGTCATCGGCCTGTGGCTCCGCTGCTGCGATCCCGTGGTGCGGATGCGAGCAGGCGCTGTGCTTCCTCGGCGAGCACCGTCGCAGCGGTTTCGACTTCACCGCGCGTGGTGAGGCCGCTGAACGACACCCGCACGACTTCGCGCGCGGTGCGTTGGTCGAAGCCGATGGCGGCCAGCACCGGATTGCTGGCAGGCTTGCGCTCGGCCTTGCCGCCATCCTCGTGGCTGGCGCTGTGGCACGCCGAACCGGTCGAGAAGGCGACGCCCCGCGCATCGCAGCGCAGCGCCAGGGTCTGGCCGACGATGCCCGGCAGCCGCATCGACAGGATGTGCGGCAGGCGGCGTTCGGGATGGCCGAGCCGTTCGGCGCCGGGCACCGCGGTGCGCAGCGCGTCGGCGACGCTTTCGGCCAGTGCGGCGGTGTGGCGTTGCGTCGCGGCCTGGTGCGACAGCACGTGTTCGGCGGCGACGGCGAGGCCGACGGCGGCGGCGACGTTCTCGGTGCCGCCGCGCAAGCCGCCTTCCTGGCCGCCGGCCAGCTGCAGCGGTGCGATCTCGGCGGTGCTCGACAACGCGAGGAAGCCAGCGCCGCGCGGGCCGTGGAACTTGTGGCCCGACACGGCTACGGAATCGACGTCGAAGTCGTCGAGGTCGAACGGCAGCTTGCCGTAGGTCTGCACGAGATCGACGTGCACGTGCGCTTCCGGCGCCGTGCGCCGCACGAGTTCGACCAGTTCGCGCAACTGGCACAGCGTGCCCAGTTCGTTGTGGCCGTACATCAGCGCCACGGCCCGCACATCGGCGCCCAGCGCGTCGAACAACGTCTCCGAGGCGAGGTCGCCGTCGCGAGTGACCGGCAGCGCGCTGACGTGGTGGCGGCATCGCGCCAGCAGGCTCGTGCACTGCAGCAAGGCGGGATGGTCGCTTTGCGCCATCAGCACGCGACCGGGCGAACATGCCATCGCGCTGCCGACGATGCCGAGGTAGTCCGCTTCGCTGCCGCCGGAAGTGAACACCACGCGCGAAGCGCCGAGGGTGCCGCGCAGGAACTCACGGGCGTCCTCCAGCAGTTTCCTGGCCGGCGGGCCGAAGGCGTGGGCGCTGCTCGGATTGCCGAAGTGTTCTTGCGCCGTCCTGGCCATGGCCTCGACCACCGCCGGCAGCGGCGGAGTGGTGGCGGCGTTGTCGAGGTAGATCCGGCGGGGACTGGCCATCGTCGGATCATGGCAAAGGCGGCCACGGCAGACCAGCAGCGCGCGGCTACGCGTCGAGACCGAGTCGCTTCAACTTCTCGTAGAGCGTCGAGTTGGCGATGCCGAGGATCGTCGCCGCCTTCGACCGGTTGCCGCCGGTGCGTTCCATGACGTCCTGGATGTGCGTGCGCTCCATTTGCTCCAGGGTCGGGATATCGGGCTTGTCGGCGGCGCCGGCTTCGGCGGCCAGGGCGATGGGCAGGTGCCGCGGAGCGATCGGTTGGTCGTTGGCCTGTGCGGCGGCCGACTCCAGGATCAATCGCAATTCGCGCACGTTGCCAGGCCAGGCGTAGGTGACGAGCACGCGTTTCGCGCGTTCGGTGAGCAGGCGTGGCGATCCGTCGGGGCGGGTGCCAAGTTCGGACAGGAACAGTTCGGCGAGCGCGAGGATGTCGCGCGGATTGCTGCGCAATGGCGGCACGGCGATCGTCTGGTGCGGCAGCCAATCGAACGCAGTCGAGCCGTCGTGCGTCATTGCCGCCGACGCCGAAGAGACCACGAGTGCAGGCGTCGGTGTGCCCGCCAGTCGTCGCTCGCGCAGGGTCGTTGCCAGTCGTTCCTGCAAGGTCGGCGCCAACCAGTCGAAGCGCTCGAGGAAGAGCGTGCCGTTGCGAGCCCGCTGCAGCACGTTGTCGCCGCCGGGGCGATCGTCGAACAGATCGCGTTCGTGGCGCCAGTTCGGGACCCGCACGGCATTCCAGGCCACGAATGGCTCCGGACGGCGCGGACTCTCCGAGTGCACGTAGCGCGCGAGATCTTCCAGTTCGGTGCCGTCTTCGCCGACCAGCAGCACCGGCTCGTCACCGCCGGCGAGCGTTCGCAGCGACTGGCGAACGTCGTGCAGTCGCGTGCTGGCGAGCAGCGCGTTGTGCGCGGCCGAGCCGTGGAAACGCAGCCGTCGCACTTCGTCGCGCAGGCGCTGGCGTTCGGTGGTCTCCTGCAGTCGATGCCACACCACGTTGCTGAGGGAATGGGCGAGACGCAGCAGGTCCTGGCCCTGCGGGGCGCCGGCGTTGGGCTCCTCGAGCAGCAGCATGCCTTCCGGGCCGGTGCCGAGCGGGACCAGCAGGCGATCGACAGTCTCGCCGTTTTCCTGCGTCACCACGAGGTGCGGGCGATTGATGCGGCGCGACTCGGCGAGCACCGACTCCGGCAGTTGTGGCGGTTGCTCGCGGCCGGAGAGATCGAGCGCGGCAAGGGTCTCGATGGCGTTGTGGGCGTTGAAGCGACCGATCCAGCCGCGCTTGCGGCCGGTCAGGTTGATCGCCAGGTTGAGCAGCGGTTCGGCAGTGCACGTGAGGTCGCCGAGATCGGCGAACGACCACTCGATGCGATCCAGCACGCGCGTCGCGGCGCCTGCCATCGAATCGGCTGCCGGCCGATCGGCGATTTCTTCGTCGGCAACTTCGCGCGACAGCACCACGGTGGTGTTCCCGTTGACGGCGACGTCCGCTGGCCGCATGCGCAGTTCGAGGCTTAGGCGGGTCAGGCCGATGGCGAGTGTCTGGCCGACGGCGACGACGCCGCTCTGTTCGGGCTTGCCGTCGAGCAGGACCGGGTTGCTGCCGCCAAGGTCCTGGAAGTGGAACTTGTCGCCGACGCGTTCCAGCAGGAGGTGCCGGCGGCTGACCGTGGGATCGCGCAGCGGGACCTCGCAGTCGGCGGCGCGGCCAATCACCCATCGAATGCCTTCGAGCGGAATGGTCCGAACGGAGCCATCCCCCATTACGAGCAGCCTGAACTGAGGTTGTGAAGGACGGGTGGCCATTGGAACCGGGTTTCCCTGGGGTTCGCGACCTCGAGTTTCCGGAAATCGGAGTGTAGTTGCAATGGGGTTGTGAAGGATGCGGAAACCGGAGTCGCTGCCATTGCGCCAACCTCCGGCACGAAATACCTTCCGCGGCGACCTGGGGCAGTTGGATCGTCAAGTCCGTCGCCGCGACAACCTCCGAAGTTCCTGACGTCCCGAGACGCGTCCGTGAGGAATTGGGCCGTGCCATGGTCGCAACGTGCGCAGCTCCTTCAGCCGTCCGGGGCGCCTGCCGATAGCGGTCGCATGTGGCTTTGGCTGACTTTGGGCTGGGCGACGTTGGCGCTGGTCACCGCCGTCGTCCACCATCGGTGGCGGCATGTGGCCCGGCAACCGGCGCCCGAAGTCGCGGCGTTCGTGCTGCGGCTCGAAAACGAACTGGCGGCGACGCATCCCGGGGTCACGTTCCTTGGCATGGTGCCGCAGCGGTTTGCCTGCGTGCTGCGGGTCGAGGGCCAGGAGACGATGGTCTCCTTGCACGACGCCTACCGGCTGGCCGACGCCGAGCCAGACCGCTTCACGCGCATGGTGGCGGGGTTGCTCGAGGACATTCGCGAGGTCGGCCTCGACCGTGTCGGCGACCACGACTTCGCCGCGGCCGCGCCGCAGGTGATGCCGCAGGTTCGCTCGCGCGCGTGGCTCGACGAGAAGGGCACATTCGGCGACTCGGGACTCGTGCACACCGCGATGGCCGAAGGCCTGGTCACGGTCTACGTGATCGACGATGCCTCGACGATGGTGTTCGTCTGCCGCGAGCACCTGCGCCGGTGGCGCAAGACGGCGGCCGACCTGCACAACCTCGCGCTCACCAACCTCGCACGCCGCGGCGGCACCGTGCCGCAGGCTCCGCTCAAAGAACCCGTCGTCATCCAGACCGGCGATGGCTACGACGCCGCGCGGTCGCTGTTGCTCGAGCCGAAGGACGGCTTGCTGGTGGCGATTCCGGATCGCGACACGTTGTGGGTCGGTCCGGAGGCGGGCCAGAACCTCGAGCAGTTGATGGCCGTGACCGAAGCGATCGCCGAACAGGCCACGCACCCGGTGTCGGGTCAGGTCTACCGCGTCACGGACGGCCAGCTCGAAGCGCTGCCAGGTCGTCGCTGATCGCGATCGACTGCGCGCCCTTCGTCGAGAACTGCAGCCGCCGTTCGGCGCGCAGGGGATCGCCGAGTTCGTAGTTGCCGTTGCCGAGCCACAGCACGAACGGGGCGCCGTCGCGGATCGAAATGCCTGCCGCCGCGCGCCCCGGCGCGGTCCAGTGCGGATCGTCGGCACGCGACAGGCGGAACGGGCCGGCGTGCAGGACGTTCTTGGCTGGCACGAACGTCAGCAAGGTCGCGCTCGCATCGATCGTGATCGAGCCGCCGGTCCGCCCAACCGTCGCGACGGCGCGCGCCAGATAGCCGTGCGCCGCGGCCGCGCGATCGGTGGCGACCCAGCACGTGTAGTCGCCGATGTGGTCGACGCGGGTGTCCACTTCGAAGGTGGCTGCCTCCGGATTCGTCGAGGCGAAGGGCAACCATTGACGAACGCCATGTCCCTGCACCGGCTCGATGGCGATGCCGCCTTCTCCCGTGCGCAGCTGGGACGGCAGGTCCTGCACCTGGATCTTCAGTTCGAAGGGGCCAGCCGATCGCTGCGTCGAAGCGGTGGCCGCATGCGCGAACTCGGCGCTGCCTGGCAGTCGGCTCGGGACCGGCACGGCATCAGGGACGGCAGGCGCCGCGGTCTTCGTGGCCACCGGTGCGGGGCCGCGCTTGACCGCGAGCAGGGCGCAGTAGCCGCCGATGCCAAGACCAATGGCAAGCAGCAGCGCGATCAGGGTGTAGGTGACGAAGCGAATGGCGAACCCTAGGGTTTCGCGGCAGTCTAGCGTCTCACTGGCGGGTTGGCGCGCGGCGCGGCGGGGATCCCGGGCGTCGCTTCGGCAGGTTTGCCCACCGCAAGAGTCACCGATTGGTCGCCTTGCACCACCAGCGGCAAGCTGGTGCGCTCGCGCCCGCGCGGGGACAGCACGAGCAGGTAGGTGCCCGGCTTCACGTTGTCGAATTGGAACTTGCCTGCCTGCAGGCGTCCTTCGACACCCGGGTTCTCGCGCTGGTAGGCCTGCAGGTTCTCCGGCATCGCGTTGATTCCCGCCAGCAAGCTCACGCGCCCGCTGAGTTCGGCGACGTTGCCGCCGTCGTCGCGCGTGACGACGCCGTGCAGCGAATGCGTCTGCACCATGATCTGGCGTTCGGTCGTCGCATCGGCGACCACCATGACGACTTCTTCGTGCAGCGTGCCGCCGCGGCGGTTGCTCTGCACGCGAAGGCGGTAGTTGCCGACGGGAACGTTGGCGATCTGGAAGCGGCCGGCGGCGGACACGGCACTCTGGAACGTGCGACCGAAGCCACCAAAGCCTCCCGGGCCTTGGCCTTGGCCGCGGCCGCGACCGCCGCCGGGCGTGACGTTGGGGTTCGCGTTGGCGGTGTCGTCCTGCCGCGTCAGCTCGACCTGGAAACCGCTCGCCGGAGTGCCGTTGTGCAGCACCGAGCCGGCGACGATGCCCTGCTGCGGTCGCACCAGGCTGAGGTCGAGTTGCGTCGTCTCGCCGCCGCGCACTGCGGCGTCGGCTTGCAGCGAACCATCGCTCATTTGCGGCGCCAGTTCGCGCATCAGGTCCTGCGGTGAACCGATCCAACTGCGCACGAGATAATCGCCCGGCGCAAGTCCATCGAGGCGATAGCTGCCATCGGCATTCACGTTCGCCTGGGCGAACGCGCCGTTGCCGCCGCCACCGCCACCGCCGCCGCGACCGCCACGCCCAAACAGCGCGCCCCAGCCGCCCTGGCCGTTGTTCGACCATGGCACGGCGCCGACGCGGGCTTCGGCGATCTCGTCGGGGCGCAGGCCGCGCACGACGCCGGCCAGCGTGCCCAACGAGCCGAGGCGGAGTTCGAAGCCCGAACGATCGGCGAGCAGTTCGAAGGGCTCGGTTTGCGCGTTGGCGTGGTTCTTCGCTTCGGCCTGCAACCGGTAGGTGCCGGCGACGGCGTGTTTGATCACGAACACTCCGTCGTCGTCGGTGGTGGTTTCGAGCGTCGTCTGCGTGCCCGATGCCATGCGCTGGAATTCGCGCGCCATGTTGTTGAGGTCGGGTCCTGCGTTGGCGCCGTTGGCGCCATTGGCGCCGGCCGGAGTCGCGGTCGGGTTGCCCCGGCCACGCCGACCGATCGCTTCGAAGGCCGATGGCGTGCGCAATTCGACGCGCGCGCCGCGCACCGGATCGCCGGCCGTGTTGAGCACGACGCCGGCGACGTAGACGCCGCTGTCCAGCACGATGGCAAGCGGCGACACCGTGGCGCCGAGGCGCAGTTCCACTTCCGCCGAGCGATAGCGGGCGTGTTCGGGCGACTGCACGTGCACCTCGTAGACGCCTTCTTGCAAGCCGGTCAGTACGAAGGTGCCGCCTGGGTGCGGTTCCGGTTTGCCGAGGTCGCGACCACCGCCGCCACCGCCGCCGGGTCGCCCGCCGTCGTTGCCGTCGCGGCCCTGCCCGTCTTGTCCGCCCGTCCCGCGCCCGCCGCGCCCGCCGCCGTTGCCGCGATCGAATTGCGAACGCAACGACGACATCTGGTCCATCAACTGCGCACGCGTCGACTCGTCGAGGCTGCCCGAGCGCAGCTGCGTGATGATCGCGTTCACGTCGAGGTTGCCTTGGCCGGGCACCGGCAGGCCGCGCAAGCGCACCGCGCGCACCGCGTAGCTGGTGATCGGCGTCTGTTCCTGGTCGACGACCTTGCCTTCCAGGCGCAAGCCATCCTGCATGGTGACGAACAGTTGCTGGCCCAGCGTGGAATCGATGCCTTCCTGGCGATGGTCGAGGTAGCCCTCGGCGTCGACGTCGAGCCGCATGGTCGCGCCGGGCAGGTGTTCGAGGAAGAACTTGCCCTCCGCGTCGGTGGTGGTGCGGTGTTCGCGCCCACCGAACAAGGCACCAGCCCCGCCGCCACCGCCGGGACCGCCGCGGCCACCGCGCCCGCCACCGCCACTACCGGCGGCGGGGTTGCCCGCGTTGCCGCCGGGGCCATTGCCACCGTTGCCGCGGTTGGTGCTCTGCACGACGACCGTGGCCTTGGCGATCGGTTCACTGCGCGCATTGCGCACGATGCCCGTCATTTCGTAGCCCGGACCGAGCCGGATGTCGTCGACATCGACCGCCTGGTCCTCTTCGACCACGAACGTCGTCGAGCGCCCTTCCGTGTGCCGCTTCGCCGTCGCGGACAGCGACCAGTCGCCGGCCGCGAGGTGGGGGCGCACGTAGAAGCCGTTCTGGTCGGTCTTGAACACCGGCAGCATGCGTTCGCGGTCGCGCAGTTGCCGCAGCGGGTTGCCGTTCTCGGGTTGCAGTCGCAGTTCGGCTGCGGCGATGCCGTTGCCGTCGAGATCGGTCACGCGGCCGCGCACTTCGCCGCCGTTCTGCAGCACGAGATCGCCGAGATCGACTTCGGCCGCGACGGCGCCGATGTCCTTCTCGAACAGCCCGATGGCGAAGCGTTCGTGGCTGGCTTGCAGCGACACGCGCAGGTTGCGGAAGGTCTGGCCCTGGAACGCGAACCGGCCTTCGGCATCGGTGCGCACCGGATCGGGCACGCGGCGGTTGCGCGCCGCGGCACCGCGCCCGCCCGGACCGCCACCGCGGCCGAAGTCGAGCCACACCTGGGCTCCGGGCACGCCGGCGGTGAACTTGTTGACGATGCGACCGCGCAACACGATCTCCACGCGTTCGTCGGCCGCCGCCGGGTCGGAGCCCAGCGCCACGGCACTGCGCACGGCGCCGTCCTCGGCAGTCTCGGCCGCGGCTTCGGCTGCGGCCGGGTCCGCCGGGACGTCGGTTTCGTCGTTGGTGTTCCAGCGACCGATCTGCGTGTCTTCCGCGAGCCACTGCGGCAGCAGCACGGTGCCTACCGCGAGGAGAATGATGGCTCCGAGGAGCAGCGTGATCGTGTTTTTCTGCATGCCAAGTCCGACTCGGAGAACAGTCTCCGAAGGCGGCTATTACGGACTCTCCCTGGGTTTCCCGACAGGACTTGGCTGTAACGACTTCGCATTGCCGGCCCACGCGAGTGGGCGCGGCAGGTCACGGACCGAGCAGTGCGGTCGTAGCCGCGGTGCTACCGAGCACGCCGCTGGTCGACACGAAGACGACCTGGGCCGAGAGCAGCACGGCCGGCGCGATACCGGGATTGGCCAACGACAGTGTGCTGGCTCCGTTCGCGTCGAACAACACGGTCAACAGCACGGGATTGCTCGCCAGCGTCGCCTCGAGGAACAGGGGTTGTTCGAAGCCGGGTACCGAGATCGTCAGCACGCCTGGAATACTGCCGAATTGCAGTGCGACGACGCCGAGACCGAGGGCCGGTCCACCGCTGGTGACGAAGTCGAACGGACCGGCAGGCACCGGCGAGCCGCCCGTTGCCGACAACGTCGCCCGCGCCGGCGTCAGTTCCCGCAGCAGCTGCGTGGTCACGTAGTTCGTCTCGTGCACGAGCACGCGGCCGTTCGCCGGTTGGAACGGCTCGAACACCCCGGCGGCGCTCGCGCCGACCACGGCCTGCAACGACGTCGGCGACACCGCGGCAGTGGCGTAGTCGACCAGGGGCGCGCCGACCCAGGGCTGCGGGCCATCGGCATCGTTGATCTCGCCGATGCGGTTGTTGAACCAGTCGACGAACAGGAGGTCGCCGTCGTTGTCGAACACGAAGTCGGAGACTGCGTCGAGGCCGCTGACCACGACCTGCGTGTGGGCCTGGCCGAGCACGGTGTTGGTCAGCACCGCCTGGTCGAACACGGCGCGAGAGAAGCGCAGGACGGTGGCGGTGCCCGGCAGCGGTGGCCAGCCGGCGAAACCGGTGGCGTAGAACACGTCGCCGTTCGGCGCGATCGTCACCGGCCCCGATGCGCCGGGAATCGACGCGACGAGTTGCGTCGTGCCGGTCGGCAGGTCGAGCACCCAGAGCTCGTTGTTGGTGGCGCCGAAGCCGCCGGTGCGCGCCGACAGCAACACGGTCGTCGGCGTCAGCATCGTCGCGTCGTAGTTGTACGGCACCATCGCCAGCGGCTGCGTGGCGACCGGACCCTGCGTCGGCAGCAACCAGATGGCGTCGTTGGCGCCGCCTGACACGATGCCCGTCAGTCCGAACAACACGTGATTCGGACCGGTCTCGAGCAAGAACGAACCGAACACGACGCCGCTCGTCGTGAGCAGCGTCTGCGGCGGTTGGCCAGGGGCCGTGCGCGTGACGGCGACGCCGTCGAACGTGACGAGCCCGCTGCTGGTGTGCAGGGACTGGCTCGTGCCTGGCGGCAACGTCTGCGCCGAGGCCGCGATGCCTTCGACGGCAACCTGCGCCGAAGCGGTCGGGGCCAGCGCCAGGGCGATGGCCAGGGACAACGAGAAGGAGACGGCGAGACGACGCGAACGCGTCGCTTGCCGGAACGGTACCGGTGCGTGCATCAGTGCTCCACGCGGCGTCATGCGCGCCGCACAAGGAGTCGATCGAACGACCCTTGCGGGCCGGCCTCGGGCGGGTGTTCTGGCTTCCGGATCAGACCTACTGGTCCGCCTTCCCATCGATCCGACACGGATCGAAAGTGGCTGCTGGACGTTCGTACCGGTGACAGCTGCGGGACAGCGCCGGATTCACACCGGCTTCCCCGCTCGGGGCATGGCCGATCGTAGGCGGCGCCAAGGGCGCTGCAAGCTCTGGTTTCGGCCGAGCTTTGCGGGGCAATAGGCCGGAGTCGCAGACGGGGGCTTGCCAATGGCGCCGCCGCCGCCGAAATACAGCGTCCGTCCGTTCGTGCGGGCGACCTGCCGGTCGAGCGCACTCTCCCCGTTCTTCGAGTTCCATGCGATTGCCGTCGTTGGCCCAGGTTCGCACATTGGCTTCGGCCTCTGGCCTCGATCTGTGCGGCCTCGTCGATCGCGTTCGTTTCGATGCCGGCGAACCGTCGGAGCGGCGGCTGCAGCGCGAAGCGCCAACCTGCGGTACGGCGGTGGTCCTGGCGTCGGCGGGTCGCAGCTTTGGCAAGCAGTTCGGGCGCTGGCACGCCGAGTCCGGGCGCAGCCGAGCGACCGCGGCAATGTTCGCGTTGGCGACCGCCACCGAGATCGCCGCGCTGCTGCAGCAAGCAGGCGTCGGTTGCACGGTGCTCGGTTTCGGGGGACGGGTGCGCGTGAACGACGCGCGACTCGGCGAAGCGGCCGGGTTTGGAATTGTCTCGCCGGTGTCGGGGCTGTTGCTGCATCCCGAGTTCGGACCGTGGGTGCGCGTGCGCGCGGCGATCCTGTGCGATGGCCTGCCGTTCGGTGCGGTGCCCGATGCGTCGATCGCCGAACAGTTCCATCCGTGCTGCGGCTGTCCGCAGCCGTGCGTCACCGCCTGTCCGGCGACGGTGCACGATGGCATGGGCCAGCACGACCACGCGCGCTGCGGCAGCCATCGCCTGCGCGGGGGGTGCGATACCGGGTGCGGCAGTCGCTCGGCGTGCCCACTGGGAGCCGAGCATCGCGACGACGAGGCTCTGCCGGTCCACCGTCACACCTACGAACTCACTTCGCTGCAGCGATGGCTGGGGTTTGGGGTCTGGCGCGTGGTGCCGCCTGGATGGCGCGGTGGGCCGTTGCGGCGCTGAGTTCGCGGCTACGGGTTTCCCCGCAACAGTTGCGCAGGAACGGGCGTCGATCGGGGCGTGAAAGAAGCCACGA
>SXPB01000005.1 GCA_005776475.1 Planctomycetia bacterium
GCCATCCGCCAGGTAGTCCACATCGTCCAGCAGCACGCCGCCCGCCGGCCCCTGGTCGTCGTCTCCGCCCACGCCGGCGTCACCGACCAACTGCTCGCCCTCGCCCGCACCGCCGCCACGGGCGAAGCGGACACCACCGCCATCGCGAACCGCCACCGCACCATCCTGGCGGGGCTGGGCCTGCCGAGCGACTTGCTCGATCCCCTGCTCGCCGAACTCAACGACCTCGCCCGCGGCCTTCGCCTCGTCGGCGAAGCGAGCCCGAAGGCGCTCGACCTGATGGCCAGCTACGGCGAACGTTGCAGCGCGCGCACCGTCGCCGCGGCCCTGCGCGCCGCCGGCACTCCCGCGACCGCCGTCGATGCCCACACCGCCGGCCTGCGCACCGACAGCAACTTCGGCCGCGCCCGCCCCCTTCCCGACGACGGCCGCATCGCCGCCTTCCTCGCCACCGTCGAAGGCATTCCCGTCGTCACCGGTTTCTTGGGCGGTGACGCCCAGGGCAACATCACCACCCTGGGCCGCAACGGCAGTGACTACAGCGCCGCCCTGTTTGGCGTCGCCGTGCGCGCCGAAGAGATCCAGATCTGGAAGGATGTCGATGGCGTGCGCACCGCCGATCCTCGCCTTGTCCCGGGAGCGTTGCCGATCCGCTCCATGAGCTTTGCCGAAGCGTGCGAGCTCGTCGCGTTCGGCAGCAAGGTCCTCCATCCCGCGGTGATGGCGCCGGCCATGCAGCATGGCATTCCGTTGCGCGTGCGCAGCACGTTGGAACCGAGTGCGCCGGGCACGTTGATCGAACGCGACGTCGCCGGTGTTCGGCCTGCGGTGCGCGCGATTGCCCACCGCGCCGGCGTGGCGTTGGTGACTGTGCGTTCGCAGCGCTTCGTGCCGCAGCATGCGTTCCTGGCGAAGGTGTTCGCCGAGCTCGCGGAGGTTGCGTGCGATGTCGGCCCGGTTGCGATCGCGGAGGCGGCGCTCGCGTTCGCCGTCGACGCCGCGATGGTCGAACTCGTCGTTTCGCGCCTGCAGCTGCACTTCCTGGTGGACGTCGAACGTGGCCACGCCGTGGTCGGTGTCGTCGGCGATCCGCAGGCGTTGGCCGCAAGCGGCACCGCGCAGGTGTTCGGCGCCCTGGCGTCGGCGTCGGTGCGACCGCGCTGCGCTGGCCAGGGGGCAACTGCGGGCACGATTGCGTTCGTCGTACCGGAGATCGAGTTGGCGCGTACCGTGGCGCTGTTGCACGAACGCTTCTTCCCCGCGCGCTGACATGCGAGTGCCCTTCTCCAAATCGATGCTGCGCGATGCGGTGCTGGTCGCCGGCCTCGCAATCGTGACCGTGCTGGCGCTGCGTCGCTGGGTCGGCGATCGCTATCTCGTGCCGACGGGAAGCATGGAGCCGCTGCTGCACGGCAACCCGAAGGGCGGCGACATCGTGTTCGTCGACAAGCGCGCCGATCAGGCCCGCGTTCGGGTTGGCGACCTCGTCGTCGTGAAGCACCCGACGGAGCCCGGCCAGCAAATGGTGAAGCGTGTCGCAGCGAGCGGCGACAACGTCGATTGCTGCATCAACATCAAAGACGGCGACGTTTGGCGCGGTCCCGATCTGCAACGCCTGGTGCGCGAAGAGAAGGACCCGCTGGCGGCGCGGTCGCGGCAGGTGCCGTGGGCACGCGGCGATGGGCCCTTGGCGCAACGGGATCGCCTGGCGTTGGCGGCGGCGGTCCCGGTGGACGGATCGTGGCGGTTGCCGGCGGCGGCTGGCCGCGCCGACACGCTGCGCGCGTCGTTGCGCGAGGGTGCCAACCGGGCGCGGCATGCGGCGAATGGAACGCTCGAAGGCCATGTCGGTACCGCGCGCCCCGTCGATGCGGGGTTCTTGGATCGTGCGGGCAATGTGCGCGATGTCGGCAGCGAACATCGGGTGCACGACTGCAGCTTGACCGTGCAGTGCACGATTGGCGGCGGCGAAGTGCTCGCGACGGTGGACCGCGCCGAGGCCGCATTCACGTTCCATTGGCAACCGGCGAGTGGTCGGGTGGCGCTGTGGTGCAACGGCGAGGACATCGCGACGGGGTCGGTGCCGCGCGGTGATCGTGCATCGCAGAGTCTCGAGTTCGGTTTTCTCGACGACCGCCTCTATTTCTGTGTCGATGCGGACGCGGCGCGTTTGTTTGTCGTGAAACGACCGGAATGGCCAGAGCGCGGCAAGGTGGCGCGCACGCAGTTGTGGCTCGCGGTGGTCGATGGCGAAGGCAGCAAGGCGGACTTCACCTTCGGCGAGATCGCGGTGCACCACGACGTCTTCGCCGACCGCGAACCGATCTCCGGATTGCGTGGCCAACCCGGGTCGTGGCCGCGCCGCGTGTCGGCCGGGCATTGGTTCCTGCTCGGCGACAGTCCGTTCGACAGCCGCGACAGCCGTCATTTCGGCGAAGTGCCGATGGCGTCGTTCGTGGGCGTGCCCTGGTGCGTGCTCGGGCCCTGGCCGCGCATGCGATGGGTGATGCCGTGAATTGCGGCAGCTCCCGGAGTCAGCGACGGTGTGAATCGTCGTCGCGGCACTCTCCGGCCTCCTGGTCGGTTGCCGATGCACTGGCCCCGGCTAGCTGCCTTGTTGCCGGACCTGCGGCATGCACCGTTCCCTAGCCTCCATGAACATCCCCGCCTCGATGAGGACTCCCCTGACGCGCACGCTCTGGTCGTCGCTCCTGTGCATCGGTGCCACCGGTGTTTCGCTGTTGGCCCAGAACCAGCCGAACCCACCGAAGGGGCCGCAGGGACCGAAGTTCTCGCCCATGTTGCTGCCGCAGCACGTCGTGTTGCCGCGCGGCGATCGCGAGCTCACCGTCGACGGTTCGTTGAACGACTGGCCCGAATTGCCGGCGCTGCGGCTCGACGACAACCGGCAACTGTCGGGAACGGCATACAACGCCTGGATCGGCCCGCGCGACCTGCGCGCCGCGGTGTTCCTGCTGTGGGATGCCGAGGCACTGTGGATCAGTTGTGCAGTGACCGACGAGTGGCATCGCGCGCTCGACGCCAACACGCTGTTGCTCACCGAGATTCCGGCAGCGGATTCGGTGGTGTTGACGTTCGATCCCAATCGCGACACGCGGGCGTCCGGCAACGATCCGGGGCGGGGCGAAGACCGTGAGTTCTGGCTGGCCAACGACACCGGCCACGAAGTCGTGCAGTGGGATCGACTGCGCGGCGAAGCGCGCGTGCTCGACGGCAAGTTCGCGCGCATGGTGGTCACGCACGACAAGGAACACGGCCTCACCAACTACGAGGCGCGCATTCCGTGGAGTGAGATCCTGGCTCCGGGCCAGGTCGCGAAGGCGGGCCACGTCATCGATTTCCAGATCGTCGTCAACGACTTCGACGAGAGCACGGATTCGATGCCGCAGACGCGCATCGGCGCCACGTTCGGTTGCGGCGATCTGATCGACCCGGGCTTGCTCGGCAGCATGATGCTGGTCGCCGATGCCGCGGCGCTGCAGGGTGCGGTGCCGGCGTTTCCGCCAAAGCCGAGTGCTACCGAGCAACCGTCACCGACGAAGGAGCAGTCGGAGGAGATGGCCGCGGGTCTCGTGCAGCATCCGCCGGCGATCTACACCGGCCAGGGCGCACCGGCGGAATGCGGCGGCACCAAGCGCACGACGGTGTTGGAGCAGATCGACAGCCACCATGCCCGCATGCCGCGGGTCGACTTCCTCGAGTTCTTGCAACGGGTACAGCGCCGCATGAATCGCGAAGTCGCCGGCATCCAGGCGCGCGGCCTGCCGGCTTTCTGGCGGCGCCAGCTTGCGTCCGTGTCGAAGCAGGCCGGCGACCCGGTGCCCGAGGGTTCCTTGCGGTTGTTCCGGATTCCGACCGGCGGCTGGCTGTTTCGTTATGGCACGGGAGCATTCATGGTCGATCCGGTCGGCGCCGACGTGCAAGAGGCGCTCGGCGGCGGGGCTGGATTCTGTGTGTTGACGCAACCGCTCGACATGACGCGGCGCAACGACCAGCTGCTCGTGCGCATGTATTCGGCCGAGCCGCCGCGCCATGTGTTCACCCACATCGCGTTCCACCTGCCGGTGGTGCCGATGGAAGTGATGCCGCTCACCGAGCCGGGCAAGTCCTATGGCACCCCGCTCGGCTGCAACGTGCATGCAATGGGAGCGAAGCGCCCGGACGGCAAGGTCACCTACAGCTGCAGCTACCGGATCGAGATCCCGGGCGGCCTCACGGTTGCGGTGGTCGGGCCCAATCTGGTCCCGGGCGATTTCGATGCCGGCAAGTTCGACGTCGCGATCGTGTCGCCGCGCAATCCCGAGCTGCTGGCGATCGTCGCCAAGCTGGCACCAGGCCTCGTGGTCGTCGACGACGTGTTCACTTGCCAATCGCACCCAACCACGGTGCGCGTGACACTCAAGGACGCCTTTGCGATCCAGCAAGCACTGGGAGCCACGCCTTCGCTCGTACTGGCGCCCGGCGAATCGTGTACGGTCACTGCCAAGCCCGCAAAGTGAGGGATGGGAATCGCCAATTGCGAACTTGCGAGCAATGGGCGGAGCGACACAATGCCGCGCCTCGTCGACGATTCACGTCGGCTTCGTATTTGATCCAAACGAGTGAACAGAATGGCTGACAAGAAGAGCAACCCCGCGATGGAGTTCCTGCTCGACGTGCTGCGCAGCGACAAGAGCGCCGTCTACAAGGACGCCGCCGAGGCCGCGGCCAAGAAGAAGCTGAAGGTCTTCCCGATCATGTGGGGCAAGGCCAAGGTGATCCTTGGCCACGTCAAGGTCGCACCGCGCGGCCAGGGCAAGCAGGCGAAGGCGAAGGCCGCCAAGGCGAAGGCCAAGGTCGCCGCTCCGGCGAAGCGCGGTCCGGGCCGGCCACCGAAGTCGGCCGCTGCAGCGAGCTTCGCCGGCACCATCGACAGCATCATCGCCGCGGTGAAGAGTGGCGATCAGGCGAAGGCCCGCTACCGCAGCGCTCTCGCGAAGATCCAGGCGATCATCGCAAACGCGCTGGGCTGATCGGCTCAGCGGGCATTGCCGACCAATGCCTGCCAGCGCGGCCCGTAGTGGTCGCGCAAGCGCTCCTGCGAGTGCTCCTGGAAGCGCGCCAGCAGCGCTTCGGCGCGTGGACCGATGCCGCCGCCGTGCAGGGCGCGCCCATCGAGGTGCGTGATCGGCCCGAGGTCGCGCAGCGTGCTCGACAAGAACATCTCCTCCGCCCGTTCCAGGTCGGCGTGGCTGAGATGCCGTTCGACGACGCGTTCCCCACAACGCGGCAAGAAGTCGAGCAGCAGCGACCGCGTGATGCCGGCCAGGATGCCGGCGTCGAGCGGTGGCGTGCACCAGGTGCCGTCGAGGCGCGCGAACAGGTTCGACGTCGAGGCTTCGGTGACGTGCCCGTCGTGGTTGAGCATCACGCAGTCGGTGGCGCCTTGCGCTTTCGCTTCGGCGAGCCCGAGCACGTTGTTGAGGTAGTTGCCGCTCTTGGTGGCCGGATCGAGCGCCTTGCGATCGACGCGCAGTCGATCGACCACCGCGAGCCGTGCCGGCTTGCCCGACATTGGCGACAGCGGCCGCACCATCACCAGCCAGCACGGGGCGCCGGTGGCGTAGGCGAGGTCGATGTTGGGAGCTTCCCCGGCTCCGCGCGTCACCACGAGCCGGACGTAGCTGTCGCCGTGATTGGCAGCGGCCAGGGTCGCGGCGATCCGGCGCGCGATCGTCGCTTCGTCGAGATCGAGCTGCAGTCGGATCGCGGCCGCCGAGGTCTGCAGGCGCGCCCAGTGTTCGGGCCAGGCGAACGGCACATTGCCGACGGTTCGCACGACCTCGTAGATCGAGTCGCCGAACAGGAACCCCCGGTCGAGCACCGGGATGCGCGCGTCGCACTCAGGAACGATCCGATCGTCGAGGTTGCAAAGGTTGGGCATTCTGGCGCGGATGGTAAGCTCGCCCGCCTGCATGTGCGGCTTCATCTCGATCTACGCTCCCCACGGTTCCGACGCCATCCACGACGTGCTCACCGGCTTGCTGGCGATCCAGCACCGCGGCCAGGATGCCGCGGGCGTCGTCACCTTCCACGAGAAGTTCCATGCCAAGAAGGGCCTCGGGCTCGTCCGTGAGGTCTTCCAGGACAAGCACCTCAGCCGGTTGCGCGGCCACCTCGCGGTCGGCCACGTCCGCTATCCGACGGTCGGACTCGGCGAAGACACCGACGTGCAGCCGTTCTGGCTCGACTACCCGGTCGGCACGGCGATGGCGCACAACGGCAACGTCACCAACTTCCACGAGCTGAAGTCGACGTACTTCGGCCAGCGCAACATCCACCTCGGTAGCAACTGCGACCTCGAGGTCGTGCTCTACGTGTTCGCCGATGCGTTGATGCGGCGTCTCGCCGACCCGGTCACCGTCGACGACGTGCAGGCTGCGGTGAAGGAAGTATTCGACCGTGTGAAGGGCGCCTACTCGGTGGTCGGCATCACCAGCGAGGGCATGTATGCGTTCCGCGATCCGTACGGCATCAAGCCGTGCATCTACGGCAAGAAGGTCACGCCGGAAGGCACCTGGTACGCGGTCGCGAGCGAGTCCGTCGTGCTCGACGTCGCCGGCTACCAGGTCGTGCGCGACCTGAAGGCTGGCGAGATGCTGTGGATTGGCAAGGATCGCGTGCCGCATGTGCTGCAGGTTGCGGGCAAGCCGCACCGCCCGTGCATCTTCGAATACGTCTACTTCGCGCGTCCCGACACGTTCCTCGACGGCACTTCGGTCTACGAAGCGCGCATGGAGCTCGGCCGCCGGCTCGGCCGCGCCTTCAAGGCGACCGGACTGGAGGCCGACGTGGTGATCCCGGTGCCGGAGTCGGCGCGCACCGCCGGGCAGACGATGGCGGAAGAGATCGGCGTGCCGTGCCGCGAAGGGTTCGTGAAGAACCGCTACGTCGGCCGCACGTTCATCATGCCGAACGACAAGGCGCGCCAGGCGACGATCCGCACCAAGCTCAATCCGATCCGCGCCGAGTTCGAAGGCAAGCGCGTGATCATCCTGGACGACTCGATCGTGCGCGGCAACACGAGCCGGCAGATCGTCAAGATCGCGCGCCAGATGGGTGCGGCGAAGGTGCACCTCGCGTCGTACTCGCCGCCGCTGCTGTTCCCGTGCCTTTACGGCATCGACATGTCGACGAAGCGCGAGTTTGTCGCGCGCGGCCGCACGCATGCCGAAATCGCCAAGGAACTGGGCGCCGATACCGTGCTCTACCAGACCATCGAGCAGATGGAGGACGCGGTGCGAACCGCCGGCAACAAGAAGCTCGAGTTCTGCAAGGCATGCTTCGTCGGCACCTATCCGACCGGCGACGTCACCGAGCGCATGATCACCGACATCGAGAACGACCGCCTCGCCGCCAGCAAGGCGTGAGACGGGCGCGACGTCAGTCGGCCAGACGCTGCTTGCCGACCCGCCCGCGCAGCCTCGGCACCAGCAGCAGCGCCTCGCGCGCGACCTTGCCGTCCATCTTCGACTTGCCGACGCGGCGGTCGACGAAGTGGATCGGGATCTCCGTAACAGTGAACCCGGCGCGCACCATGCGGAACGCCATCTCGATCTGGAAGGCGTAGCCCTGCGCATGCACGGCCGACAGGTCGAGCTTCGCCAGCGCCGCCACGTGGAAGCAGCGGAAGCCCGCCGTGTTGTCGCGAATGCCCGACGACAGGATCAGGCGCGTGTAGAGATTGGCGCCGCGCGACAGCATGCGTCGCTTGAAGTCCCAGCCGACGGTGCAGCCGCCCTGCACGTAGCGGCTGCCGATCACCAGCGCCGCGTTGCGCGATGCGAACACGAGCCTCGGCAGATCCCACGGCGCGTGGCTGAAGTCGGCGTCCATCTCGCAGACCCGTTCGTAGCCGCGTTCGACCGCGAAGCGGAAACCGGCGATGTAGGCAGTCCCGAGGCCCTGCTTGCCCTTGCGATGCAGCACGTGCAGGCGCGGATCGGCGGCGGCGAGGCGATCGGCGATCGCACCGGTGCCGTCCGGCGAACCGTCGTCGACGATCAGCACGTCGCAATCGAGGTAGCGCCAGATCGCGCGCACGATCGGCTCGAGGTTGTCCTTCTCGTTGTAGGTCGGCACGACGACGAGCGTGCGCCACGGCGCCTTGTGCGGGCGCGTCGGCGCCGGACCGTCGCCGAGTTCGCGGCCACGTTCGGCGGCCGCGCGGGCTGCGCGTTCTTCCTGGCCGTTCAGCACGACGATGCGGTCGCTGTCGATGCCCGAACGCACCAGTGGCTCGGCGGCGGCGAAATCGGCCGCGAGCACGAGGGTCTCGCGCGGGGCTTGCGGACCCGGTCGCGGGATCAGGACCTGCTTTTCCTGCGGTTCGCTGGCGGGTTGGCTCAAAGGGATCGCCCGGGGAGAAGGCGACACGGTAGCCGCCGGCCCCGGCCGAAGGAACGGTGGGCCGAGGTTCGCGGAAGCGGCGTTGGCATCGTCGACACGCTGGTGGTCACTGCACGACGCCGACCACCTGGTTGCCGAGTCGGATCGCCGTGCCGTCGAAAGCGACGTGCTGCGCGAACACGGCCAGACCGACGAGGGCCGGTGCGTTCGGGACCGGCAGCGCGAGCACTTCGACCGGTGCGTACGAATCGACGATCGCGAGACCCTGCAGCACGGCGCCGGCTGGCGCGATGCGCAGGTCGCCAAACGGCGTCGGCACGGCGGGGTTCGCTTCGGCGAGGCCGAGCACGACGCTGCCGAGACTCTGGCCGACCGGTCGCTGCAGCACTTCGAGGCGCCACGAAGCGCCGCGGATCGGGTCACTGCGCGCGGCGAGCTGCCGTTGCAGGTTGCGCAGCACGCGCGTGACCGGCTGGTTGAACGGCACCACGTCGATGTCGCCGTCGCGATCGACGTCGGCCGCCATGGCGTCGGCGCCGGTCGGCATCGCGAGGCCACGCCATTCGATGCCCGTCGCGGTCGCATCGACGAACGTGAACGCGCCGTCGTTGCGCAGCAACCGCGGCGGAGCGATGAAGCCGCCGCGCACGATGATGTCGGCGTCGCCGTCGTCGTCGAAGTCGGCGACCGCGAACGACGCCACCAGGTCGAGCGCCAAGGCCGGCTGTGCCGCGAGCGTGAACTGGCCGGTGCCCCCGTTCGCGAGCAGGCTGAGCCGCGGGCCGATGCCGTCGTGACCGGCGACGACGTCGACATCGCCGTCACCGTCGAAGTCGGCGGCCGCCGCCGCACTGGCCGGCGGCAAGGCGACCGGGAACGCGTTCGGCACCTGGGTGAACACGCCGGTGCCGGTGACGCGCCAGAGACGCAGGTTCGCTGTCGGGGTCGCCGTCCACAGCACGTCGTGGCGCTGGTCGCCGTCGCAATCGGCGATCGCCTGCACGCCGCCGATCGGGCTCGACGGGATTGTGTACACCGGCGTGAACGTGCCGGCGTTGTTGCGCAGCCAGATCGGTGCGCCGAGCCAGTTGCGACCGATCAGGTCGTTGTCGCCATCGCCGTCGCCGTCGAACGGCAGCGTGTCGTAGAGCCACTCCGGCAGGGTCTGCAGGCTCAGGCCCGTGCCGCCCACGTTGCGGAACCACTCGTTGCCGAAGCGCTGCAACACGTCGTCGAAGCCGTCGCCGTCGAGGTCGCGCACGAGCCAGGGCTGGGTGCCCCAGTTCCCGTTGTTCGCCTGGGCCAGGGCCGCGCGGAACGCGCCGCGGCCGTCGTTGGCGAGCACGCTGATGGTGGTGAAGTTGCCCTTCAGGAGGTCCGGGTCGCCGTCGCGGTCGAAGTCGACCAAGGCCAGGGGGCGGCCCTGCTGGATCGGCAGCACTTCCTGGCCCTGCTGCCAGAGGAACATGCCCGTGCCGTTGTTGCGCAACGTCGGTTCGCCGATCTGGTCCCGGTCGCCGTCGCCGTCGATGTCGGCGAAGTGGTTGCCGAGCGTCGGTTGCGACGGGCCGTCGGTGAACGTCCCGGTGCCGTTGTTGAACCGCACCCGATCCGTCGCCAGCGTGAGGTCGAGATCGGCGTCGCCATCGACGTCGACGAGCCGGCCCTTGCGTTCCAGCGGCGTTGCGAACGTGAGACTCAGCAGCTGCCACACGCCGCCGCCCTGGTTGCGGTGCACGACGGTGCCGCGATAGCCGAACGGCGGATCCCACGTGCCGAGCACGAAGTCGCGGTCGCCGTCAGCGTCGATGTCGCCGCCGGTGATCCAGGTGCCGGTGCCGAACGACGCCGAGCTGGCCGTGAAGTGGCCGGTGCCGTCGTTCACGAGCAGCCGGCTCGGAGCGTCCTGGTTGACGAACACGAGGTCGAGATCGCCGTCGCCGTCATGGTCGCCGAGATCGATGTCCTGGGTGCTGTCCCAGGTGGCGGGCAAGCGGGTGCTGCCGTCGAGGAACGTGCCGTTGCCGGCATTCACGTAGACGATGTCGTAACCGCCACAGGCAGCGACGATGTCGAGGTCACCGTCGCCGTCGAGATCGAGCGCCACGGCCGCGTTGGTCTCGCGATCGAGGGGCGGCAGCGCCACCGGGTCGAGCACCAGCTGGCCGGTGCCGTCGTTGCGGCACAACGCGTCGAAGCGCTGGTTGCCGAAGAACGCATCGAGGTCGCCGTCGCCGTCGAAGTCGGCGAGCAGCACGACCTTCGACAGGGATGGCGCCAGCTGCAGGAAGTTCGTCGGCGTCGTGTCGAACACGCCGGAGCCGTCATTGCGCAACCAGAAGTTGCGTTGGCCAATGCCAGGCTCGCCGAAGCACGCGAACACGAGATCGCGATCGCCGTCGCCGTCGAGGTCGCCGGCGGCAACCGACCGCACGTCCTTGCCGGAGGCCGGCACGAGGCCGCCGGTGCCGAGCTCGCGCAAGTCCTGGGCTACCACGGTGGCGGCGAGCAATGGGAGAGACGACACCAGCGCGCGAAGGACAGGCATGGTTCTCCTTGGACGGTCGGGACGGCCGTAGACACTAAGCCCCGCGGCTGAACCCTGGAAGCCCTGCCGCCGCGCCGTTATCCCATGCACCCGTGACCATCACCTTCGAACCCACCCGCGCCAAGACCCGCCTCCTGCAGCTCGTCCGCGAACGCGCCTACAAGGACGGCATCGACATCGTGCTCGCCTCCGGCAAGCGCTCGAACTTCTACATCAACGGCAAGAAGGTCAGCCTGCACCCCGAGGGGTTGTGGCTGATCGCCAAGCTGCTGCTCGAGAAGCTGAAGAAGCACCCGGAGATCACCGCCGTTGGCGGTCTCACCATCGGCGCCGATCCACTCGCCAGTGCGGTCGCCGCACTCAGCCACGAGACCGGCCAGAACCTCAAGGCGTTCCTCGTGCGCAAGGAAGCGAAGGGTCACGGCACCGGCAGCAAGATCGAGGGCGATCTCGACAAGGGCGAGAAGTGCGCGATCCTCGAGGACACGGTGACCACCGGTGGTTCGGCGCAGAAGGCGATCGACGCCGTGCTCGAAGTGGGCGCCGTGCCGGTCGTGGTGATGGCGATCGCCGATCGCGAAGATCCCGACGCGGACGCCTTCCGCAAGAAGTACCCCGTCGAGTGCCTGATCACGCTCAGCGAGATCCGCGCGCGGTGACCGTGCGCACCGTCGCCATCGTTCCCGCGGCCGGCAAGGGCGAGCGCATGGGCGCCGACAAGGCGCTGCTCGACCTCGCCGGAACGTCGGCGATCGCGCGCATCGTGGCGACGTGCCGTGCGGCAGGCGTCGACGAAGTCGTCGTCGTTCGTCGCGATGGGGCGGCAGCGTTGCCGGCGATGGCAGCGACGCGCGTCGTCGTCGTGCCACCCGGTGGCGAGATGGCGGACAGCCTGCGCGCAGCGAATTCGGCGTTGCCGGCGACGACGGAGCGTGTCGTCGTGTTCCCCGTCGACCATGCGCTCGTCGAAGCCGAAACGGTGCTGGCCCTGCTGGCGACCGTCGAACGCGGCGCCGCGATCGCGCTGCCGTTGTTTCGCGGCCGGCCCGGCCACCCGATCGCGCTGCGGCGGGACGTGTTCGCCGAGATCTCGCCCGCGAGCGCCTTGCTGCGCGACCTGGTGAAACGCGACCCGGCGCGCGTCCGGGTCGTGCCTTCGGCAAATCCCTGGGTGCACGCCGATCTCGACCACCCCGAGGACCTGCGCGCGGCGGTGTGTGCGCTGCACGGCGAACCTTGGAGCACGGTGGCGCAGATGTTCCGGCATCGCAGCCACCGCGCCTACCTGGCCGATCCGATCCCGCCGCCGCAGCTCGAACGCCTTGTTGATGCGGCGCGGCACGCATCGACGTCGAGCTTCATCCAGGCCTACGCCATCGTCTGCGTGCAGGACGCCGCGGTGAAGGCGCAGTGCGCACGCCTGTGCGGCGGGCAGGAGCACATCGTGCAGGCGCCGGTGTTCGTCGCGGTGTGCGCCGACCTTCACAAGATCGCTGCTGCGTGCGGGCGCCACGGCACTTCGCTGCAGGCGCAGAGCTTCGAGTTGTTCTTGCAGGCGACGATCGACGCTGCGTTGGTGGGCCAGAACCTGCAGCTCGCCGCCGAAGCCGAAGGTCTCGGCGCGTGCATGATCGGTGCCGCGCGCAACCATCCGCTCGAGATCGCGCAGGCACTCGCGCTGCCACCGCACGTGTTCGTCGCGTTCGGCATGACGATCGGGCGCCCCGCCGACGATCCGGTCCCGCGCGGTCGCATGCCTCTCGACGGCGTGCTGCATTTCGATCGCTACGACACCACTCGCACCGACCGCGTGCTCGACGGCGCCGATGCCGGCATGCGCGAATGGGCGCGCCGCACCAATGCGACGCGCGGTGGCTACCTCGGGCGACCGGTCGACGAACGCAAGGGCTGGAGCGACCGCATGGCGCGCATGTGGGGCGCGGACAGCTCGTACGCAGCTGCGCGCGCGGTGCTCGCCGACGAGCTGCGCCGGCTCGGTTTCGGCTTCGCCTGAACTCGCGGTAGGCGCCTTCGGATGCGGGCGTTCCGGCTCACGGCACCTGGCCGCGACGCAGTTCGGCCAGGGGATAGAACGTGCCGCGCCAGCGCACGCCGCCTTGGCGCAGCGTCACGAACGTCGAGCGCAACAACGCGATCGGCAACAGCACGCGCGCCAGCGGCACCAGCAGGCCCGCGGCCACTTCCCATTGCATGCGACGCGCGAGCACAGCCCCCGCGAGTCCGGTTGCGAGGCACGCGCCGACCGCAACCCAGCCGATCGGGCCGAGCCACCACGGCAGCGCGAACGTCGCCACGATCACGCCGATCGCCAGCAGTCCGAGCGACCCGGCCAGCCACGCGCGGTAGCGCAGCACCGCGAACATGTTCTTCTCGACGACGCGCAGCAACGCGCGGGGCGTGGCGCCCCAATCGATCGCGAAGTCCCGCGCTGCGAGCAGCACGCGCGAACGGAAACCGGCCCGGAAGAGCAGGCAGCCGAGCCAGACATCGTCGACCACTTCCAGCCGCAGCGGTTCGTGGCCACCGATGGCGCGATAGGCGTCGGTGCGCACGAGGTTGAACGCGCCGGTGCCGACGAAGCCGCGCTGCTGTTTGGCGTTCACCGCCAGCACACGGTGTTGCACCGACAACTGGAACGCGAGCAGGCACGTTCGCCCTAAGAACGTGGTGCCGCGGTGGGTCGGCAGCAACGACACGTGGTGCGCGTCGTTGCGTTCGGCGAAGGCGATAGCACGGGCGAGCGTGTCCGACCCGAGCTGCGCATCGCCGTCGGTGAACAGGATCCAGCGGGTAGATACATCGGTCGTCGCCACCTGCAACGCGTGCGTCTTGCCGAGCCAGCCCTGGGGAAGCGTGTCCACACGCCGTACGGCGAGGCGGGGATCGGTCGCCGCGAGCCGCGCCAGAATCGCGGTCGTCCCATCGTTGCTGCGGTCATCGACGATGGCGAGGCGGGCGCGCACGTGCCGCTGGGCCAACAGACGTTGTACCGAGGCTTCGACATGGGCTTCGTCGTCGCGGACCGCCATCACGATCGTCACGTCCGGTGGCTGCCCATCGGGTTGCGTCGTCGGCAGTTCGGCCAACCGCACCACGGCGATCAGGTCGTAGATCGCAAAGGCGAGCCAGAACACGATCAGGGCCATGAGCCAGAGCGACATTGCGTTCGTTGTAGCGAAGTGGGCGCCGAATCTCCGCTTGCCCGGACTTCGCAATCGGGCGAATCACGACTAGGCTGCTGCGGTGATCGTTCGAGACGCCAATCTTGTCGCTGGTGCGCTGCTGGCCTGTATGGGTCTGGTCCTGGCCCCGTCTGCGCGGGGGCAGGAAACGCGTGGCTTCGCGGAGGCCGATCTGCGGACGCAGTTGCGTCAGTGCGATGAACTGTCGGTCGCCGATCCGGTGCAAGCGCTCGCTCGTGCCGAACAGGCGATCGCCGCCGCCGATGCCGCCTTGGCGTCGCCAGCGCAGCGGGCACGATTGCGGCTCTGTCGCGGTGAGATGCTGATGCGCGGCGGTCGCGCCGACGAGGCGTTGCTGGACTTCGAAGCGATCGGCTCCGTCAGCGAGCTCGACGACTTGACGCGGGCTCGCGTGTCGCTGCGGTTGGGTGGCGCGTTGGTGATGCAGGCGAGGATTGACGAAGCGCGACCGCACCTCGCCACGGCGGCAGCGTTGATCGCCGCCAACCCGGATCCGGAGTTGGAAGCGCTGCTGCTCGGCGTGCAGGGCGTCGTGCTGCAGACCGAATGTAAGTTCGACGCGGCGTTGGCGAAGTACTTCGCGGCGCGCGAAAAAGTCGCCGGCATCGGCAAGGACCATCTCGAGGCGCAGTGGCTCTACAACATCGCGACGTTGCAGATGGCAACCGGCGATCGCAACGGAGCGAAGCAGTCGCTCGCGTCGGCGCGCAACGCGTCGCGGGGCGGCCACCAGCTTGCGATGATCCTTGGCACGCAGAGCGATCTGCTCGGTGGCGAAGGCGATCCGACGGAGCGGCGGCGATTGCTCGACGAAGGCTTGCGTATCGAGACCGAGATTGGTTCGCGCAGTGGCCAGGCGCTGTTCCATCGCCGGCTCGGTTCGCTCGACGTGGAAAGCGGTCGCATGGCGGCCGCGATCGAGCACTTCGAGACGAGCCTCACGCTGACGCGGGCGATCGGCAACGACGAGAGCATCGCCAGTTCGCTGAAGTCGCTCGCCGATGCGCACATGTCGGTCGGTGCGATCGATCGTGCGATCGAGTACGGCAACGAGGCACTGGTTCGCTGCGAGCAACTGCACATGCCGGTCGTCGAACAACAGGTGACGAGCACGTTGTCGGAAGCGTGCGCCAAAGCCGGCCAATTCGAGCGTGCTCTCGAACTGCATCGACGTTCATCGGCGGCGGCGATGCTCATTGTGAACGAGGGCCGCGTGCGCGAAGTCGAGCGCATGCGCACGGAGTTCGAAGCGCAGCTGGTCGAACGCCAACACGAGGCGGCGCTGTCCAAGGAGACGTTGCTGCGCAACTCGGCGCTGGCTGCGGCGGCCGGGGCTTTGGTGGTGCTCGCCTTCGTGATGCGGATGCTGCGCCAGAAGGCGGCGCTGATGCGCGAGTTGGTGCGGCAGAACGACGAGATCCGCGCGGCGCAACACCAGATGTCACGGCTCGGCGAGCAGCTCGGTGTGGCGATCGAGGACGTGCGCCGGTTGTCGGGCCTGCTGCCGATCTGCATGCACTGCAAGTCGATCCGCGAGAGCGACGGCTCGTGGCAGCGGCTCGAGGAGTACGTGACTACGCACAGCGAAGCGAGCTTCACGCACGGCATCTGCCCGAACTGCATGCACGATCACTTCCCCGATGGGGTGTGACGGCGCCGTCACTAGAACGCGCCGACCGTCAGCACGAGGGCATTCGACGAAGACAGGCTGAGCAGTTCGAACGCCGGGTCGAACTGGCCTTGCACGAATTGGTGGTGGATCTGCGCGCCGGCCCACGCCGGACTGTTGGCGAATCGGCAACTCGCATTCGCCACGCCACCTTGAGGGATTGAGAGCACGACGACTTCGGGCGCAGGAATCAGCAGGCAGCCTGGCAACCCGGTCGGGTGTGCGGCCGCCAGCGACAGGTTGGTGACGCCGAAGGAGAACACCGAAGCGGCGATGCTGTCGTTGGCGAAACCAGTGCAGGTGGACTGCAGCAAGGCGCCGGTGAACGGCATGGTTGTCGCCGCCAGCGTCAACGGACCGGCCGGGCCCACGCATGCAGTGGGCACCGAAGCAGTTTGGGCCGGGCATGGTGTCGTCAATCGCGCGATGCGCCGAGACACGGCGTTGCCGACGTACTCGAAGCCACCGACGGCCACGAGTTCGCCGGCATCGGACCACAGGAAGTCGCGAACCTGGCCGGACGCTGCCTGGCTGTGCACGCCGCCAGGCAGCGCGGTCCAGCTGGTTCCGTCCGTGCGCATGGCGCGGCTCGCTTGCCCGTTCACGAGCCATGGATCGCCACCAACCACGAAGTCTCCGTTCGGCAGTTCGGCGATTGCGTAGACGCCGGAATCGACCGCCACCGTCGGTCCGAGGGCGCGCCACGACGTGCCATCCCAACGCGCGGCTTTGCGGATGTTGCCGATCTGAATGTCGCCGCCGATCGCGAAGTAGCCGTCGCGCAGTGGTTCGATGCACAGCACGTATCCGTACAGGAGCGGCGGATAGGCATGCCACTGGCTGCCGTCCCATCGCGCGACGTAGCTGACCGGTGTGCTGCCCGCCGCCGTGAACACGCCACCGACGATGATGTCGCCGTTCGGCATGACTTCGATGTCGAACACGATCGGTGGGTTGGTTCCGTAGGACAGCAGTGGAGCGAACGCCTGCCAGGTGGTGCCGTTCCAGCGCGCGAGCCCACGTGCATAGGTGGCTCCGATGTAGTCGAACTGGCCTCCGGCGATGATGTCGCCGTTGCTGGCGCGGGCCAGGGCCCTGACCGATCCGACCGCGCCGCCGCCCAGGGTCTGCCACGACGTGCCGTTCCACAACGCGGGTGTTCCTGTCGCTGGATTGCTGCCGGTCGGTGCCCCGGCGCCGGCGACGAAGCTGCCGTTGGGCATCGCCTGCAAGGCCATGACGGTGCCATTGATGCCGGCACCGACACCGGACCATGTCGTGCCGTTCCAGCGTGCGATCCGATTGACGGCAACGCCCGGCATTCCGGTGATGTCGCCGCCGACCACGATGTCGCCATTGGGGAGGCGAGTGCCGCAGAACAGAGTGCCGGCGATGCCCGGAGTGAAAGCGGACCACGTCGCGCCGTTCCATCGCGCGACCCCGTTTGCCACGACGCTGCCGGCTTGATCGAAGAAGCCACCGACGCACATGTCCCCCGACGGCATCTCGGCGAACGAATGAATCGCCGCTTCGCTGCCAAAGCCGATCCCCGCGATGCTCCACGCCGATCCGACCCATCGTCGCAAGCAACCGTTGAAGCCGCCCGCGACCCAGATTTCGCCGTTGGGGCGAACCCACAGCTCGGTGACGATGCCGGCATTCCATCCGGCCGCTTGCCAGGAAGTCCCGTTCCAGCGCGCAAGCCAGTTCGCTGGCAAGCCGCCGGCGGCGAGGAAGTCGCCACCCACGAGCAGGTGCCCCTGCGCATCGAGTGCCAACGCGATGCCGTAGGACACATCGATACCGAACAGCAAAGTGCCAGTGAGCCCCGAGCCGAGGGGGGACCACGCAGTGCCGTTCCATTGCGCGATGCGATTCGCGGCGATGCCGCCAGCCTGCGTGAATCTTCCGGTGGCGACGAGGTCGCCGTTCGGCAGCAGTTGCAGGTCGACGACGGGCTGGTTGCAACCGGTCCCGAGCGGGCTCCACACGCTGCCATTCCAGCGGGCGATGTTTGCGCAGGCGACGCCGCCCGCAGTCGAGAAGCTGCCGCCGACCACAAGGTCCCCGTTCGGCAGAACCGTCATCGTGTGCACGCCGCCGAGGATGCCCGAACCCAACGGTTGCCACGCACCGTTCGACCAGCGCGCGATCGCGCTCATCGCCACGCCACCGAGCTGGGTGAATCCGCCCGCGACGATGAGAGCGCCACTGGCATCGACCGCCAGAACTTCGACGGACTGATTCGCCCCGCCACCGAACTCGCTCCACACGTTCGTCTGCAGATTCAGCGCCGCGAGGAAGCGCGCCTTCGCTGTGCCGGCCGATTCGAAGTACCCGCCGACGACCAGTCTCGGCGGCAGGGCACCGGTGCCGTCCTCGTCCCAAACGACCGTCGCGGCGACGTTGCCGCCAACACCAGCCGGGCCGTGTCCGGGCAGCCACTGCGGATCACATTGGGCGAGGGTCGCGTTCGCGAACGCGGCGGTAGCCAGCGACACGAGAAGGTATTCGCGCATGGGCTGGCCAAGGTAGCACAACACTCTCGCGCCCTGGCCGCACGAGCCTGCCGTTCAGCGATGCACACCCGGCGCTTCCATGCCGGTCTTCTCGACCCACTCGACGTAGCTGCCCGGATACGCCTTCGCCCCTTTCCCGGTCGCACACTCACTGACGTCGAGCACGCGGTTGGCGAGGCCGCGCAAGAAGCCGCGGTCGTGCGACACGAACATCATCGAGCCTTCGAAGTCGGCCAGCGTCTGCACCAGCATTTGTACGCGCCGCCCCGGTGCACGCGCACGCCGGAACTCTGCCAGCGCGGTTCCGACGCCGTCACGGTCGACGAGGCCTCGCCGCCGGCCATCGCCGCCAGGTCCCTCGCCTGCCATGCTGGGCTGCCGCGGCC
>SXPB01000073.1 GCA_005776475.1 Planctomycetia bacterium
CCCTTGCCCGACGACACCGCGATCACGTTCTTGACGCCGGGGATCATCCCCTTGTCGCCGAGGACCGGGCGGCTGGCGGTGACTCGCGCCGTCATCTCGACCGCGACCGACGTGACGCCGGGCACGGCTTTCACGGCCCGTTCGGCCTGGCTCCGCATGAGGTCCTTGACCGGGCAGGCGGGGGTCGTCAGTTCGATCTGGAAGGCGACGCTGCCGCCGCAGATCCGAAGGTCCTTGATGAACCCCAGCGCGACGATGTCCTGGTGCAGATCGGGGTCCTGGACGGCGCGCAACGCCTGGAGGACTGCGGTTTCGGTCGGTGCGGCTAGCGGGGCGGCCATGAGGGGCGACCTAAATAGCCACGGACTAGGGCCCTTTCAAGGTCCACTTTGCCGCGGGGGCCGGGGCGGCGGGCTCAGGTAGGGACGTTCCCGTCCGGTCCGGGAAGAGATGACTGCCGATAGGCGTCCATGGTGGTCGCTTCCAGGTCCGCTCCGTTAGGATCGCGCCCCGCACCCCGGTTCCTTTCACCGATCCGAACTCTGATGTCGCTCCGATTCGCCGCTGCCACCGTCTGTCTGCTCGCCTTGCTTCCGGCCCAGAACAATCAGGGTGGAGGCCGTCAAGGCAACGCCGGCGGCGAGGCTGTCGAAGTGGGCGAAGTCGATGTGCGCGAAGAGGGCCGCGGGCGCAGCAAGGAAGAGATGCTGCGCGGTGAGAAAGAGGCGGAGATGGCGAATCTCACGCCCGAAGAGCGCCTCGCCCGCAACGTCATGCACGGGGCGTCGCAATACTGCCGGTTCATCACGTCTCTGAAGCCGGCCAAGCTGCTGCCAGGGCAGACCGGTCTCATGACCATCGCGGTGGTCCTGCAGGGCCATGCCGTGTTGCCGGCGCCGGCGCAGATCACCTTGGAGCCGGGGCAGCCTGGGCCCTACACGCTGGGCGGGCTCAGCATTCGCCCGGCGGACACGGGTCGGATCGAGAAGGGCTACCTCGGTCGGCCGGTCTACGAGAACTACGCGATCCTCGAAGTGCCCGTGACGCTGACGAACGACGCGCAGCTGGGCAAGAAGACCGTGCTCGCCGTCGACTTGAAGTTCGACCTGTACGACGGCACGTCGGCGATGCCGATCAGCCGCTTCATGGATCGCGCCACCTACGAAGTCGAGGTTGGCTCGGCTCCGGATCCGGCCGTTCGCGGCGGTGCAAAGCCCGCGGACGTGGTGACGACCAACGTGTCGGCGACCGCGCCGGGGACTGCGGGCGCAGGAACGGACGCCGCGGCGCCGCCGACGACGAACGTCGAGCCTGCCAAGATCCAGGGCGCTGTGGCCGAGCCGGTGACCGTCGCCGACGCGCCGAAGGTCGACCCCGTGGTTGCGACTACGGATTCGACTCCGATGGTCGGTGATGATGGCGGCATGAGCCTGCCCGTGATCCTGGGGGCCGCCGGCCTGCTGGCCGTGGTCGTCCTGCTGCTCGCCCGCAAGAAATAGCCTGGGCCGGGCAACCCGCCTTCGCTACGAACTTTGCGAGGCGCGGTATCCGCCACGGGGAACCTTGCGGCACGCGAGTTGTTCTTCTCCGGCGACCCAGTGAGCGTTTCGCTCGAATCCGGTCGCCATCGCGGCGATCGGCTGCCTGCCTCGTATCACTGGCCACCTAGACCCCAGGTGCAACCATGGTGCTCGCCAAGCTGATCTCGATCGTCGCCCGTAAGAAGCTGCAAGCAAAGCAGTTGCTTACGGTTTCCGACCTCGATTCGAGGTTGGATGTCGCTACCGATTCCTTCCCGGCAACCGCCCTCCAGCTGGCTCGCCTGATGGCCAAGGCGCGCGCTTCCATCGACCTCGGTGCCTACCGCGCCTCGCGGCAAAACACGGCCAATATGGCAGCGCTGCCAGAATTGCCGGAAGTGCGTGACAGCCTCTACCAGCAGGACCTTCGCCGCATCGAGCCAATGGACCGCGCCGAAGAGTTCCGCATGGCGCGCCGGCACGAGTTCCTGGCAGGGCTCGTGCGCGGCCAGCTGGAACGCATCGGCGTTCCGGCCAGCGAGGCCGCCGAGTGGGTCAAGCAGCCAGCGAAGCAGACGGCGGCGCGGCTGGCGTCGCGCGCGATTCCACGCGGTGTCGATCTGGCGTGGGTGGTGGCGATGGTCGAGCAGCTCGAGGAGCTGCGTCGCCTCTACGTCGAAGGCGCCCTGTCGATCGTGCTCACGACCGTCAACCGCTACCGCGGGCTCGGCGTCGATGCCCTCGACCTGATCCAGGAAGGCAACGCGTCGCTCTACCAGGCCATCGACGGCTTCGATTGGCGCCGCGACGTCCGCTTCCGCACCTACGCCACGTTCTGGGTCCACCAGGCCGTGTTGAAGATGCTCTACAACAGCTCGCGCACGGTGCGGGTGCCGATCTGGGTGCAGAAGATCCTCGGCAAGATCCGTCGTGCGCAGGACGCTGGGCGGCGCGAGGGGCGCGAGCTCACTGCCGACGAGATCGCCACCCGCATCGGCGTGCCGGCCACCAAGGTCGAATGGGTGCTCGCGACTCGACGCTACGCGACCAGTATCGATGCCGAACTCGGCGGCGAAGACGGCGCGACGCTGGCGCAGACGTTGCCCGACGAGTCGTTGTTGCCAGTGCCCGATTCGGTGCCGGTAGGCGACTTGAGCGAACGCCTCGCCGAAGTGATGGCTGACCTGCCCGAACGCGAGCGCCGCATCCTGCGGCTTCGCTACGGTCTCGACGGCGGCGAGCCGCAGACGCTCGGTGAAATCGCCGTCGGACTTGGCATCACCGCGGAACGCGTGCGCCAGCTGCAGAACGCGGCGATCGGCCGCATCAAGCGCCCTGCCAAGATGCGCCAGCTGCAGGCGTTCGTCGAGTGATCCCGCGGTCGCCGCGGCGACGGCGGCGACCGCGCGGGCGTCAGTCGGCGTCGTCGTTGTCGTCGTGCTGCGGCGTCGATTCGCGGCTGCGCTCGTGCATCAGCGGCGCCGTTTCACGGAACATCTGTTCGTAGACGGTCGGTCGCTGGTCGCGATCGATCGGCAGGATGCGCCGCATCGTGCGCACTTTGCGCATTTCGATCGCCGCGACGATGGCGCCAGCTTCGCCCGAGCCCGAGGCGAGCACTTCGCCGGTCGGATCGACGATGCGGCCGTCGCCGGGAAAGGCCATCGCTTCCCCGTTGCGTTGCGACGGTTCCTGGCCGGTGCGATTGCAGCCGACGACGAACATCTCGTTCTCGATCGCGCGCGCGCGCAGCAACGTGCGCCAGTGTTGCGCGCGGGCCTCGGGCCACTGGCCCGGCACGACCAGGATCTCGGCTCGGCGGTGGAAGTAGTACCGCGACAGTTCCGGGAAGCGCAGGTCGTAGCAGATCAGTACGCCGAGGCGGCCGAGCGAGGTCTCGGCGACGCACGGAGTGGCGCCGGCGATGTGTCGGCGATGCTCGAGGTTGGGCGAGAACAGGTGGATCTTGCGGTAGCTGCCGCGCAACTCGCCGCCGTCCCAGACTCGGGCCGTGTTGTAGATGCCGCCGTCGCCCGGCTCGACGTTGCTGCCGACCACGACGAGCTTCAGGTTCTTCGAGAGTTCGCGCAGTTCCTGCTCGGCGGCTTCGGCCTGCAGCAACATGTCCTCGTCGAACTGCGGCAGGAACGATGTTGCCCACATTTCGGGCAGCACCACCAGGCGGGCGCCGGCGCCGACGGCTTCTTCGATGCCGGCACTGGTGGCGGCGAGGTTCGCAGCGACGTCGCCGGGGCAAACGTCGAACTGCACACACGCCGCCAGGAAGTCGCGTTCGGGTGGGGTGGCCACTGGGTAGGTGAGAAGACTAGCCCGGACCAATCCGCAAGAGAACCGCGGCACGCCGGGCCTTCGCGCGATGGCGGGAGTCGGGTCCGGAAACGACCACGGGGAGCCTTCGCCGTGGCGAAGCCTCCCCGTCGGGTCGTTGCGAGCGACGATCAGCCCTGGAACAGGATGTCGTCGGTCGGCAGACCAGGCGCCTTCTTCTGACGCGCCGGCGCGTTGGTGCGCGTCTCGACGATCAGCTGGTCGCTCGGCTTGAAGATGATCGTCTCCTTGTTGGCGACGTCGATGCTCTCACCGGTGAGCGGGTGCTTGTAGGCGCGGCCCTTGCGGATGCGTCGCTCGAAGGTGCCGAAGCCCTTCACCGCGACCTTGCCGCGACCGCGCAGCAGATCGCTGACGGCGTCGAGCACTGCGTCGAGCACTCGGGCCGCAGTGCGCCGCGGAACGTTCAGTTCCTCGGCGACCTTGTCGGCCAGAATTCCCTTGTTGGCCTGGCGGCCGAAGGCTTCCTCGGCGGCTGCCGAAACCTTGCTCGTCGCCTGATCCATGCGATCCATCGCATCCTGCTTCGTCGTGCGGCTCATTCCTGAAATCCCCTGTTTGCCGTTGGCTGTGTGATGGGTGCGACCCCACCTTCCCTGATATTCCCCGTCAGTTCTTCGCGGCCTGCGGCGCTGGTTTCCCGTCCCCGACATAACGTTCGAGGCCAGAAACCAACTTCGCGAGGTAGCGCGCGGCGACGCTGCCGGGGAAGACTTCGCTGAATGGCGCGCGCTTCAAAACGGCGCCCTCAACGGAGCTATCTTCCGGCATCAGCCCGAGCCAGTTGAGGTCGAACCCCAAAAAGCGCTCGGTGCATCCCTTCAGCTTGAGGAACACCTGTTCGGCTTCCTCCGGCGAACGGACGCGATTGACGACGCAGTGGATTGGCCGCTTGTAGCCATCCTGTACGACGACCTTGACGATGCCGTAGGCATCCGCGATCGCCGCGAAGTTGCTCGTGGTCACCAGGATCGTGTGATCGGCGATGCTCACGAAGTCGGTGACCCCCTTCGAAACACCGGCGCCGGTGTCGAGGATGATCACGTCGCAGAAGGGGCTCAGCTCGTCGATCGCCACGCAGATGCGCGCGCGGCCGTTGTCGTCGAGGTTGGCCATTTCCTTCACGCCGCTGCCGCCGCTGATGAACTTCACCTTGCAGGGACCCTGCTCGATGATCTGCGCCAGCTCGGCCTTGCCGTCGATGTACTCCGACAGCGTGAACTTGGGCTTGATGCCCGCGAGAATGTGCGCGTTGGCGAGGCCGAGGTCGGTGTCGACGATGATCGTGCGGTGGCCGCGGCGGCTGAATTCGCACGCAAGGTTGACCGACAGCGACGTCTTGCCGACGCCACCCTTGCCGGAGGTCACGGCGAAGATGGTTGCCTTGCGGCCGGACTTCTGCTCCTGGTTCGGTTGCTCAACCATGGGTTTCGTGTGCCGCAGCGGCGGCAACGAGAGCGATCATCGGAAATCGGGAGGTCGCGGCTTGTGTCCAACTGCGAGACGAACCCAGGGCCGGTGACTCAACGAGGTGGCGGCGACTGCCGATCCGCGCCACAGCGACGGTTGCTGGGACCGTCCGCCCGGGTTTCGAAACCAAGATCCGTTCTCATCGCATGCCTGCATCCTCGCGCCCCGATTCGACTCGCCCCGGAACCAAGCCGGCTGTGCGCGGCCGGCTGTTGCGGTTGGCGATCCTGCTGCCGGGCGGGGCGCTGGTCGCCGGGTTGATGGCGCTGGCGATGTACTGCCGCTCGCTGTTGACGGCCGCGGTCGCCGGCGAACACGTCGCGATCGGCGAATTTGGCTTCTGGGCGGTGGTCGGGGGCTTCCTGCTCGCTTGCGGTGTCGTGGTCCTGGTGCAGTCGGTGCGCCTGGCGGCGCGCGTCGCGGGGCCGGAGTACCGCCTGCGCCGCGCCCTGCAGCGCATCCGTACGGGCGATGTCGGATTTCGCGTCACCTTGCGCCGCGGCGACCTGCTCACGGGTGTCGCACAAGACACCAACGCGCTGCTCGAGTGGCTCAACCTGAACCCGCCGCAAGGCGTGCGCACCGGCAGCGACGTCGTCGAAGTGGCGAGCGCGCGGGACAAGAAGGCGGCGCCATGAGCCAGCGCGTGCACGAATGGAGTGAGTGGGGGGCCGCACTCGCCATCGTCGCCGTCGCCATGGCGGTGGTCGGCGATGTGCGCGCCAAGGTGCTCGAAGTCGAGGCGGAGATGACGCAGCGCGAGCGCCGGCTCGACCGGGTGGCGTCGTCCGGCCAGCGCGGCAGCGCCGAGTTGCTGGCGCAGGAAGCGATGCTGCCGCCGTTGTTTCCCGGCTTCCGGTTGGTGCAACGCGTCTCGGTGGTGGGGCCGGGGCTGGCTTTGCAGAGCGAACCGGAGGCAGGACGATGACCCGGCTGGCGCCAACCGTCAGGGTGCACTGGAGATGGCTTGGCCGGCCCATGTTCGTCGCGGTCGCGGTGGCCTTCGTCGCGGGCATGGTGATGGTCCACGACGTCGCTTCGGTGCTGGTGCGCGGGGGGCTCTTACAACGGCGCCTCGACGACCAGAAGGCGATCCTGCTTGCGGACGCCGCGGCGCTCGATGCGTTCGGCAGCGGCGGCTGGGACAACCTCGACGCAGCCGATGACGACGCGATGACCGTGGTCGAGCGATCGGCGAGCCACGTCCACGTGACGACACGGTGCGTCGCGGGCAGCGATCGCCGCTTCGTGGCTCCCGTGCTGACCGGCCGCGCGCCCGCCGCCTTCGGCTCCGCCTTTGCCGCCGCCGAAGTCCCCGAGGGCGTCGAGGTGCGCGGTCGTAGTTTGCCGCGCGTCGAGATGCCGAGCCTCGCTGGCGAGGCGATCGCCGCGGCGGTCCTCGCCGACAACTCGCCGCTGTTCCGCCGTGAACCCGCCATCGCGCTGCAGCACTGGCAGGCGGGCACCGACGCAGTGGACTACGTCTGGACCAACCGGTTCGCGGTGCGGCACGGAGATCTCATCGCGGACCTCGTGGTCGTTCCCGGCAACCTCTGGTTCGAACCGGGTGCCATGCCGTGTGAAGTGGTGCTGGCGCACGACCTCGTCGTGCTCGTGCAGGGCAACGTCTATCTGGGCCGTTCGCTGCGCGTCGTCGGCAGTGGCCGTCTCGTGTTCGTCGCCCGCGGCGACGGCGATGCGTCGAGTTTCGCCGATGCCGACGGCAACGGCCGCTGGTCGCTGGGCGACACGTGGCGCGCCGGCGCGACGTCGATCCGGCCGCTGGAAGGTGCGGGGTGCGTGTGGCTCGGGTTGCCGAGCGGTTCCGGGCAGAGCCCCGGCCAGATCACGTGCGATGCCGCCTTGGTCGTCGCCGGCGAACTGCACCTGGCCGCCGAGGCGGTCGTGCAAGGTCCGTTGGTGCTGGGCCATGGCGTCACGCGGTTGGCAGGTGCTGGGTCGCTGGTGGCGGCCGGCGTCTGGCGGTTCGAACCGGAACGCGAACGGGTCCCGGGCTTCGTCACGCGAGGTGTCGCGCGGCCGGGGTTGCTGCGCTCGTGTTCGTCGGAGTCGCTGCGGCTGCCAGGGATGCCGACGATGTCGAACGAGACTCTTGTCGTGTCGAGTCCTGGTCGCTAGCTTCTCGCGCCCCATTCGCTGCGGGGTCGTAGCTCAGTTGGTAGAGCGACGCGTTCGCAATGCGTAGGTCAGGGGTTCAACTCCCCTCGACTCCACCAGTAGCCCGGCCCGTCGAACCTCCGGTTCGATGGGCCGGTTCTTTTTGGGGGCCCGTTCGCGCAGGGGGGCCGGTTTCTTTCCGGCGGATCGGTTCCAGCGAATCCGCTCGCCCCTGCAGCTGCCGCCTACGCCCTAGGGACCGAGGGCCGACGATGGCGGGATCGGCTTGGGATGCCTAGGATCTTCGCCCCGCAACCCGGTCCATGACATTCCGTGGCCCGGCGCGCGTTTGCTGCCACTTCGTCCCCTGACCGCAGAGTACCCGATGGGCCGTCCTGTGATCGTTTCCGCTTGCCGCACCGCGATCGGCAAGTTCCAAGGCGCGTTGGCTTCGTTCTCGGCACCGCAACTCGGTGGCCTCGCGGTCGCCGAAGCCCTGCGGCGGGCGAAGGTGCCGGCGGATCAGGTCGAGGAAGTCCTGATGGGGAACGTGCTGCAGGCCGGTCTCGGGCAGAACCCGGCGCGCCAGGCGTTGCGCGCGGCGGGCATTCCCGATGCGGCGGCGGCCGTCACCATCAACAAGGTCTGCGGTTCGGGCCTGAAGACGGTGATGCTCGCGGCGCAGGCGATCAAGGCCGGCGACATGAAGGTCGCGGTGGCGGGCGGCATGGAGTCGATGTCGAACACGCCGTACTACCTGCCGACGGCGCGCACCGGCGCGCGGCTCGGCCACACGCAGGCGCTCGACGGCATCGTGTGGGACGGTCTGTGGGACCATTACAACAACTTCCACATGGGCAACACCGCGGAGCTCGTCGCCAAGAAGTACGGCGTCACGCGCGCGGAGCAGGATGCCTACGCGACCGAGAGCCACCGCCGGGCCGTGGCCGCGATGAAGAGCGGCGCGTTCGACGCCGAGATCTTCGGTGTCACCATCAAGCAGAAGAAGGGTGACCCGATCGTCGTTGCCCAGGACGAAGGTCCCCGCAGCGACACCACCGTCGAAGCGTTGGGCAAGCTGCGTCCTGCCTTCCAGCCCGAGGGCGGCACCGTCACCGCCGGCAATGCCAGTACGATCAACGACGGCGCGGCAGCACTCGTCGTCTGCGACGAAGGCTGGGCGAAGGCCCACGGCCTTTCGCCGCTGGCGCGCATCACCGGCTACGCGACCGGTGGCCTCGCGCCGGAGTGGGTGATGATGGCGCCCGAAGTCGCGACCCGGAAGCTGTGCGCGCTGCTGAAGTGCAGCCCGGCCGACTTCGACCTCTGCGAGATGAACGAAGCGTTCTCGGTGCAGATGGTCGCCCTGCAGCGCCAACTCGAGATCGATGCCGCGAAGTGGAACGTGCACGGCGGCGCCGTGGCCCTCGGTCACCCGATCGGCTGCTCGGGTGCGCGCGTGCTGGTCACGCTGCTGCACGCGCTGGCGCGCCACGGCAAGACCCGCGGCGCCGCGGGCCTCTGCCTCGGTGGCGGCAACGCCGTCGTGATGAGCGTCGAGCGTCTGTGACCCCGTCGAGCCGCGACCGCACTTCGCCTTCCCACCGCCTTCGCAACCAGACCCACTCATGACCACCTCCCTCCCGAACGCCGTCGCCGTCATCGGGGCTGGCACCATGGGCCACGGCATCGCCCAGGTCTTCGCCCAGAGCGGCGTCACCACGCACCTGATCGACATCAAGCCGGAGTTCGTCGAACGCGGCACCGCGGCGATCCACAAGAGCCTCGCCAGGTTCCAGGAGAAGGGCACGCTGACCGCCGACCAGGTCGCCCTGACGAAGTCGCGCCTGCTGCCCGGCACCGACATGGGGGCGCTCGCGAAGGTCGACCTCTGCATCGAAGCGGTGACCGAGAACCTCGAGGTCAAGGGCAAGGTGTTCCAGGCCGCTGACGCCACGCTGCCGCCGAACGCGATCCTCGCCAGCAACACGTCGTCGATCTCGATCACCGTGCTCGGCGCCAAGACCAAGCGCGCCGACAAGGTCATCGGCATGCACTTCATGAACCCCGTCCCGCTGATGAAGCTGGTCGAGGTGATCCGCGGCAACGACACCAGCGATGCGACCTGTGCGCTGGTCGAAGGCTGGTCGAAGGCGCTCGGCAAGATCCCGGTGCTCGCCAACGACTACCCGGGCTTCGTCGCCAATCGCATCCTGATGCCGATGATCAACGAAGCCGCCTTCGCCCTGATGGAGGGCGTGGCCACGCGCGAAGCGATCGACGAGATCATGAAGCTCGGCATGAACCACCGGTCACGCTGACTCGCACAGGCGCCGACCTGACGGCGACGATCGGGCTCACGTACAACGCATTCGTGAACAACTTTGGGGTCCAGGTCCTGGTAGTGCCGAACCTGGCCGCGACGCTGGGTGGGCGGTTCGCGGGC
>SXPB01000074.1 GCA_005776475.1 Planctomycetia bacterium
CGGGTGAACAGCGCCGAGCCGTGCGCGCGCGGCAACAGGCCGGTCTCGCCCCAGATCGGCCGGATCTGCGTCATGCTGCGGCCGTCGAGGCGTTTGCCGTGCGCCAGCGACAGTTCGCGCGTTTCGGTCCACACCGCGCTGGCGAAGGCGGCCTTGGCGGCGGCCTGTTGCTCGGGCGGCAGCGCGCTCGTCCACGCCGCTTCCGCCGCGGCGACGGCGGCGCGTCGTTCGGCCTTCGGCGTCACCGTGAGGGCCTGCTGCAACGCGCTGCGGGTTGCCGCGGGAAGCTCCTGCAGCACGACGGCGGCCGGCAGCGGCCACTTCGGCTGGCCTGCGGCCTCGCGCAGTTCGGTGAAGGCGACGTGGCAGCGGCGGATCCACTCGGTGGCCATCGCGATCGCGGCGACCGCGTCGGCCTCGCTGACTTCCTTGGCTTCGCCCTCGAGCATCACGAGGCCATCCGGACCCACGCCCACCGAGAACTCGAGGTCGGCCGACTCGCGTTGGGCTTTGCCCGCGAACGCTAGCCACTGGTCGTGCACTCGCTGGATGCGCAGGCCGCCGGCCGGTCCCTTCGCCGGCACGGGACTCACGTGCAGCGCGGCGCACGCGGCCAGGATCGCGAGGCTCTCGAGGTCGCTGGTCGGTTCGGCGCTGAGCACCTGCACCTGGAGTTGCACTTCGCACTTCCACTCGTCGGGGAACAGGCTGCGCACGGTGCGGTCGATGAGCCGGCTGATCAGCACTTCGTGGTCGGAGATGCGGCCTTCGCGGCGACCGAAGCCGCCGGGAATGCGGCCCGCGGCGGCGAACTTCTCGCGATACTCGACCGTCAGCGGAAAGAAGTCCTGGCCGGGCTTGGCGGTCGGCGCCGCCGTGACCGTTGCGAGCACCACGTTGTCGCCACTGCGGGCGAGCACGGCGCCGTGCGCCTGACGAGCGATGCGACCGGTCTCGAAGGTGACCTCGGTGCCGGCGATGCGCACGCTGGCGAGGTGGGCTCTTGGCTGCATGGCAGCAGTGTCGTGATCGGCGCGCCGGGGGCAACAGCGCATCGGCGCCTCCGTGTGCCCTTGGATGCAACGACGGCAGGTCGGCGATGCAGGCCGCGGCGTGCGAACCTGGGCCGTGCCTTCGTCAGGCCACGCGGGGCCTCGACAAGTGCGGCCTCGACTACGCCGAAAGCCGTCTTTCTTCGCCGCGGCTGTTCTGGCATGATGCAAATTGAGATCAAGTCGCAACAACACCCCGTGCACCCTGCCCTGCCTGTGACCGTTCCCACTGCTTCGCCCCCAGGCGAATCCTTGTCCGCCGCCCGCACCGGCTGCCGTTATGCGGTGGTCGCGGTGCACGGCGACGACGCCATCGCCCAGCGGCTGACCGCCGGCGGCTTGTGGCCGGGGGCGCAGATCGAACGGCTCGGCCAGGCGCCGTTCGGCGATCCCATGCTGTTCCGGCTGCACGGCTACCGGCTGGCGTTGCGCAAGAGCGAGGCCCAACGGGTGCAGATCGTCGAGGTCGCTTCGTGACGTCGTCAGCCCCTGCGACGCCGCGCGTCGCCCGTCGGATCGCCCTGGTCGGCCGCGCCAACTCCGGCAAGACCTCGGTGCTGATGCACCTGACCGGCAGCCTGCAACGGCCGGTGAACTTCCCCGGTTCGTCCGTGGAGTGCATCGAGAGCTCGGTGGTCGAGGCCGGCGTGACGCTGAATGTCGTCGATCTGCCGGGCATCGGTTCGCTGCAGGCCACCAGCCGCGACGAGGAGCTTGCGCTCGAGGTGTTGCATGGGCGCTCGGGCCAGCGCCCCGACCTGCTTTGCGTGGTGCTCGACGCGAGCAAGCTCGCGGTCGAACTGGCGTTCCTGCAGTCGGTGCGCGCGCTCGGCCTGCCGATCGTGGTGGCGCTGACCAAGATCGACGTCGCCACGGCCGAAGGCTTTCCGATCGACGCGCCAAGGCTGCAGCAGGCGTTGGGCCTGCCCGCGGTGGTGGTGCATGGCGTGCGCGGCACCGGGGCTCCCGAGCTGCGCCGGACCCTGGCGACGGCGGCGTTGGTGCCGGCGAACGCGAACGCGGCCGCCGTGGCGGTCGCCCCCGCGGCGCGCACGCTGCGGGCGTCGCGCACCGACCGCATCGATCGCTGGCTGCTGCATCCCCTGCTCGGACCCGTGGCCTTGCTCGGCGTCGTGCTGGGCATGTTCCAGCTGGTGTTCGTCGTCGCCGATCCGTTCCTCGGTTGGATCGAAGCGGCGCAAGGATTCGTCAGCGACCACGTCGGCGGCTGGCTGCCGGACGGGGCGTGGCGCAGTTTCGTCGTCGATGGCGTGATCAACGGCGTCGGCAGTTCGTTGGTGTTCGTGCCGCAGATTGCGCTGCTGATCGCTTTCGTCACCGTCATCGAAGCGACCGGCTACATGGCGCGTGCCGTGTTCCTGCTCGATCGGATGCTGCGCTGCGTCGGCCTGTCCGGCAAGAGCTTCGTGCCGCTCGCCAGCAGCTTCGCGTGCGCGATTCCGGGCATCGTCGCCAGCCGCATCCTCGGCGACGAACGCGATCGGTTGGCGACCATCGCCGTGGCCCCGTTGATGTCGTGTTCGGCGCGACTGCCGGTCTACGTGGTGTTGCTCGCCGCGTTCTTCCCGCCGCACCAGGCCGGGCTGTTGCTGTTCCTGCTCTACCTGCTCGGCATCGTCGTCGCGGTGTTGGTGGCGTTGGTGCTGCGCCGCACGGTGTTGCGCGGCGGCACGTCGATGCTGCTGATGGAGCTGCCGGCGTACCAGCGACCGCGCTGCCGGCTGGTGTTCGCGCACACGCTGTTCGCGGTGAAGTCCTTCCTGCGCACCGCGGGCACCGTGATCCTGGTTGCGACGATGGTGGTGTGGGCGCTTGGCTACTTTCCGCGCCCCGCCGCCATCCACGAACAATTCGAAGCGCAGCGCACCGCGGCGCCGGCCGGCACCGAGGGCGACGCGACGCGGGCGCAGCTCGATGCCGCGGAAGCCGCGGCCTACCTGGAGCAGAGTTGGCTGGCGACCGCGGGCAAGGCCGTGCAGCCGGTGTTCGCGCCGGCGGGTTTCGATTGGCGCATGACTGTCGGCGTGCTCGCCGCGTTCCCGGCGCGCGAGCTCGTCGTGCCGACGCTCGGCACGCTCTACTCGCTCGGCGAAGTGGAAGCCTCTGCCGACGAACCCGATGTGCGGTTGTCGACGGCGTTGCGCGAGCAGAAGGGCGCCGATGGCAAGCCGGCGCTGGATGGGCTGATCGCGCTGGCGGTGATGGTGTTCTTCGCGTTGTGCAGCCAGTGCGCCGGCACGCTCGCGGCGATCCGGCGCGAGACCAACGGTTGGAAGTGGCCGGTGTTCACGTTCGTCTACATGACGGTGCTGGCGTGGCTCGCGGCGGTCGCGGTGTACCAGATCGGGCGCCTGTGCGGCTACGGCGGCTGAGGCGCGTGATCTTGTCGATCACGAACACGTCGTCGCCGCGGCCGCGCAACGCCTCGCCGACGAGCTCTTCGCGGTAGCCGTCTTCGTAGTTGGGCGCGGTGTCGATGACGTTGCAGCCGGCGTCGAGGGCGCGGCGCAGGGTCGTCAGGCACTGCGCGCGATCGACGGTGCGGTCGGCCAGGTCGCCGATGCCAAGTCGGCTGGCGACGAAGCCGGTGCGGCCGAGTTCTCGCCGCGGTGCGAACCGCGGCTTCGTGCTCATGGCAATTCGACGGTGAGATCGTGCGCGATCGTCTCGCCTTCGGGTGTGGCGAATGGCGCGCATGCGCGCGTCGAGACGGTTCCTTCCTGAACCAGCGTCTGCAGCAGCACCGCCTTGCAAGCGATGGTGGTGAAGGCGTAGCGGCCTTCGCCGTCGCTGACGACTTCCTGCGCACCACTGCCGGCAAGCCGCTGGCTGGCGAGGTCGAAGGGGAGAGCGCGCACGCGCACGCCGGGCGCCGGTTTGCCGTGCCGGTCGCGCACGACGCCGTGGACGCGGGCGAACAGCATGAGTTGCAGAGGTTCCATGGTGGTGGTTGCCGCCGCCTTGGGCATGGGGACTTCGCGGCTCTGGCTGTGGCCCTGGGCGGCGACGGCGAGCACGCGCAGTCCGCCGGGGATGGGCGGCAGGCCGACGAACGTGTAGCACCCCTGGGCGTCGGTCACCGTCGAGCGGACGGTGTCGTCGAACCAGGCGTTCACCGTCTGGCGGTGTTCGAGGCGAACGACGCAGCCGGCGGCCGGACCGCCGGCACTGTCGAGCACGCTGCCTGCGAGGCTCGCGGGTTCGGCGACCTGGAGTTCCAGGATGACCTCTTCCGGTTTGGTGCCGATCGGCAGCACGAGTCCGGATTGCAGCGATGCCACGGCACTGGGTGGCAGGTGGCCTTCGGTGTCGAAGCTGGCTGCCCAGGCGACGACCTTCGTATTGGCCAGTGCGAGCCGCACCTTGCCGGTGCTCGGCGCAATCTTGACGACGAAGCAACCATCGTTGCCCCGCGTCGCCAGGAAGCTGCCGACGGCCGTGGTGGCGACGACGTTCGCTTGCGCCTCCAGCTTCCCCGCGCCAACGACGCGCACCACGAGCTGGCGGGTGTCCGTTGCCGTACGAGCCCGGAACGTATGCACGCCGGGGGTTTGCAGGGTCGCAGTCTCCGGTTCGAACAGCACGCCCGGGCGGTGCAGCCGCACGTGGAAATTCCAATCGGGCAGCCCGCGCAGTACGCAGGTGCCGTCGGCGGCAAACCGCGGCAATTCCCAGGCGCGCGGCAAGCCCCAGAACGTCGTCGGTCGCAGTTCGATGCGCGTGCCGGCGACCTGGTCGGCCAGCAACCCTTCGACCCGCAGATCCAGGTCGCGTGTGTTGGCTTGCAGGGGCGCCAAGGTGACGTTGTCGTCGCCGACGGCGACATGGTTGGCGATCCACATTCCCTGGCCGGGTATCGCGGCAACCACACGCACGCGGCCGTGCGGCAGATTCGGCAGCGCAAACGAACCGTCGGGTTGCGTCATTGCCACCACGTCGCCGCTGCGTTCGAGCCAGGGCAACGCGCGCACTTCGATTCCCGGCAACGGCGATCCATCGGCGGCCAACAGCTGGCCGCGCAGCGTGATGCCGTCGAAGACGACGAGGCGCACGGGTGGTGGAGGCGACGACACGGTGGCGGCCGCAATGCTCGACGTCGCCGTCGCCGCGCGCAGCACGAACTCGCGGCCGCCGGGCAGGCGCTTGCTGGTGAACGAGCCGGCCGCGTCGGTGGTCAATGTGCACAGGATCTTGTCGGCAACGTCGCGCTGCGTCACTTCGACGCGCGCTCCCGCCACCGGTTCGCCATGCATTGTGACGACCTCGCCGGACACGACGACCGCGGGCACCGCCTGTTCCTGGGCGCGTGCCGTCGCGCAACCCAGGAGCACTGCTGCAAACATGGTGCGCATCGGAAGAGGCTCTCGCCGGGCCGCCGGAAACTCCATGGCGCGCACTGTAGCGTGGGGGCTGTGGCGTCGATCGACTTCGCGCAATCCGGATGGTCGCAGCACGGCGAGGTGCTGCCACCGCAGTTGCGGGCCGACTTGTTGGCCCGGTTCGATGCGCACGTCGCCGACCGCGCCGGCCGACGTTCGGGGCTCGCGCACGCCGTCGTGCGTGCGCTGGCGGCGGCGCCGACTGTGCGGGCCTTGGTCGAACCGATCCTCGGCCGCGCAGCGTTCGCATTCCGGGCGACGCTCTTTGACAAGCACGCGGTCGCGAACTGGCTCGTCGCATGGCATCAGGACCGCATGGTGCCGGTGCACGAACGGATCGAGGCCGCGGGTTTTGGGCCATGGTCCGACAAGGCGGACGATGGCGTGTTCGTGCAACCGCCCGAGGCCGTGCTGCACACGTTGCTCGCCGTGCGCGTCGACCTCGATGGTTCGAACGCCGGCAACGGGGGATTGCGGTTGTTGCCCGGCACGCACCATGCCGGCGTCATGTCCCGAGATCGCATCGCCGCCGCTGTCGCCGCCGGCACCGTCGTCGTTCCCGACATCCCTGCGGGCGGTGCGCTGCGCCTGCGCCCGCTCGTGCTGCACGCCTCACCAGCCAGCAACGGCCTGTCGCATCGGCGCATCGTGCACATCGAGTTCGCCCCCTGCGAACTGCCGGCCCCGGTCCGGTTCCGCACCCGGGTGTAATCGCCGCCCGGCCGACCGGCGTCGGGCGTCGGGGTCTTTGGGAGGAATCGGCGCGTTGCCTCGTCCGATGCCCACGACTGCGCGACCAATCTTTGCGGGACCTCGGTGGTTCCTTGTGCGCGGTGGTGGACCTTGTGGCGGTGCGAAAGCCTGGAACATGAACGCGCTCGGAGCCGAATCGCTGGTGGGGACGGACGTCGGCTTCGCCGCGTCGCGCCTTGGCCCGCCGTTGGCTTGCGTGGTGTGCGGCGACGAAGTGCACCTCGGCTACCTCGGTCTCGACGGTTCGTTGATCGCCGACGGTGTCGTGCTCGTCGACGGCGTGGTCGTACGGGCCAGGGCGAAGTTGCGTTCACCGCCGTCGCTGCACGCCTACTGGATCGGCCAGCCGATCGAACGCTTGCTGCAGAACTTCGGCCCCGTGCTCGCCGTCGAGAACAGCGCCGTGCTGCAGGAGTTCACCTTCGCCGCGTTCCGCGTCTGTGTGCACGAAGGGCGCGTGGTGCTGGTGGCACCACGATCGCTCACAAGAGCATCGTGACGAGCACGAGGTAGATCGCTGCCCCGGTCAGGTCGGCGATCGCGGTCACGGCCGGCGTGCTGATCATCGCCGGATCGCCGCGCAGCTTCTTCACGACCAGGGGCGTCAACGCGCCGAGCAGTGCGGCGGACGCGACGTGGCCGACCATGGCGATGCCGATCACCACGGCGGCATGCAGGACCACGTCGAACGGATCGGGCGTGGCCGCGGCGCGGCTGACGAGGAACGCATTCACGAACGCGATGGCGCCGAGCAGCGCGGAGATCAGGCCGGCGACGCGCAGTTCCTTCCACACGACGATGCCAAAGCTGGCGCGGCCGATGTCACCGACGGTGAGCGCACGGATCACCAGCGCGCTCGCCTGGGTGCCGACCATGCCGCCGGTCGCCATCACCATCGGCAGCATCGCCAGCAGCAGGCCCCGCGTCAGGTGCTCTTCGAAGCCCTGGATCACGGTCGAGGTGACGACCCAGAACAGGGCGAGCAGGCAGATGACGGGCGCGCGGCGGCGCACCTGGCGCCACACCGGTTCGGCGAGGTAGTCGTAGTCGCCGATTTCGACGCCGTGGCCGGTGACGCCGGCCATCTTCTCGAAGTCTTCGTGCGCCTCTTCTTCAACGATGTCGACGGCGTCGTCGTGGGTGACGATGCCGACGAGGCGGCCGGCACTGTCGACGACCGGCAGCGCGATCAGGTCGTAGTCACGGATGATGCGCGCGGCTTCTTCCTGGTCGGCGTCGGCCGCCACCGACACGAGGTCGGTCTTCATGATCTCGCCGACCGGCGTGTTGCCGTCGGCGAGGATGAGGTCGCGCAGCGACACGAAGCCGACCAGCTTGCCCGAACGATCGACGACGTAGCTGTAGTAGATCGTCTCCTTGCTCGGCGCCTGTCGACGCAGCTCGGCGATGGCCTTCTGCGCGGTCAACAGCGGGTTGACGACGGCGTAGTCGGTGCTGAGGAAGGCGCCGACCTGGTCGTCACGGAAGGTGCCGCGGCGCAGCAGGTCTTCGCGCGCGGCGTTGGGCAGCAGGCAGACGACCTGGTCGCGCACGCGTTCTTCGAGGCGTTCGAGGAACTCGGCGCGGTCGTCGCTGAGCATCGTGCCGAGCACCTTCTGCACGCGCTCGCGGCCAGCGCCGGCGACGTACTCTTCCTGGACGTCGGACTCGAGGTAGCCGAACACGTCGCGTTCGAGGTCGGGCGGCAGCAGCGCGAGGGCCGTGGCGATCTCGGGAACGGTGAGCGCCGAGAGGATCGCGGCGGCGTCGGTGGGGTGCATCTCCTGCAGCACCGACACGAGGTCCGCATGCGAGCCTTCGGCCAGCAGTTCGCGTACTTCGGGAATGAGCAGGCGGATGCGCATGGCCGTGACGAACGGGTGCGTGGTCGCGTGGCGGCGGAGTGCTGCGGGCGGTGTGCGACCGTGGGCGGACGGTAGCGAATCGATGGCGTGGGCGCACCCGGGGAACTGTGCTGTGTGTCGGGTCGTGGGCGCCGGGTAGGTCGGGTCGCGTCGGTGTGCGCGTGCGATCGATGGGGGAAGTGCGGCGACGTTGCGCGTTCGCTGGCGTGGCGTGCGCCGACCTGCGTTCGAGGCTCGATGGTTGGTCGGTGCTGGTCCGGTCACGCGAAGATGCACGGGCTGCGAGCTTGGACGAGTTCGCGTTCCGGGAGCGAGCGTGCGGATGGTCGGTGCGCGTTCGCGGGGCAACCGAGAACGGACGCGCCCGGTCGGCGCGTTGGGGTTGCCGGCATCCGCAGGGGGGCGTGGCACCCGTTCCCAAGGCCGGTTGCGCGGGGTGCAGGTTGGTCGCGGGAAAGCGAGCCGTCGAGCTTGACCGACCGCCCGAAGCTGGCTACCGTGCCCGCCTCGATCTGCGGCCGAAAGGCCGCTGTCGTTCGGTCGGGGCGTGGCTCAGCTTGGTAGAGCGTTGCGTTCGGGACGCAAAGGTCGGAGGTTCAAATCCACTCGCCCCGACCAGTTTCATCCCGGTCCCTCCTCAGGACTTCGGGCCCTTCGCCACCGGTGGCGGATGCGTCCAATACTCAGGCGCGGCGGTTGTGAGTCCGCAAACAACGCACGAGCAGTCCGCGGCTTCGCACATGCCGCCCGCCGACCTCTCGATTCGAAGACGTGGCTGCATTCGGCCGCAGTGTTCCGAAGACATCGCTGGCTGGCCGCCAGTCGGCACCCGGCCATACTGACGCGGTGAGTGAACGCCACTACTGGGCGGCCTGCACGCTCGGCCTCGAAGCCGTGCTCGCCGACGAATTGACCGCCCTGGGCGCTGGCGGCATCGCCGCGGGGCACGGCGGGGTCGCCTTCACGGGCGACCAAGCGATCGGCCAATCCGCGTGCCTGTGGCTGCGCTCGGCGCTGCGGGTGCAGGAGCAGCTGGCCGAGGCCACGGTCCACAGCCGGGAAGAGCTCTACGGGCTGGTCCGCAGCATCGACTGGTCGCGCAGCCTCACCAACCAGCAGACGCTGGCGGTCGAAGGCGCGGTCAAACAGAGCTTTGCCAGCGACGGACGGTTCCCGCTGCTGGTGGTGAAGGACGCCGTCTGCGACCAGTTCCGCGAGCGCACCGGCGAGCGGCCGTCGGTCGACAAGGACCGCCCTGACCTGCGCATCCGGCTCACCATGCAGGGTCCTGCCGCGACGTTGTCGCGCGACCTTGCTGGCTCGCCGCTGCACGAACGCGGCTACCGCGCGCCGCACCGCACCGCGCTCAACGAAGCGACCGCCGCCGGCTTGCTGCTGCACACCGGTTGGGACCGGCGGGCGCCGCTGTGCGATCCGATGTGCGGCTCGGCGACGTTCCTGATCGAAGCCGCGTGGCTCGCCCGCGACCGCGCGCCGGGGCTCGGGCGCCGCTTCGCGTTCGAAGGCTGGCCGGATGCCGATGCCGCCACCTGGCGCCGTCTGCAGGAGGAAGCGGAAGCGCGGGCCGCGCGCGGCGCCGCCGCGAAGGTGCGCCTGGCCGGCAACGACCGCCATGCCGGCGCGCTCGCGATCAGCAGGCAGGCGCTCGCTGCCGCCGGCGTCGCCGACACCATCGAGTTGCGTCACGGCGACTGTGCGGACTACGTGCCTCCGTTCGCGACGAAGCGCGTGCTGTGCAACCCTCCCTACGGAGGCCGGGCGCTGGACGACGATGCTGGGCTGGCGGCGAGCTGGCGTGCCCTTGGGCAGTTCCTCGCTGCGGAGTGCGAAGGTGCCACGGCGTGGGTCTTCTGCGGCAACGCCGAGCTGGCGCGGCACACGGGCTTGTGCGCCGGCATCAAGATGCCGGTCAAGAACGGCGCGATCGACAGCCGTTGGCTGTGCTACGAGATCGACGGCTCGGAGTGAGGAGGCGGCTTGTGAATGGCCTGCTCCTCGGGCTCGCACAGGTGCCGCTGCAACGACATCTACCGCACAGATGGAGCTGATACGGGATCAGCGCTGCGGCTCAGTTGTGCTCGAACCTGACGACGTGGGCACGATCGACCAGCACCTGACCGCTGGCATCGCTCGCGGCGCCTTCGACGTGCGACATCAGCAGCGTCGGTGTGGTGCCGATCGTCCAGGTGATCGCATTGCTCGATGCCTGGTGTGTCCACTCCACCCATTGCGTCGTCAGCGAAACGCCTGGCATGTTTGGTGAGTTGGGGATTGGCAACCGGTATTCGGCGCGAGGATTGGTCGGTGGGTTTGGCAGGAATGGCACGACGGCAATCTCGATCGGCAGAGCCAGATGCACCGTGCAGGAAGGCGGGGCTTGCGGCAGCACGAGGCCGAGTGGCCAGCCGGTCAGATCTTCGACACCGAATGCGACGACCGCGAAGCTGTTGGAGGGACCGATGGCTGAGAAGGAAGCCGTGGTGCCGGGCAACAGGGTCCGAACATCGGCGAAGCTCCAATGCCCGGGAACGAATCCGTAGGGGCCACAGCCGCCGCCGCGGTCGGTCGTTGTGGCGGTGATCGGCTCTGCAGCAGCATCAGCAGGCCACCAGCCAGCGGGCGTTCCGATGGGCGAGCCCACCACATCCAGGCACAGGTTGCCGCCGCTGTACAGGAAGGGGCTCTGGAACGGGATGCGCAACACGTCCGCCGGCATCCACGTGGGCGTGACGTTGGCTGGCGAGGCCGGCAACGTCAGCGGTCCGTTCCACACCTGCACCGGATTTGGGCCGACGTTCTGCGCGAAGGTTTCCGATGTCGTTAGAGGACCGGTTGGCGTGATCGACAGGGTCACGGTCAAGCCAAGCGTGCCGCCAGCCAGCGCCGTGTTCTCGGCATTGCGGCGGAACTCGATTGCCGTGATCGTCTGGCCGACCATGCCCTGCAGGAGCACCGCGTCGATGACCTGCTGTTGGCGAAGAGCGACCGTTCCTCCCGGAAGCCAAAGTCGCCCTGGAGCATCGCTTGTTTGGTGGGTGGCCGGAATCACCGTGTGTTGTGTCGTCTGTGCGGCGACCGCAGCGGTGGCCGCGAATGCAACCAGGAGGAATGAAGTGTTCATGAATCTCCGAATGGATCAGGGCCCCGGACTGATGACTTCGACGTAGAGAATGGACTTGGTGAGGCCTCCGCCCGAGGTGATCACGACGACGACTCCCGCGGGTACGTTCGGAATCGGAATCGTGACGCTGCCGCCAGGGGGCACGGGAATGACCTGTTCTGTCGGACCGCCGGTATGAACCGTGATCGAAGATGTCCCCTGTTCGACCTGCACCGTGATGGAGCCGCCTTGTGCAACCGCACTCGGCCCGGTGACGCCGCCCTGTCCTTGAGGCGTTGGCGGCCTTCCGGCACGGAGCATGGTTCGGCGGGACTCGGTCATTTCACGCGGTCCAACTCGGGCAGTTTGCGTTTTAGTGAGAGGCCGTTGTCTGGCAGTGACGCTTCGTCGGCGGCGCGGATCGTCTGCAGGAAGACTCTGTGTGCCAGGCGCGGCCACTTCGTGTGCTGTCGCGCAAGGAAGCGGTCCGCCATGCGGTTCATGCCATGCCAGAGGTACCGGTCTCCTACGTGGATTCGGATGCCCTCGAGGAACAGCGGGCTTTGCGCCTCGAGATCTTCGATCGGTGCCTGCAGTGCGAGCCGTCGCAGGAAGTCCAGGTTCGAGTCGCCCGTCGGCTCCAGCCCTGCCGAGACATCGATTTGCGTCTCCTGCTTGGAGTCGCCACTGGTCGTGTCGGTCGCGCCAAGCGCGTAGCCGCATGCGCCTCCGATCATCGAGCCCACTCCGAACATCGCGCCGGCCAGCAAGAACGCGCGGCGGGTCGGCATCGATGGGACCTTGGGTTTGGGAGCGACTAAGCAGGCGGTATCGAGACGCATGGGATTTCCCTGGTGTGTTCCGGTGCGCGTGGCTGCGCACAGGTTGATTCGAGTGAGGTGCCAGAATGGTGATTGACATCCACCCGCATGTCAAGCGTTGCCAATGGAGTGAGACTGCCGCTCCACGAACTTGAAGCCCACCGTTGCGCAATCTCGCTGCACAAGCAAGGGCGACCAGTCCGGTCGCGCACCATCGCGCGCTCGACTACATCTCGCTCGTGCCGCCCGAAGCGTTGCCGATTCCGATCAGGCCGAACCGGTGGCCGTCGCGCGTCGAAACGAGGATGGGCAGGACCTGCTGGGTTTGCCAGCTTGGCTCCTGCCAGGGTCCGGTGCCGAACTGCTTCACCAGCAGTCGCTCGATTGCAGGGCGCGGAATCAACCCGACCATCAGGCCCGGCGGCGGCCGTTGCCCGGTCGATCTGGCGAGCATCTCGCGAACGCCCGCCGCTTCCGGTGAGTCCGGCGTCGTGATCAGGCCGGCCACCTTCGCCATCGAGTTCGCGCCGAGGACTTCGCGGGCTTCGTCGACCAGGGATGGTCCGTGCGTCTTCAACAGGTTCTCGCTGTCGAGCTGTTGGTAGAAGGCGTCGAGCGGGTCCATGGGGAGGTGCCGACGAAGGGGCGCGGCAGCGAAGCCGCGTCGTGCATCCTACCGTCGCCCAGCCCGTTCGATAATTGCGCGGCGCGTCAACCAGTCGCTAACGGCGCCGACGATTGCCGCCCTGGCCTTCGGACATCGGCTCGGGCAGATCGGCGGTCATCACCACGCGCAGGCCCGGCACGCTGTCGCGCAGCCGCACCGCCGCCGCCGCCGTCACTTCGGTCTGCCAGACGTAGAGGTGTTCGAGGTGTTTGCAGGCCGACAACGCGGTGATGCCATAGTCGCCGGCCTTGGTGCCGAACAGATTGAGCGAACGCAGTTCCTTGCAGCCGTTGAGCAGGGCGATGCCGCTGTTGCCGACCGCGGTCTGTCGCAAATCGAGCGACACCAGTTTGCTCATGGTCGCGAACTTCTTGCAGGCTTCGTCGCCGACGCGGGTGCGGGCGAGGTCGAGCTCGCAGATGTGCGAGGCGATCGGGTCGAGCGCCGCCAGCGCACGGTCGTCGAGGGCGTCGGTGTTGCCGCGGCACGATACCGACAGCAGCGGGCTCTGGTCGCCCATCGAGACCACCAGGAACGGACCGTTGTCGAACGCAGCCAACGTCGCCGCCGGCAGCGCCTTCACGCCTTCCTGCAGTCGCAGCAGCGGATCGACTTTCGGCTTGTCGCCGGGCTTTGCCGGCTTGCCGGTTTCGTCGGGCTTCGGCGTGGCGGCGACGGCTTCCGGCTTCTTGCCGACCCACGTGCCGAACGAAGCGCCGTCCTCGATCCACTTCTTCACGAGGCCCTGCTGTTCCGCTGAGAGCGCATCGCCCTTCTTGGCGGGCGGCATGCGGTCGTCGTGGTCGGCGGGCAGCGAGATCGAGGCGTAGAGCGCGCTGCCTTCGGGATTCTTGGCGACGACCAGTTTGCCTTTCAGGCTGCTGGTGATGCCCGCCTTGCTGTCGAGCACGACGCCGCCCTTGGGCTTCTTCAGTTTGCCGTCGGCGCCGACGGCGGCCGTGGCGTGGCACTCGAAGCAGCGCTGCTCGAAGATCGGCAGGATCTGGCGTTGGAACTCGACCGGCCCCTGCTGGGCGGCGAGTGGTGCAGCGGTTGCCGCACCGGCCAGGGAGATCGCGAGGAGCAGCGTGCGCATCGGTTGCCTCAGCCTTTCTTCTTGTCGCCGCCTTCGTTGGCCGGCTTGTCGGTCTTGGGCTTGTCGGTTTCCTTGCCGGCCTCGCCGTCCTTCTTGCCGGTCCAGGTGCCGAAGTCCGCACCTTCCTCGATCCACTTCTTGATCAGGTCGGTCTGCTCCTTCGACAGCGGCTCGCCATTCTTGGCTTTGGCGGGCGGCATGCGGTCTTCGTGGTCGGCCGCGAGCGTGATCGACTGGTACACCAACGAGTCGCCGGGCTTCTTGGCGACGATCAGCTTGCCCTTCTTGCCGGAGAGGATCGTCTCCTTGCTGGTCAGCACGACGCTGCCCTTCGGCTTCTTCATCTTGCCGTCAGGCCCGGGGGCCGCCGGCGAATGGCACTCCACGCAGCGCTTCTCGAAGATCGGCAGGATCTCCTTCGCGAAGTCGACCTTGGCGGCAGCCGGCTTGTCCTTGTCCTGCGCGAGCAGGCCCGAAGCGAACGCGAACGTGAGAGCGAACAGGAACGGAATACGCATGATCTCGGAGGGAACGGGGCGAAGCAGGGAAAGTGGTGCGGGGGCTCAGGCGAACAGCGACGTGAGCGGTTGGCCCTTGTCGGCGACGCGGAACGGGCGTCCGGACGGCGACGTCAGCACGTAATCGTTGGGGATGCCGCACGCGTGCGCAATCGTCGCGTTGAGGTCCTGGATGGTGGTGGGTTCGGTGATCACCTGCCGGCCTTCCGGATCGGTGCTGCCGAAGCGCTGGCCGCCGCGCACGCCGCCGCCGGCGAGCAACGCGGTGAAGGCTTGCGGGTAGTGGTTGCGACCCTGGTCCTGGTCGATGTCGGGCGTGCGACCGAACTCGCTGACCAGCACGATCATGGTCTTCTGCAGGAGGCCACGCGCGTCGAGATCCGCCAGCAGCGCCGACAGGCCCTGGTCGATCGCGGGGCAGAGATCGCCGAGCCGATCGAAGTTGTCGGCGTGGGTGTCCCAGCCGTCGCTCATCACTTCGACGTAGCGCACGCCGTGTTCGACGAGACGGCGCGCCAGCAGGCAACCGGAGCCGAACGGCGTGTCGCCGTACGCTGCCTGCATCGCCGCCGATTCCAGACCGATGTCGAATGCGGCGAGGTCGCTGCTGCGCATCAGGCCCGTGGCCTCGGTGTAGGCCTTGCTGTAGGCCTGCACGGTACGTTGGTTGTGCTTCTCGCCGAAGGCCTTGTCGAGTTCGGCCAGCCGCTTCAGGCGACGTTGGAAGCGTTCTTCGTCGACGCCGCGCGGCAGGCTCGCGTTCTGCAGGCCGTCTTCAGCGCTGCCGATCGGCAACGGCGCGAACTCCGGCGGGAAGAACCCGGCCCCGGCCATGTCGGCGGCGCCGCCGATGGTGACGTGGCCCGGCAACGTCGGGTTGTGGCGGCCGCCGAGATGGTGGCACCAGGCGCCGAGGCTCGGGTGCTGGATCGTGCCGCGCAGTTCGTAGCTGGTGCGCATCAGGTACTGGGCCTGGCTGTGGGCACCTTGCTTGCTCGTCATCGAACTGACGAGGCACACCTTGTCCATCTGTTCGGCGAGCTTCGGGAAGTAGCTGCCGACCAGCACGCCGTCGGCGCGCGTGCGCAGCGGCTCGTTCGGGCCCCCCGTCGACTTGCCGGGTTTGGGATCGAAGGTGTCGATGTGGCTCATGCCGCCGCGCATGAACAGGTAGATCACGTGCTTGGCCGAAGCGTGGCCGAGCACGAGCGGGTTCTGCGGATCCTGCGTCCCCAGGCGCAGCGTGTTCGCGAGTGCGGACGGGCCGAACGTCGCCACTGCGGAAGCGCCGAGCATCGAGCTCGCGAGGCGCGAGAGGAAAGCGCGGCGGGTCGGGATGTCCGTCGTGCGGATCAGGTCGTGCAGCGTCATGTTCGTGTCCTCTTCTGTCGCAAGTTCTCGGAAGCAATCACCGCACGAAGCGGAACTCGTTGCTGTTGCACAGCACCCACACCAGATCCTTGACGACGGCCTCGCCGTGGATCGCAATCGCCTTGCGCCAGTCGGTCGCTTCCGTCGGGCTGGGCTCGCGATTGAGCGTGGTCAGGTAGGCGACGCGCACGCGGCGTTCGCCGTTCGTCGCGGTCTCGAGGTCGGCGCGCAGTGCCGACTGGCCTTCGAGCACCCGTTGGTCGAGGAAGCCGTTCAGCAGGGTCAGCACCTGCGGCACGGTCGCCGCGGCCGAAGCGGCATCGACGGTCTCGCGATCGGACTGGCCGAACTGCCGGATCAGGTGGTTCGGCGGCGCCGGCTGCGTCAGGTCGCTGGCGCGCACCAGATCGCCTTCGCGGCCGCGTGCGGCCCGTTGGCCGAGCGGCAGGCCGATGTTCTCGAGTTGTTGCGCGATCTCCTGCACCTTCTTCTGGTCGCCGGCGCGACGCGCCGCGGCGAGCTCGCGCAGCAGCGGTTGGGCGCGCTTCTGCAGTTCGGCGTCGGCGGCGAGCTGGCGGCGCATCTCTTCCTGCCGCTTCTGGTCCTGTTGGCGCTGCGGGGCGCCAGCGCCACGCCGTTGTTCGACCATCGCCAGCAGGTCCTTGGCGTCGGCCTTGGTCAACTCATCGAACTGCTCGTAGACGGGCTTGGCGCGGTCGTCGAGCGGGCGCAGGCGGTCGTCGATGTCGGCGAACACCAGCGTCAGCAGCGAGTCCCACATCTGTTCGGCGGTCAAGCGCCGCAGCACCGGGCCGCGGAACGTGACCTGCTGGCCCGCGGCCACGTCGTTGGCTGGTGCCTCCCGTTGGAACAGCTGCGTGTGCACCAGCACGCGCTCGAACTGGCGCAGGTCGAAGTCGAGTTCGACCATCAGCTTCTCCAGCGCGACCAGCAACTCGGGGTGCACCGCCGCGGTGTCCTTCTTCCAGTCGTCGACCGGCTCGACCACGCCGGCACCAAACGTGCGCGCCCACATCCGGTTGGCGATCACCTTGGCGAACTGCGGGTTCTTCGGGCTGGTCAGCCATTGCGCGAGGCCCGGGCGCGAAGCGATCTCGGGAGCGGCGGCGCGGCCGCGGGCATCGCGGGCCTGGCCACGCTGCGGCGTGCCCTTCTTGACCTCCGGATACTTCAGCTTCACGTCGGCGCCGAAGATGGTGTTGGCCATCACCTGCGCACCCGGCTTGAAGTCGTCGTACTTGTAGTCGCTAGGCAGCTTCTCGATGCCGTTGCCGGTGCCGTCGATGCCCTGGTTCATGCGGCGCACGAGGTTGAGGGCTTGCTGGCGCGCGCGTTCGTCGGCGTTGGCCAGTTCGGTGCGCAACCCGACCAGGTTCGGCAGCGCGTTTTCGTCGCGGTAGCGGATGCCGCCGAAGAACGCGGCCATCTCGAAGAACTGCTTCTGCGTCCAGTGGTCGAACGGGTGGTTGTGGCACTGCGCGCATTCCATGCGCGTGCCGAGGAACAGCCGCAGCGTGTTCGCCATCGCGTCGTGCGGCATGTTCATGTCGCGCAATAGCATGCCGGTGGCGCCGTGGCCGCTCTTGTGGCCGGGTCCTTCGGCGACCAGCATCGCCTGCACGAACTCGTCGAACGGCAGGTCGCTCTGGATCGCGGAGCGCACGAAGTGGGCGAACGGTTCGCCGCTCAGGTTCTGTTGCCGCGACTTCACGCGCAGCAGATCGAACCAGTAGTTGCTGAAGTGGCTGGTGCGGCCGGGCGAGTCGAGCAGCTTGTCGGTCAGCAGGTCGCGCTTGTCGGGTGCCTGGTCGGCGAGGAACTGCTCGGTCTCGGCGAGCGTCGGGATGCGGCCGACGACCAGCAGGTAGGCGCGCCGGACGAACGTCGCATCGTCGACCAGCGGGAGGGGCGCTTCCTTGTGGCGGAGCAGGCCTCGCTCCAGCAGCGCGTCCAGCCGCGCGGCGTCCTCCTTCACCTTGGTGAGCGGCCGCACCGAGGCCACCGTGCGCGCCGGGCGCTGCGGGTTCGTCGTCGTGGTCTGCGCGATCGCATGCGTGGCGCAGAGGCTGGCGAGCAAGAACGCACTGGTACGGGCGATTCGGTTCATGACGATCTTGGGCGGCGGGCAGCCGGTAGGCCGCATTGAACGGCCTTTGCCTCGAATCGGCCACAGGGGGACCCGGTACAAAGGATGTATCCGCTACTTGGGGTCTTCCCGTGCGGTTGCGTCATTGGCTGCGCCGGCGGCGCAGGGTCGCAATCACCCTGCCACCCTCGGCAATGCCCACGGTGGGCACGCCGCGCGGCGAACGCGCCACCACGCGGCTGGCGTCGAGGCCAGGCAACGCCAGCACCTGGGCGCGAACCGCGGCGAGGCGGCTGGCGGCCAGTTCGGCAGCGGCCGCCGTGGTGCGGCGTCGGGCGGCGCGCGGCGAATCGCCGGCGAGCATGCCCAGCATCGCGTCGAGGCTGCCTTCGAGTTCGCCCAGCCGGCGGTCGTTGGCTTGCAGTTCGAGCTGCGCCGCTCGCGCCTCGTGCAGTTGCCCCGCCAGGAACAGGGCCTCGCAACGTTCGGCCAGCGGCAGCCGCTGCCGCTGCAGCTCGCGGCGGCTGCGGCGCAGGCGTTCGACTTCCGGCTCGATGCGGTCTGGGCCAGGGTTCGCCAACGCCGTCGCACGCGCGAGGTCGCCGGCGCCGAGTTCGTGCACGAGGAGCAGCTCGAGCTGCGGGTCGTCGCGCAATGCGTCGACGATCGTCCCGGGCAGCGCCGCCAGCGGCAGCGGATCACCCGCGGCGAACGGCAGCGTGGCGGGGGCGGGCAGCGCGGCGTCGCCGGACAGGCCGAGGGCTCCGGTCAGCACGCCCGCGGTGCGTTCCGCCGATCCGGCGACGGCGGCGGCGACGATGCGCAGCACGGCTTCGGCGATCGTCTCGCGCACGCTGGCCGCCGACAGTCCGCCGGCGGGCACGTGCAGTTGCACCGGCAGGCGATGTTCGTCGTCTTCGTTGCGCAGCAGGAACAGCACCGAGTCGAGCGGGGCCGGCAAGCGCAGGTAGGTCGAAATCGGTCCGCCCGGCGGTTCCGTGAGCGACAAGAACGTGAACACCTGCCGCGCCCCGATGTGGATGCCGTCGTGGCCGCGCAGGTCGATCCGCAGCGACTGGTCGAACAGGCCGTCGGTGATGTCGATGCCGCCTTGTTTGGCGAGCCCGCGCAAGGCGGCGAGTTCGAAGCCGGTGAGGTCGACCCGCACCTGCCCGCGCAGCGGCTGCGACGGCAGCAGGTGGCCCTGCACTTCGATCGCGTCGACGAACGGGCGCGGTTCCAGCCGGTGACGATCGTCGGTGCCGGCGATCGCGGCGACGGTCGACCCGAGCACGCCGGCCAACATCGAACTGCGCACGATGCGCTGCTCGAGCGCCACTTCGCCGCCATGCACCGTCGCCGAGAACGTGATCGGTCGGTTGGCAGCGCCTGGCGTCGCTCCCAGGTGCAGGCCTTGGATCGTCACGTCGCCGGCAGCGATCGGCAGATGCGTCGCCGGCTCGGTCGTCTGGTCACGCCAGTCGATGGCGAGGCCGTTCAGCGTGAAGCGATCGACGGCGAACTCCGGCGGCGGCGACGCGGCGACGTTCGCGGTGCTGGCGTCGGTTGGCACCGGCGGCGACGGGGGCAGCCGCAAGCCTGCGATTTCGAGTCCGCCCGGCGTTGCGCGCGCGCGCAGGAACGGATCGTCGAGCTCGATGGAGCGCAGCAGGATGCTGCCGGTGCGCAGGTCGATGGCGCGCGCCGTCACGTCGAAGCTGCCGATCCGCACCAGGTCTTCGCCGCTCGCCGTGTCGCGCAGCACGATGCGGTCGCCGGTGAGTTCCCCGGCGAGTGGCCGGTCGGGATGCAGCACGCACGGATCGCGTCGACCGAGATCCAGGCGCGCGTGCAGTTCGGCGTGCAGCTCGGTCGCCGTGGTGGCTGCCTGCACCTGCGGCGCCAGGCTCGGCACGACCCGGCCGATCGCGCTCGGGTCGAGGCCCTTGGCGGTGATCGTCGCCGTCAACGTGGGCGCCAGTGCATACGGTTGCAGCCGTACGTCGGCACTGCCAAAGGCGCACAGCGGCGGCAGTTGGAACGTGGCCTGTACCTGCGCGGTGGCAGGGTCGGCCTCGGGAGCGTTGGCGAACGGCGCCAGCGTGACGCGGCCCGTCAGCACCACGGGTTCGCCTTCGCCGGTGCGGCGATCGCGCCACACGACGCGTTCGAACTCGAACAGGCCGCCATCGATTGACACCCAGGGCAAGCGCAGGTCGGGCGAGGCCACTGCCGGCGTGCCAGCCGGAGCCGGTTCGCCTGCGCTCGCGGCGAGCCGCAGGCCGGGCACGTGCAACCCCTCCGGCGTCGAGGCCAGCACCGCGCGCACGCCCTGCATGCGCAGGCCGGTGCAGTGCACATGGTCGGCATCGGGGCGCGCGATCTGCACTTCGGCGACGCTCGCCGCCGCGAGTTCTTCGCCGCGGTCGTGCAGCGACAGGTCGCGCAGCGCGACGCGCGCCGTCGTCGCGGAAAAGTGCGCCTCGGCCTTCGCCTGCAGCGTTCCGTCGATCAGCGTGCAGCGCATCGAAGCGGGCAGGAAGCGGTCGAGCCCGTTGCCGTGCATGCCTTCCACGTCGGCGACCGCGGCGATGCGGAGGTCGGGTGCCCACGCGATCGTGCCCTGCACGGTGGCCGCACGCAGCGCGCCGTCGAGGCGCAGGGTAGCCTGGAAGGGCGTCGGCGCGGAGTCTGCGGCAACGCGGCCCACCGTGGCGTCGAAGCCCAGCGCCAGTGGCGCATGGTCGGGTTGCGACCAGCGCACGACCGCGCGTTCGATCGCGAGCTCGCCATGCTGCAGTGGCCGCGGCGGCAAGGAAGAGGAAGGTGTCGCGGAGTCGGGGGCCGGTGTTGCGTCCGCTGCGCGCGGTGCGCTGTTTGCGGCGAAATGCAGCCCGCCCAGTCGGAAGCCGGAGTCGTCGCGATGCACGGCGAGGAACGGGTCCGCGACCCGCCAATCGCCGAACTTCGTCGCGTCGCCGGCCAGCTGCATCTGCGTGCCGAGGACGCTGCGCACCGACAGCAGCACGTCGTCGCCATCCTGCAGGCGCAGGTTCGCGAGCTTGCCGTCGATCGAGATGCCGTCGTCGCGCCTGGCCAACGTTGCCGCCGCCAGACCCTGCAGCGTCGCGGCGCGCAACGCGGGCTCGATGTTGTGGGGGGCGAGCCACGGCCGCAGGGCGGCCGCGGTGATGCCCTCGCCGCGCAGGCGTGCTTCGACGGTGAAGTCCGGTGGCGTCGATTGCAGCGTGAGATCGGCGGCGAGCGAATCGACCGCGTCGGGGACGTGGACTTGCAGGGAAAGCGTGCCGGGCGGCGCCTGCGTGCCGAAGGCCAGCCCGGTGCCCTGCAGTCGTTGCAGCTCGATCGGCAGCGCCGCCGCCTTGCGTTCGTCGCGCCAACTGCCGCGCAGGCCCGTGCCGTCGAGGTGGGCAACCTGGATCGTCGGCCACGCTGCCGGCCGCGGCGTGGCGGCCGTCGCCGCGGGCGTCGTCGGCGGGCCCGCGGTGAAGCGAACGCCCGCGCAGCCGAAGCTGCCGTCCGCATGCTGCGTGAGGCCGATGTTGCCGTCGGCGAACTGCAGGCGTTCGAGACGCAGGCCGGTCGCGTCGAACCGAAGACGCTGCACGGCCAGTTGGCGCAGCGTGACGCGTTCGTCGCCGCTGCGCACTTCGAGGTCGCGCACGGTGGCCGTGGTGTCGTCGCCGAGGGTGGCGTCGAAGGCGAACTTCGTGTCGAGGCCGCCCGCTGGCATCTGCAGCGTGGTGGGCATCCAGCCCGCCGGCAGCCGTTGCAACGACAGGCCGTCGACTTCGATGGCGCCGCGCAGATCGACGCTCTGGCCGATCGCGAACTGGCAACTTCGCACGTGCACGCGTTCGACGATGCCCGGCGCGCGCAGTTCGGCGGTCATCGGCCAGGTGCTGCCGCCGATGTCGTCCTGGTTGGGGCCGATCGCCAACGTCGCGTGCAGCCGGTCCTCGTCGTTGCTGCGCACGCTGCCACGCAGCACCGTCGACAACTCGGGCTGACCCGTGCTGCGCACGGAACCACGCAGCGTGCCGCCGAGATCGGCGTCGAGCACGGGCGCGTCGCGACCGAGGGACTGCAGCGTCGTGGCGTACGGCAGGCGAGCCGTGTGCACGCCGCGCACGCCGACTTCGAACGAGACGTCGAGCCTGGTCGCCGAGGCCGTCACCTCGGCCCGCAGCCACGCCGTGTCGAGCCAGTCGGGTTGGTGCGCGCGCACGAGGATCGAGCCAGGACGGTCGACGCGGCCGAGATCGGACACTTCGACGTCGACCTCGGCCGCGACCGTCGTCGGCGGCAAGGAGGTGACGTCCTGGAACTGCACCACGAGGTCGTGCAGTCGCAGCGAACTGATCGACAGGGGCAGTTGGAAGTTGGAGGGGGTCTTGGTTGCCTCTGCAGCCACGTTGCCAGACGCCGTCGCGTCGCCGGTTTGCCACGAAGCGGGCAGGCGCAGGCTGCCATCCGGCCGGTTCTGCAGGGCGATGCGACCGCCGGCCAGCGACACATCGACGAACACGAGATCGCCGGCGAACAGGTGCATGGCCGACAGGTCGACGACCAGTTCTTGCGCCTGCAGCAGGGGCGGTGCACTGCGATCCTGGGCGTCGCGCGCGACCAGGTCGTCGGCGTGGAACGACAAGCCGAACAGCGACAGCGAGGCGCCGCGCATCGTCACTTCGAGCCCCGCGAAGCTCGCGGCGAAGGCGACCACCTGCGGCAGGAACACCGCCAGCAGCAGGCGGGCGATCACTGCCGCGAGGGCGAGTCGCAGCAGCCAGCGGCGGCGGCGCGCCTTCGGCTTCGGCGTCGTCATCGGCACGGGCGTCGGCGTGGTCATCGCGATGGCCCCGGCGCCAGTGCGGCGGCATGGAACGCGCGCAACGCGGCACGGCGCGCGGGCGCCGGTCCGAGCGCGTCGAAACCCGGCAGCGTGACGCCGCGGTCGGCGAGCCAGTCCTCGGCGCGCACGCGGTGCGCAGGATCGCGGTCGCCGAGCGCGGCGAGGTTCTCCTCCTGCAGCATGGCGGCGAACCCGGCGCTGTTGGTTGCGCGTTGCAGGCTCTGTCGCAGCGTCGGTGCATCGGCGGCGATCGCGCCGAGATGCCGCAGCAGTGCCGACCGTTGGGCGGCGGTCAGTTCGTCGCGTTCGAGCCGCGGCACCAACGTCAACCACGCCGCGCGTTCGAACGGCCACGCGAGGTCACCCTCGGCGAACGCAGGCAAGCCCGCCGCCGTTGCGATCAGCGTGGCTTCGTCGGCGACGAGCAGCAGATCCACGACCCGCGGCACGCGCAGCGAATGGGCGAGCGACAGCAGCGCCTGGCGGCGGTTGTCGGCCCCGATCGCCTGGCGCGCCAGTTGCCATGCGACGGGTTCCAGCGGCGGTTGCGCTTCTGGTGGTGCCGCCGCCAGGATCGCTTCGAGCCGGGTCTGGGCGTCGGGGCCGGTGGCAGCTTCGCAGTGCACGACCACGACGTGGCCGGCGAACGCAGGGTTGCCCACGGGCACGAACAGCGCCGCGCCCGCGCCTTCGGCCAGCGGTTGGTCGATCGGCACGTCGATCGCAGTGGTGGCGGCGGCGGACGCGATGCGCAGCCGGGTCAGGGCGCCAGCCGGCGTCAGTTCGAGCCGCAGTCCGGGCGTCGCCTCGACCAGGGTCCTGGCCGCGGCCCCGACCAGCGCGGTGGCGGCGCCGAGACGTTGGCTCTGCTCTGGCGGTGCTGCCTGCAGGGTCGCGCGCAGGTTGGCGGCAGCCGGGCCTTGCCAGAAACGGCTGCCCGGCGGCATCGCCGACGCGCCGCGGAACGGCGCCCCCGCGCGGGCGGGCAGCACCACTGCCGCGAGATCGGCCGATGCCCCGGTGGGGGTTTCGCGTACCGCCCAGACCTCGATGCGGGCCTGGCGCACGGCGCCGGCATCGACCGTCGGCAGGCGTTCGTGGCGAACTCGCGGGGTGCATTCAGGTTCGGCCAGCGGCGGCGGCACGCTTTGGCAGCTCACCAGGCAGAGGCACAGGGCGACGAGAACGACCGGACGAGTCACACGGAACAGGCTACGCGCAGGCTGCGGCGGAGCAACGTGCGCCGGTGGTGCTTTCGCCGTTGTCACCGGCTAGTGTGCGAAGCACTCGAACTGTCCAGTTTCACCGGTCCATCGAATCAAGGGAGGTCCTCGTGTCCGCTGCCGCGCGCACCGCTGCCATCCAGCTTATCGCTCGCAAATCCCCCGTCGCCGTCACGCTGAGTACGAAACCGTTGCCCGAATTGTTCGGCGCCAACGTGTTCGGTCTCGAGCAGATGCGCACGGCCCTGCCCGAGAGCGCGTGGAAGGCGCTGCGTTCGTGCATGGAACACGGGCAGGCCCTCGACCACGCGTTGGCCGACCAGGTCGCCAACGCGATGAAGGAGTGGGCTGTCGAACGCGGCGCCACGCACTTCACGCACTGGTTCCAGCCGATGACCGGCTCGACCGCCGAGAAGCACGACAGCTTCGCGTCGATCGAGAACGGCAAGCTGATGATGGAGTTCAGCGGCAAGGCCCTGATCAAGGGCGAGCCGGACGCGAGCTCGTTCCCGAGCGGCGGTCTGCGCGCGACGTTCGAGGCGCGTGGCTACACGGCGTGGGACCCGACCTCGCCGGCGTTCCTGCGCGAGACCACGAACGGCAGCACGCTGTGCATCCCGACCGCGTTCTGCTCGTGGACCGGCGAAGCCCTCGACGAGAAGACGCCGCTGCTGCGCAGCACCGAGGCGCTCAATCGCGAAGCCATGCGCCTGCTGCGCTTGCTGGGCGACGACAAGGTGCAGTTCGTCTACCCGACGCTCGGCTGCGAACAGGAGTACTTCCTGATCGACCGCGACCTCTGGTTCCTGCGCCCCGACCTGATTGCGACCGGGCGCACGCTGTTCGGCGCCAAGCCGCCGAAGGGCCAGGAGCTCGAGGACCACTATTTCGGCTCGATTGCGCCCCGCGTGCTCGCGTTCATGCAGGAGTCGGAGCTCGAGCTGTGGAAGCTCGGCGTGCCCGTGAAGACGCGCCACAACGAAGTCGCGCCGAGCCAGTACGAGCTGGCGCCGATCTTCGAGCGCACGACGATCGCCGTCGACCACAACATGCTCTGCATGGAAGTGCTCAAGCAGGTGGCGACGAAGCACGGCTTCCACTGCCTGCTGCACGAGAAGCCGTACGCGGGCATCAACGGCTCGGGCAAGCACAACAACTGGTCGATGGCGACTGACACCGGGGAGAACCTGCTCGAGCCGGGCAAGAGCCCCGAGCAGAACATGCGCTTCATGGTGATGCTGGCGGCGGTGATGCGCGCCGTCGATACGCACGCCGACCTGCTGCGCACGACGATCGCGCACGCTGGCAACGACCATCGCCTGGGCGCCAACGAAGCGCCGCCGGCGATCCTGTCGATCTATCTCGGCGAACAACTCACCGACGTGGTCGATGCGCTGATCGCCGGCACCAAGGGCGGTAGCGAACGCAAGCGCGACACGATGCGCCTCGGGGTCTCGGTGCTGCCGCCGCTGCCTAGAGACGCCACCGACCGCAACCGCACATCGCCGTTCGCCTTCACCGGCAACAAGTTCGAGTTCCGCGCCGTCGGTTCGAGCCAGGCCTGTGGCAAGCCGAACACGGTGCTCAACACCATCGTCGCCGACGCGCTGGCGTGGATCGCCACCGAGATCGAGAAGGGCAAGGCGCAGAAGGGCCTCGAAGCCGCGATCAACGAAGTCGTCGTCGAACTGTTCAAGAAGCACCAGCGCATCCTGTTCAACGGCAACGGCTACTCGGCCGAGTGGCATGCCGAAGCGGCGAAGCGGGGTCTGCCGAACTTCCGCAACGCGGTCGACGCGATCGCCAACTTCGGCACCAAGAAGAACGTCGACTTGTTCGAACGCTTCGCGGTGCTGTCGAGCAAGGAAGTGGACTCGCGCATGAGCATCATGTTCGAGGGTTACTGCAAGGCGATCGCGATCGAAGGCCAGAGTGCTTTGTCGATTGCGCGCACCATGATCCTGCCGGCCGCGCAGCGGTCGCAGGGTGTCGTGGCACAGAGCCTGGCCGCGACCAAGGCCTGCGGCATCGACGTCAAGGTGCAGGAGAAGCGCCTGCGCGACCTGTCGGGGCGCATCGAGTCGTTCGTGCTGGCGATCGAGGACCTGACTGCGCAGTTCGAGCACGCCGAACACCATGCGGGTTCGGTGGGCGAGCACGCCAAGACCTACCGCGACAAGGTGGTGCCGGCGATGGCCAAGTTGCGCGAGCTGGCCGACGGCATCGAGACGATGGTCGACGACTCCGAGTGGCCGCTGCCGAAGTACCGCGAGATCCTGTTCCTGCAGTGAGTGGCGTGTCGGGCGGCCGCTGCTTTTCGCGGCGGTCGCTCAGGCCTTCTGCAGCTGCAGCAACGGCATCACGATCGCGACCACGATGCCGGCGACGATCGCGGCGAGCAGCACGATGATGACCGGCTCGATCACGCTGGTCAGCTTCGTCGTCGCCAGATCGACTTCCTCGTCGTAGGTGCCGGCGATGCGCTCGAGCATCTCTTCGAGGTTGCCGGCCTGTTCGCCGACGCCGACCATGTAGCTGATCGTGGGCGGGAACACGCCGGACATCTTCATCGGCGTGGCGATGTCGGTGCCTTCGACGACGCGGTCGTGCACGACTTGCAGGGCGTTCTGCAGCACTTTGTTGTCGAGCACTGCCTTCGTCACCTGCAGCGCCTGCAGCGCCGGCACGCCCGAACGCAGCAGCGTCGCCAGCGTGATCGAGAAGCGCGCCATCGCCTGCTTCTTCATCAGGTCGCCGAACACCGGCAGCCGCAGCTTGAAGGTGTCGAAGGCGAGTCGCCCCTTCTCGCTGTTCACGAACAGTTGGAAGCAGATCACCAGCGCCAGCAGGCCGACCAGGACCAGCAGCCACCAGTTGACCAGGAAGTCCGACAGCGTGATCAGGATGTGGGTTGGCAGCGGCAGGTCCTGGCCCTTGCCCTTGATCAGCTGGGTGACGCGCGGCACCACGAACGTCATCAGGATCGCGACGACGATCACGCCGACGATCGACATGACCATCGGGTAGATCAGCGCGGCGCCGACCTTGTTCTTCAGCCGCGTCTGCGCCTGCAGGAAGCTGGCCAGGCGGACCAGCACCTTGTCGAGTGCGCCGGACGACTCGCCGGCCTTCACCATGTTGGAATACAGGTCGGTGAAGTAGGCGGGGTGCTGCATCACCGCGTCGCCGAACGGCATGCCCTGGGTGACCTTCTCGCGGATGTCGCGGAACGCCTCCTCGATCTTCTTGTCAGGCGCCTGCTCGATGATCATGCGCAGCGCTTCAGCCAGGGGGATGCCGGCCTGCAGCAGCGACGCCATCTGCCGGGTGACCGCGGCGACCTGTTCGGTGCGCGCCTTGTTCGGCGCCTCGACGCCGGTGACGCCCTTGATCCGGATCGCCGCCAGCTTCCTGGTGCGCGACTCGCGGATGTCGGTGACGAACAGCCGGTCCTTCTTCAGCTTGATGCGGGCGTCGCGCGGCGTGTCGGCATCGATGATGCCCTTCTTGACGCGGTTGTCGCCGTCGATCGCCTTGTATTCGAAGATGGGCACGGGAGTCGTCTAGCGGAGAGTTTGCGGGGAACGGCGGTGGAGGCGGCGGATCACATCACGTCGAGCTGCGTCACGCGCAGGACTTCGTCCGGCGTCGTCAGGCCGCCGAGCAGTTTCTGCACGCCCGACATGCGCAGCGTCTTCAGGCCGCGTTCGAGCGCGCTGCGCTTGATCTGGCTGGCGGTCGCCTTGTTGACGATCTGCTCCTGCACCTGGGTGTCGATCGGCATCACTTCGTAGATCGCGGTGCGGCCGGCGTAGCCCGAGCGGAAACACTCGTCGCAGCCTTTGCCCTTCATCAGCTTGGCGCCGGGGAACTGGTCGAGCGACAGCTTGAGGTCTTCCAGGTGGTAGAGCATCTCCTGGGTCGGGGTCACCGGCTCGCGGCAGTTGGGGCACAGCGTGCGCAGCAAGCGTTGCGCGATCACCAACAGCAGCGACGACGACACCAGGTACGGCTCGACGCCGATGTCGATCAAGCGCGTCACCGTCGAGGCCGAGTCGTTGGTGTGCACCGTCGAGAACACCAGGTGGCCGGTGAGCGCGGCGCGGATCGCGATGTCGGCGGTTTCGTTGTCGCGCACTTCGCCGACCATCATCACGTCGGGGTCTTGCCGCAAGAACGAGCGCAGGCCGGCGGCGAAGGTCAGGCCCTTCTTGACGTTCACCTGCACCTGGCTGATGCCGTCGAGGTTGTATTCGACCGGATCCGCGATGGTCAGGATGTTGAGGTCGGGCGCGTTGATCGCGTCGAGGCACGCGTACAGCGTCGTCGTCTTGCCC
>SXPB01000075.1 GCA_005776475.1 Planctomycetia bacterium
CCAAAGCCGAGCGCGACGAAGCCGACCTGCACCGCGAACGCAATCAGGGCGCCGATGCGCGGCATGCCGAAGAACTCGCGCATCCAGAACAGCGCGATCGTCGGGTTCACGAGCAGCATCAGCACAACCGTGAAGTCGTTGCACGGCACCGTCGCCATCTGCGCCACTCCCGTAACCAGATACCACGCACTGATGCCGAGGCTGCGGGCGAAACTGGCCGCTTCAGTGCCGGCGACACGCACCGACAGATGCACGACGAGACTGCCGGCGACGAGCAGCAGCAGGCCAAGACTCACCCACTGATGCGGGGAGGTCGGCGACAGCCAAGGATAGACCTCGTCGATGCTCTGCAGCCGCAGGCGCCAGAGCGACGCGTGCCGAAGATCGACGGGAACGGCGTCGGGTGACTCGGTATCGAGTGGCGCCGGCAACGGTTCCGTCCACGTGATGCGCGGCCCTTTCTTCGGCTCGTTGGCGACCGGCGGAACGACGTCCGCCAGCGGTTTCTGAGGAGCCACGCCAGGAGCCGGCGTCGCCGGCTGGAACCGCGACAGGCGAATGCGCGAGGTCTCCAGGGACCGCACCATGTCGCCGACGCGAATCTCGATGCTCTTCAGGTCCATCCGGACCACAGGCCCTTCGACCACCTCGCCGCCATCGAGTTCGATATGGGCGTGCAGCTCCTGCGCCCGCACATGCCCGGCGCACAGGACCAGCAGCAGCAACAAGCCCAGCACGCGCAGCATGCAGGCGGGATCGTCGCGTCCACGGACCGGGCTTGAGCCACGCCCAGCGCAAGGGTCGGCAATGTCCCGATACGCGACCGGCGGGCCGGCGGCAGCGAACCGGGCCGCGCCCCGGACGAACAGGTTCCGCCGATGCCACGGCACGGATAGCGTTGCGGCACGCCCGGCCCCGTCCGTGCGCTCGCCCGCCATGATCCGGATCGTGTTGCCGTTCTTGCTGGCACTGGCCAGTCCTCGCGCCCAGACCCCGGCGCCGCCCACGGGCGAACTCGAAGCCCTCGCCGCCAAGGTCGAGACCGCGCACCGACCGAAGGGCCCCGTGCCACGCATCACCGCGCTGCGCGCCACCTTCACCGTGCACCTGCTCGACCCGACCGCGGAGCAGCGTGGCCAGGTCGATCTCGCCGTGCAGTTCCTGGAATGGCAACGGACCACGAACAGCAAGACCACGGCGTTGGTGCGCTACCAGATGTCCGAAGCCAGCACCCAGGTCGTGCGCGGGCTCGATCGCGACGGACCGTGGCAGATCGTGAAGGGCGAAGCGCGCGACCTCGAAAGCGCCGACAGCACCCAGGACCTCGAAGCGTTCCGCCAACACGCGAACGTGCTGAAGCAACTGGTGCGATTCCTGTCGCCTGGCGACGCGCTGCGGTCGCTGCAGGAACCGGGACCGGTGCGAACCGAAGACCTGGTGATCGGTCGCGAGGACAAGGTCGCTTGCCAGACGATTGAAGGTCGGCTCGCCGAGTTCCCGATGGTGCGCAAAGGTCAGGCGGATGGGCCGGTGGCGGTGAAGTTCTGGATCGCCGAACCGCAGGGTGTGGTCGTCGCCGTCGATGTCTGGCCGCTGCGCGACGGCAAACCCGACACGCGCGCGGGCGAACGCATCCTGCTGCAGGAGTTGAAGGACCGCGATGGCGTGCTCGTGCCCCTGCGCCTGAAGCACCTGCAGAGCGATGCCGAAGGCAAACTGCGCACCAGCACCGAGGCCGTGCTCGTCAAGCTGGAGCTGCGACCGGAGCTGCGCGTCGAGGACTTCGATCGCACCCGCAAGTGAGTCCGCTCAGCAGCGGCGGCGAAAGTAGCGTTCGAGTTCGGGAGTCGTGAACGTCAGCACGGTCGGCCGGCCGTGCGGACAGTTGTGCGGATGCTCGAGCGTCGCCGCCGCCGCCAGCAGGGCCTGGATCTCGGCATCGCTGAGCCGATCGCCGCTCATCACCGCGGACCGGCACGCCATCGAATGGAAGCGGTCGGCGATGTGCTCGCGCAAGGGCGCCGCCCCGACGCTGTCGTCGTCGACGACCAACGAACGTACGAGGCGCTTGGGATCGAGGCGCGCCAGCACGGTCGGCATGCCATGCACCGCGATCGAGGTGGGACCGAACACGTCGACCAACAGGCCTTCCTCGGCGAGCGCTTCGCGCACCGACTGGAACCACGCCATTTCGCTCGGGCTCACTTCGACCACCGCCGGCACGAGCAGGCGCTGCACCTGCACAGCGCGGGCGCGGTGCTGCGCGCGCAGAGCCTCGTAGACGACCCGTTCGTGCAGCGCGTGCTGGTCGACAACGAGCAAACCGTCGGGACCTTCGAGCAGCAGGTAGAGGTCCATCACCTGCAGGTAGCGGCCACTCACCTTGGTGAACGGGTTGGGTCGCTGCACCGACGGTGCTGCGCGGTCGCGGGCGAGCGCCGGCGTTGGCGCGGACTCAGGCGCTGGCGGCGTTGGGTTGGTCGGCAACGGCGTCACCGACGCCGGTGCCGGAGTCGCCGGACCCGCCACCTGGAACTCGCCGAACAACGTCGACGGCAGCGTCGGGAAGCCGGACCGCGCGCGCGGCATGTCCTCACCCACGACCACGCCCGCCGCCGTGGAGCCCAGCCCCAGTCGCCCCTGCAACGCGGCGCGCGCCGTTTCGTACATGCACCCGGCGATACGCCGCGACTCGACGAACCGCACCTCCGCCTTGCGCGGATGCACGTTCACGTCGACCTGGTCAGGCGGCAGCGACAGGTGCAGCACGTAGATCGGGAACCGGCCGCCCATCAGGTACTCGCGGTAGGCCTGGCGCACCGCGTGGAACGCACTGCTCTCGCGCGCGAGGCGGCCGTTCACGAACATCAGCTCGAGCTTGCTGTCGCGACGGGCCAGGTCCGGTTCGCCGAGCACGCCTTCGACCTGCAGGCCGGGGAACGTGCGCGATACCGGGATCAGGTTCTGTTCGAGGTCGCCGGGAAAGCAGCGACGGAAGCGCTGCGCCAGGGTCTCCCCGCGCGGCAGCCGCAGCACTTCGCGGTCGTCGGCGACCAACGTGAAGTCGACGTCGAGGCGGGCCAGCGACAGTTCGGCCACCAGTTCCTGGATGCGGGCGCGCTCGGCCGAAGCACTCTTCAGGAAGCGGCGCCGTGCCGGCACGTTGAAGAACAGATCGCGCACCTCGATGCGCGTGCCTTCGGGACAGCCGCACGGCTGCGGCGGTTGCTCGGCCCCACCATCGCAGACGACCTGCCAGCCTTCGCGCGCGCCGTGGCGACGGCTCTGGATGCGGGCACGCGACACGGCCCCGATCGACGCGAGCGCTTCGCCGCGAAAACCGAGACTGGCGATGTGGTCGAGGTCGCGCACGGTCGCCAGCTTGCTGGTGGCGTGGCTGGCGAACGCGAGCGGCAGGTCCTCCGGCAGGAAGCCGTCGCCGTCGTCGCCGACGATGATGGCTTCGGCGCCGCCGGCGCGCACTTCGATGCGGATACGTTGCGCCCCGGCGTCGAGCGAGTTCTCGAGCAGTTCCTTCACCACCGAGGACGGTCGTTCGACGACCTCGCCAGCGGCGATCTGGTTGACCACGTCAGGCGGCAGTTTCTGGATCACGGTTCGAGGTCCTGCAGGGTCGGAATCGGCGCTCCATCGAACCACTGCGCGAGGAACCGTTCGAGCAAGGCGTCGGGTTCCTCGCCGGTGAGGCGGCTCGCGCGCTGGCAGGCATGCAGCGCGAGCAGCCCGCGGCGCAGGCGCGCGAGGTCGTGCTTCTGCACGGCGGCGGTGAACCGATCGGCGAACTGGTGCACGCCCGCCTTGGCGGCGAGGTCGCGCGGCGAGGTGCCGGCGTCGAGCAACAGGCGGCCTTCGTAGGCGGTCGTGAGTTGCCCGTAGAGCCAGCTCGTGGTGAACGGCAGCAGGCCACCGGTGTCCATCGCCTTGCCGTCCTTGCCGCGCACTCCCCGTTCGAACATCGCGCGCACGCTGCGCTGCGCCAAGCGCCGATCGCCGGCCAACACCGCTTCGGCGAGTTCGAACGGCGTCGATTCGAAACTGCAGGTGAGTTGCCCGCGCAGATCGGCGGGTGCGAGCGGTTTGCGTTTCGGATCGGCACCGAACCGGTCGCGCAACCGACCGAGCTCGGCGAGCAGGTGGCCCAGGGCCTTGCCGACCTGCATCACCAGCAACCAGGCAGCGTCGGGTTGCAGCGGCACACCGAGGCGCGCGGCGCGTCCGACCACCCACTTGCACAGTTCGCCTTCGAACGGGCTGCGCGAACGGTCGTAGGGCATGTCGAAGAGGTCGCGGAAGTCGAACGCCGCACCGCTGTCGTTGAGCGACTTGACCAAGGCCTGCGCGACCTTCTTTCGCCGATCGACCTTCACCGCTTCGAGCACGAGGCCGCAGCCTTTGCCGAACTTCGGCACCAAGGCGGCGATCGCGGCGACGTGGCGATACCAGAACCCCGCACCGCGGCGCACCACCAGGAAGGCGCTCTTGGCGAACAACCCACCACCGCGCAGTTCCTGCAGTTCGGGGCAGACCTCGGCGGCGGGATCGCCGCCGCCGGGGGCAGCGGCTTCGCCGTCGCCATCGTCGTCGCCGTCGTCGTCGCCGGCAGCACCGCCCGAACCCACCCGTTCGTCGACGGCGTCGAGCACGCGGAGTTCGGCTTCCTTCGGCACCGCCGCCAGCAATCGCTCCATCGCCTCGGCGCGGAAATGGTCGCTGACGCCGGTCACGAGCGTGATCGGTGGCAAGCCGCGCGCGGCGAGCTTGTGCAGGCGAGCCAGTTCGTCTTCGGGATTGGGCGTGGCCATCGGGAACGGATCAGGACGTCGGTCGCAACCACCACAGGTCGAGGCAGCCGGCGGCGAACATCAGGATCGCGAGCGTGCCGTTCGCGGTGAAGAACGCCATGTCGATGCGCGACAGGTCGCGGGGAGCGAGCATCCGATGTTGCCACACGAGCAGCGCGGCCGCGACCCCGCAACCGACGAGATACGCCGGGCCCAACGGCACCAACCAGCCGAAGGTGACGAAGCCGGCGAAGGCGGCGACGTGCAGCCCACGCGAAACCAGCATCGCAGTGCGCGCACCGAGCCGGGCCGGCAGCGAGTGCAAGCCGGACGCGCGGTCGAAGGCTTCGTCCTGGCACGCGTACAGCACATCGAACCCGGCCACCCAGGCGGCAACCGCGAGACCGAGGCAGCACGGCGCCCACAGCCGCGGGCCGAACGCGCCGTCGGCCGCGAGCCACGCCGCCAGCGGCGAGATGCCGAGGGCGATCCCGAGCCAGAGGTGCGACCACGCGGTGAACCGCTTGCAGTGGCTGTAGCCGAGCAACCATGCCAACGTCGGCAGCGCGAGCCAGAAGCACAACTGCGAGAGCAGCCAGCAGCAGAACAGGAACAGCCCGCTGGCCACCACGACCAGGAGCAACGCCGCGCGTGGCGACACCAGTCCACGCGGGATCTCGCGCTGCGCGGTGCGCGGATTCGCGGCATCGACGTCGCGATCGATGAACCGGTTGTAGGCCATCGCCGCGGTGCGCGCCGTCACCACGGCACCGACCACCAGCAGGACGAGACGCAACGAAGGCGCGCCGTCGGTCGCGGCGAGCAGCGACAACAGCGCGAACGGCAGCGCGAACACCGAGTGCGACAACTTCACCAGCGAGGCAAACGTGCGCAGGCGCAGTGGCGGCGCGGTCACGGCTCCTCGCCCTCGAGCCACGGCGATGTCAGCCCCGGCTTCTGGCTCGGCGTCTGCCAGCGTCGCACCAGCGCGTGCGCGACCCCGAGCCGGTCGAGGATCTTGCCGACGATGAAATCGACCAGCTCCTGCACGGAACCCGGCCGGTGGTAGAAGCCGGGCATCGCCGGCAGCACGATCGCTGACAGCCGCGCCAGCGCGAGCATGTTCTCCAGATGCAGCACTGACAGCGGCGTCTCGCGCGGGACCACGACGAGCGGTCGCCCTTCCTTGATCGCCACGTCGGCGGCGCGTTCGACCAGGTTGCTGGAGAAGCCGTGCGCGATGCGCGCCAGCGTGCCCATGCTGCACGGACAGATGATGGTCGCGCGGATGCCGGCACTGCCCGACGCCGGCGCCGCTTCGACGGCGTCGATGGCGTGCACCCGCAGGTTGGCGCGCAACGCAGGCGCGAACAGGCCGGCGAGGTCGGGGCGCACGGGGTCGATGGCCACGCCCGCTTCGTGCACGAGCACGCGGAACGCCGCCGGCGTCGCCATCAGGTGCACGGTGTGGCCAGCCTGCAGCAACACCTCGACCAGTCGCATGCCGTAGGCGATGCCGCTGCCGCCCGACCAGCCGACGGCGAACTGGCTCGATGGCGTAGACGTCGGCTCAGCCATCGTGCCCCAGGTAGAAGTAGACGTTGTACATCGTGTGTGTGTAGACGCAGACGCCGAAGCCCCGCGTCCACATCAGCAGGCCGAGCAGGACGCCGGCCATGGTGCGGAAGATGAACCGGCGGCTGTCGTAGGGTTCGCCGCACAGGTGATGGAACCAGGAGAACACCAGCGCGCTGACGACGGCGCCGACGACCCCCGCGACCCACGGCGGCAGCGACCACGCCCGCACGGCCCGCGCCCCGATCCAAACGAGCGCGGACATCAAGCCGAGGCGGAACACGAGTTCTTCGAAGATGCCGGCCCCCACCGAACCGACCAGGTTGCCGAGCAACGTCGGGTCGAACGGACTCGTGCTCAAGAGACGCGCCGACGCCGAGGCCATCGCCGAAGCGAGCGGGCCGAGCAGCAGCGCATACATGGTGCCTTCGAGGGCGACCACGGCGACCACGCGCGACCACGGCACATCGCGCTTCACCAGCGACACCGCCGCGGCCGTGACCAGTGCCGCGAAGCAGACGCTCAGGACGATGTGGGCGCGCGGATCGAGCCGCTGCAGTTCGCGCAGCAGGAACATCTCGGCGCCGTTGCGTTCGTCGGGCGACAGACGCAACCGCAGCCATTCGTAGACGAGCCACAGCGGCAACACCGAGAACAGACCGATGGCCGGATCGCGCGACCATTGGAAGTAGCCACCGAGCGCAGCCGGCGGCGACGGGGGCTCAGGTTCGGACTTCGCCACGGTAGATCGCGGCGATGCCGCCGGTCAGCAGTTGCATGGTCGGGGCCGTGAGGCCGGCAGCCAGCATCAGGTCGAGGAATGCCTGGCGCTCGGGGAATGCCATCACCGAGTCGTGCAGGTAGCGGTAGGCATCGTTGCGCGCGCCGGAGATCCACGCGCCCAGGCGCGGCAACACGCGACGGAAGTAGAACCGGTAGGCGGCGCCCAGCAACGGCACGCGCGGCTGGCTGAACTCGAGCACCACCACGCGCCCGCCGGGCCTGGTCACGCGCGCCATTTCGTGGAGCCCGGCGACCGGATCGCTGACGTTGCGGATGCCGAAGGCGACGGTGACGAAGTCGAAGGAGTGCGCCGCGAACGGCAGCGCCAACGTGTCGGCGACGAGGAACCGCGGCGCTGGCCCGCCGCCAGCGCCGGCCTTGCCGGCCGCCCGCACCAGCATCGGCGGGCAGAAGTCGGCGCCGACCATGTTGGCGCCGGCCCGCTGCAGCGCGAAGGCCAGGTCCCCGGTGCCCGAGCAGACGTCGAGGCCACGTTCGCCCGGTACGACGGCGACCGTGCGCACGGTGCGCTTGCGCCAACGGGTGTCGATCCCCAGCGACAACGCGCGGTTGGCGCGGTCGTAGCCCGGGGCCACAGCCGCGAACATGCGTTGGATCGTCGGGCCATCCGGCATGCGCCGATTCTGCGCCGGACGTCGCCAAAGCTCAACGCGCGGGTTGGGTGCGGCCCGGAAACGCAGCGGGCCACCGCCTGCCGTGCAGGGGTGGCCCGTGGACCGATCTCTCGGTGAGCGGACTACTGGCGCCAGTAGTTGGTGACGGTGCGCACGCCCGGGACCGCGATGGTCGCGATGCGCGTGCCCGTCTGCAGCTCGAACACGTCAACGTTGCCGACGTCCGACAGCGCGACGAACATCAGGCGCGGCACGCTCGCCGCCAGGACGGCACCGGCACCCGCCTTGGCGACGTGCTTGCCCGAGTGCTGGTAGGGCGTCGAGGTGTAGTTCGGCGAATACAGGTTGCCCTGGCCGGTCAAACCACCGTTGTTGACCAGATCGTCGACGCACAGGTCCACGATCGAGTTGCCCGACATCACGTCCTGCACCGGCGTCGTCGGCGACACACCACCGAAGCGCTGCACGACCGTCCATTCCTTCTGGCGGTAGGTCGGCGGCAGGATGAACCCGCCCGACGACGGGTTCAGCGGCAGCGCGCCCGTGGGCGAGCTGGTCAGCGACAGACGCGACACCTGGCCGAGGCCAGCGCTGTCGGTGTGGCCGATCAGCACGCCGCCCGAGGCGACCGACTGGTCGTACTGCATCGCCCGAGCGCGCGGGAACGACACGTTGGTCACCGACCCGATGATGTCGTTGAAGCCGATGCCGTTGACGCCGTCCGGGCCCGATTCGTAGATCGCGATCGTGCCGTTGCTGTTGAGGATGTAGGCGTAGTAGACCTGCGACGCATTGCCCGTCGCGAGGTAACGCTCCGTCGTGATGAGGTCGATCGGCCCGTTCAAGAAGCCGCCGAGGGTGCGGCGGACCGAGAAGTCGAGCGCGCTGATGATCGTCAGGAAGTTCGCGTTCGTCGACACGACGAGCACGTCCTCACCGTCCGGCTGCCACGCGATGCCGGTCGGGCCCGCCTCGACGCGCGTCTCGGTCACGACTTCGTGGAAGCGCGAGCTGAACGGGTCGATGTCGATGAAGCTGACCGACGAGCTGGAGAAGTTGGACACCGCCAACCGCGTCATGTTCGGCGACATCGCCATGCTGACCGGGTCCGACAGCTGGATCGAGTCGAGCACCGTGAAGCGGTTGCTGTTGACGACGAGCACCTGGCGATTGTCGCGGTCGAGCACGTAGAGGAAGTGGCCGACCTGTTGACGGCTCGTGAACGGGCAGAACGGCGGCGGCGGCGGCGGCGAGGCCGGCGGCGGCTGCGGGCCGGTGAACACACCCATGAACGTCGTGCCGTAGAGGCCGAGTTCGTTCTGCACCGAGGAGAACGGGTTGCCGCGCACCAGCAGGTTCAAACCGACGGGCAAGCAGCCAGCACCCGGACCACCGGTGACCAGGGCTCCGGGCGGGCCGAGCGACGACTTCACGGCCGGCTCTTCGCCGAAGATGGCGCGGTTGGGATTGGGCGGCGGGAACACGAGACGCGGCGGGTTCGGCACCGGCGGCTGCGTGATCGTGTTGCCGGCCATCGCCGTGCCGAACAGTTCGTTGATCTGGTTCGAACGGCTGGCGTTGCGGTTGATGTTCTCGTTGTTGTAGATCAGGTCGAGCGGCGCGCCGATATGGATGTCCGTGACATCGCCGACGATCGGGTCGCGCAGCAACCGCGTGCTACCGTTCGTGTCCTGCGTCAGGGTGAGCACACCCCGGCTACCGGCATCGAGGTTGCTGGTGCCCGGCGCCATCGACGGCACGACACCCGGCACGCCGATGTTCGGGTTCAGCGGCCAACGCGTGTTGTTGATGTCGCCCGTGCCCTGGCCGAGACCGTTCAGGTCGATGACCGACACACCCGGCTCGGCGCCGCCGATGCCGATGTAGATCGCTTCCGGCGCGACCGGCGCGTTGACGATGCCCGGGCCATCGCCCGTGGTGAACTGCGTCGTCACCGCCTGACCGATCAACTGGCCACTGAGGCTGTTGATCGTCGTGGTCTGCACCGTCAAATCGACCGCGGCCTGGCCGGGCAGATTGTAGGCGGGCCGGATGATGTAGTTCATCAGGTCGCCGTAGCTGACCGGGTCGGCGAAGTAGATGACCGGGAACGTCGACGCCGCGGCCGTCACCGACAGCGACACACCACCCGTGGGCGGCGTGAACAGCTGCGCATCGAAGAAGGTGCCGACTTCACCCGGCTGCACCGGCTTGTTGAAGCGGATCAGGATCGTGCCGGTCGGGTCGATGCCCGTCTGGTTGTTGCCGGGCGAGATCTGCGGCGTGCTGAGGAACCCGAGCACCTGCGGCGGATTCGGGTCGCTGCCGACCGTCGTCGCGACGCCGATTTCCTGCTCGAGGATGTCGTTCTCGCTGTCGCGCACGGCATTGGTGACCAGCACGCGCAGCAGACGATTGTTCGGGAAGATCTCGTTCGTCGTGAGGTCCGTGTCGGTGTCGGCGACGAAGGTGAACGACTTCGTCGTCACCAGGTCGGCCGCGCCGGCAAAGCTCGGGAAGCCATTCGCGCGCGAGTCGAGAATGCGGATCGTGTTGCCGTCCGCTTCGACTGCCTTGCGCAGCACGAGCGCGCCACCTTCGTTGAAGTAGGTGTAACCGTTGACGAAGCCGCGACCGCGCACCGTGATCGACGTCTCCGTCGACGGGTCGTAGGCCAGGATCGTCAGTGCGCCCGTCAACCCGGAATTGGCCTGGTCGGCGAGCAGGTTGCTCAGGATCGAACCCACGCTCAGCTTGTGGCTGAACGTGAAGTGCAGGAAGTGGTTGCCCGGGTTGCCGTCCGGCAGCACCGCGGTCGTCGGCAGCGTGGCGACGGGCAACACACCGTTGTTGCCGTTCACGAACTGCTTGAGCGTCGCTTCGCTCTCGATGTTGACGACGGTCGACGTCGGATTGCCGAACGAGTCCGTCGTGCGAATGCGGTACGGGTACACGCTGCCCGAACCAGTGCTGATGCTGACGACCTTGAAGTCGCCTCGGTTGTCGGGATCACCCTTGGAGCCGCCGGTGCAGCCGGCGAACATCAGGCCGGCAACCGCGAACAGCGGCAGGGAGGCGACCGTGCCGGCGAGAGAGGGCCGGGAACGGTGAAGCGATGGGTTGGCTTTCATGGGATGCAAAAACCGCCCGCGTGGGGCGCAGGGTCTAACTCGAGGACGAATCGAGCCAGGAGAGCCGTAGCACGTTACTTTGTCGCAGGTTCCATGCAAGCGAAGTTCTGGTGCCACGGCGCCGCTGGCGCGAGCCATAACACCGCACGTAAAGCAAAGGCAGGGCCAGTCGTGAACCGGAAGTTCCGCCTCCCCAACGGACCGCGCGAGAACCGCATCTTGACCGCCGAATGGTCCGCAACTCGTTTCATTTGAGCAGCTTCCGTCGATCTTCGGGAATTGGCTGGGCGGTGCGTGCAGGTTCGCACACCGTGCGCAAATGCACACGGGATGGCTCGTCGATGACTGCGCACGAAGGGCGTCGACAGCGCGGCGGCAGCGTCTCCGGACGCGACAAACCGCCGCGCGCGTGCCACTCTGATGGTCGTCACTGACGAGCCGATTCGCGCCGATGGTCGATCCCCTTGCCGAGTACCGCAAGAAGCGCGACTTCCGCGCCACGCCCGAGCCCGAACCGGCTCCCCCAGCGCGCCGCGGCAATGACGTGTTCGTGGTGCATCGGCACGAAGCGCGGCAGTTGCATTACGACCTGCGCCTCGAACACGACGGCGTGCTGAAGTCGTGGGCGGTGCCGCGCGGGTTCTCGTTCGACCCGGGCGACAAGCATCTGGCAGTGCGGACCGAAGACCATCCGCTCGAATACGAGCACTTCCACGGCCGCATTCCCAAGGGCCAGTACGGCGCCGGCACGATGCAGATCTGGGATCGCGGCCGCTACGAGCTGGTGAAGATCCCGAGTTGGGAAGAGGCGATGGAGCGCGGCGAACTGAAGGTCGTGCTGCACGGTCGTCGCCTGCGCGGCGAGTGGCATCTCGTGCGCACCAGGCAGGCAAAGAACAGCTGGTTGCTGTTCAAGTCGAAGGACCTCTACGCCGGCCACTCGCGCGCGTCCGCGCTCGGCATCGATCTCGACACCACGCCCGCGGCCAACGTGCCGCTGACGCTGCCGCCGATGCGCTGGCAGGGCGAAGGCGAAAAGGCCCACGACTCCGACTTCGTGTTCGAGATGGAGTTCGCCGGACTGCGCACGCTGGCCGAGAAACGCGGCGAGGCGGTGGCGCTCGCCGCGACCGACGCGATGCCGGCCGCGATCGCCGCCGGCCTGCGCGCACTGCGCTGCCACACCGCGGTGCTCGACGGTGTGCTCGTCGCGCTCGGCAGCGACGGCCGCCCCGATCCCGCGGCGTTGGCGCAAGCACTGGCCGGGGGCACCGCGAACGGCCTCGCCTACTACGCCTTCGACCTGCTGCAGTGGGAAGAGTTCGACCTGCGCAACCACGCGCTGCTCGAACGCAAGGCGGGCTTGCGCACGCTGCTCAGCGACCACGCCCACGTGCAGTTCGTCGACCACGTCGCGGGCGACGGCACCGCGCTGCTGGCGGCGATCGTGCAGGCCGGACTGCCGGCGGCGATCGCGAAGCGCATCACCAGCCCGTACCGCAGCGGCCCCGATCCGGCGTGGCTGCGCCTGCCGGCGGCGAACGCTGCCGCGGCGCCGATCCCGCCGCCGCGCCGGCAAGCGCAGAACCCACCCACGCCGGCGCGTTGGCGACCGAGCAACCTGGAGAAGGTGTACTGGCCCGCCGAGGGCTACACGAAGGGCGACCTGCTGACCTACTACCGCAGCATCGCCGACGTGCTGCTGCCGCACCTGCGCGACCGGCCCCTGCACCTCAATCGCTTCCCGGACGGCATCGACGGCAAGTCGTTCTACCAGCGCGAGGTCAAGGAAGGCGCGCCGCCGTGGCTGCGCGTGGCGCCGATCCCACACGACGGTGCTTCGGTGCCGCACCATGTCGTCGACGACCTCGACACGCTGCTGCACGTCGTCAATCTCGGCAGCATCGACCTGCATCCGTGGCTGTCGCGGGTCGGTTCGCTGGACCAGCCGGACTTCGCGGTGCTCGATCTCGATCCCAAGCAAGCGCCGTTCGTGCACGTCGTGCGCATCGCGCGCGCCGCCGGCAAGCTGCTGCGCGGGATCGGACTGCGGCCGCTGTTGAAGACCTCCGGCAAGTCCGGCATGCACGTGTTCGTGCCGCTGCAGCGCGGCTATTCGTACGACCACTCGAAGATGTTCCTCGAAGCCGTCGCGCGGGTGCTGGTGCGCGAGCTGCCCGACATCGCGACCGTCGAACGCATGCCCGACCAGCGCGACGGCAAGGTCTACCTCGACTTCCTGCAGAACCGGCGCAGCCAGACGATCGTGCCGCCGTACTCGGCGCGACCGGTGCGCGGCGCCTCGGTGTCGGCGCCGCTGTTCTGGGACGAGCTCGAAGACGACGACCTGACGCCGCTGCGCTTCACCATCAAGACGATGCCGGCGCGCGTCGAAGCGGTCGGCGACCTGTTCCGCAAGGCGCTCGACGACCCGCAGGACCTGCTGCCGGCGATCGCTTTGCTCGAAGACGTGCTGCGCCACGGCTGACGCCGTGGGCGTTCACGAACCGTCGTTCGACTGCAGGCGGCGCCGCACCTGGTCCGCCCAGCGGCTGTTCGGATCGAACGTCAGGTAGGCGCGCCAGTGCGCGCGGGCGCCGTCCATGTCGCCCACCACCGCCAGCGCCTCGGCGAGGTTGTAGTGCGCGTCGGCGTAGTGCGGCACCAGTTCGAGCGCCGAACGCAGGGCCTCGAGCGCGCCATCGCGATCGCCGAGTTCGCCGCGCACGATGCCGAGGTTGTTCCAGGCCTCCGCGTAGTCGGGGGCCTTGCCGACGGCGGCGACGAACTGCGCCCCGGCTTCACTGCGCCGGCGCTGCTGGTAGTAGCAATTGCCGAGGTTGAAGTGCACTTCGGCGCTGCCGCCGGGCACGGCCCGTTCGTAGGCGCGAATGGCGTCGTCGAGACGCCCGGCGGCCTCCGCATCGACGCCGATCGCAAACCAGTCGTTGGTGTCGCGCATGCGCGGCAACGCGGCCGACCCGTCGTTCGCCGTCATCGCCGCGAAGTCGAACATCAACTGGCCGCCGGGCTCGAGCAGACGACCGTCCGGCGCGCGCACGACCACGCGCCGTTGGCCGATGCTGGCGAGCAGGCCGGTGAGCGCTTCGTCGGAGTCGGCGACCACCGTGCGAGCGAGCCGCAGCGCGCGTTCGATGCGGGCCGCGGTCCACCCGGCGCGCCACAACTGCGCCAACACGCGCGCACTGCCGGCGGCGCGAAACGAGAAGCGATCGACGCTGCCGCGCAGCGGCGCCAGCAGTTCGCGGTCGAGGAACCGCTTCAACACGTTGCCAGGCAGGCCGCAGAATTCGGCGAGTTCGGCCCGCGTGAACGTGCGCTCGTTGCCGACTTCGCCCTTCATGCGTCGGCCTCGTCGACCAGCGCCACGAACACCGGCGCGCGCAACGAGCCGCTCGGCGTCCATTCGAGGAAGTTCACGGTGCAGTAGAGCCCCGGTGTGACCCAGTGGCCGGGCATGCCGGCATCGAGCAACGGCTGGTCACAGCGCGACGCCGCCATGCGGGCCCACAGTTCGCGTCGCTCCGCTTCGCCGAGGCCCGAGCCGACCTTGCCGATGCAGCGCAGGGCGCCGTCGACGTCGGTGGCGATGATCAGCGACTTGAAGTCGCGCGTGCCGTCGGGCTCGTAGCCGAGGATCAGGCAGTGCACCTGCTGCACCGCCTTCACCTTCTGCCAGGAGTCGCTGCGCTCGCCGGGCCGGTACGGCGCATCCAGGCGCTTGCCGACCATGCCTTCGAGACCACGCTCGCGCACGGCGGCGAACAACGACAAGCCGCTGCCGACGATGCCCTCGGACAGCATCAGGCGCGGATTGCCTACCCCTGCCACCAGGGACTCCAGCGCCGCGCGTCGTTGCCGCAGCGGGACATCGAGCAACGACTCACCGGCCGCGAACAGCAGGTCGAACACCACGTAGGCGACGGGGTGGCTGCGCACCAGCGACGCCGCGCGTTCGGCGCTGGCGTTCTCCCGTGTCAGCATGGCGCGGAAGTCGGGCGTGCCATCGGGCAGCAGCACGACGAGTTCGCCGTCGAGCAGGCATCCCGACGGCAACTGCGCCAGGAACGCCAACTCGGGATAACGCCCAGCCAGGTCGCGGCGACGTCGCCCGTGCATGCGGTGGGCGCCGTGCTCGATGTAGGTCAGCGCGCGCACGCCGTCCCACTTCACCTCGAACACATGCTGCGGCGAATCGAACGGCGCGCCGATGCGGGCGAGCATCGGTTCGACGTGCTGCGGCAGCGGCGTAGTGCGCATGGCGGGCATCGCGGCGGGCTCAGCCCTCGACCTTGCGCGAACTCTTCTTGCGACCAGCACTCGGCGCCAGCTTGCCTTCGGCCGCGGCCGGCTCAGCCGCCGACTCGCCACCGGCCAGCCGCGCCTGCGCCTCGGCGACGCTCTTCTTCAACGCGTCCATCAAGTTCAGGATCTTCGGCTCTTCCAGATCCTTGGCCTGCACGACCTCCTGGCCGGCGACCTTCATGTCGATCAGCTTCTTCAGCTTGCCAACGTACTGATCCTGGTACGCGTCGAGGTCGAACGTGGCGATCTTCGACGCCGCGATCAACGTGTTGGTCAGCGCCACTTCCTCCGGCTTGAAGGCGATGTCCTCGACTTCGCTCTCGAAGTCCTTCCCCTTGCGCACGCGCTGCGGGTAGTGCAGCCCGGTCATCACCAGCAGCTTGCCGTGCGGGCGCACCAGCACGAGTTGTTCGCGGCCGGTCATCACCACCTGCGCGATCGCACAGACCTTGTTCTGCACCATGCCGTCGCGCAGCAGCGCGTACGGGCGCGAACCGGCGATGCCGTCCGGCAGCAGGTAGTGCGCCTTGCCGGCGAAGTACATGCCGTCGATCGCGTCGTGCGGCACGAACCCGTCGATGCTGACCGCGCGGTCGGTCTTGGTGCGCAGCTTGTCGAGTTCGTCGGGATCGACGACGACGTAGTGATCCTTCTGGTGCTCAAAGCCGCTGACGATCGACTCGCTCTTCAGCTCGCCGTGCTCGGGGCAGACCTTCTGGTACTTCACCCGCGCGTTGCAGTCCTTGTGCAACTGGTTCAAGTGGACTTCGCCGGCGGTGTCGTTGGCGGTGAACGCCTTCACGGGCACCGAGATCAGGCTGAGCTTGAGAAACCCTTTCCAGGACGTGCGAGACGGTGCGGCCATACGAGGAGGCTCCGGACGGTGGCGCGGGAAGATACCACCGCGCTGCGATTCACAGATCGAGGAAGCGGCGGGCCAAGGCCGGCCCGGCGCAACTGTCCTCGTGTTTGAAGAACACGAAGCCGCCGCCCGGGAATTGCTGCCGCAGGCGATCGCGCCAGCCGCGCAGGTCGTCGTCGCTGTAGGCCGAGCGCCGCAGGCGCAGGTAGCACCACGGGGCGGTGTCGACCGGCGTGGGCGGCGGCGCCTCGTCCTTGTCGCTGGCGACCAGTGCCACCGCGAACTCGCGCAACACCGCGCGCGCGTCGTCGTCATCCCAGCTCGCGTGCGCGAACTCGAAGGCGACCGGCACGCCGGCCTTCTGCTGCTGCAGGAACTCACGCAGCAGGCCGGTGTCCTTCCGCACCCATTTCGGCACCTGGTAGAAGACACAGCCGAGCGACTCGCCGAGCGGCTCGATCGCCGTGAACAGCACCGACAGCAGTTCGCCGCAGTCCTTCAGCTTCTGCGTCCAGGTCAGACGCTGGCTCGCCTTCACCGCGAAGCGGAACGACGGCGGCACCTGCGCGCGCCACTTCGTCGTCATCTTCGCGGTCGGCAACCGGTAGAAGGTGTTGTTCAGTTCGACCGCGGGCAATCGCTCGGCGTAGAACGACAGCATCGCGTCCTTCTTCAGGTCGTCCGGATAGAACGCCGGCCGCCATTCGTCGTACGAGAAGCCGCTGGTGCCGACGTGGAACGAAGGGAGCGCGTGGGTCACGCGCCCACCTTACCCGGCCACAGGCCCAAGGTTGCGGTCCGGTGGCCAGCAAACTGGTCACGCCCAGAGCACGAGCCCGCGCACCTTGGCGTCGTGGCGGCCGTTGCCGGGCACGCGCACGCGCAGTCCGTGCTGGTAGTGCCCCGCCAGCTCCACGCGGAAGCCGCCATCGAAGCTGTGCACGGTCCCGGTCTTGGTGCCGCGGTGCACCAGAGGCACCACCGTCGTCTCCGTCGCGGCACCTTCGCCGCGCGTGACCACCAGTTCGACCAGCACGTCGCTCGGCAGCAACGTGGCGAGATCGACTTCGAGGTGCACATCGAGGTGCTGGCCGACCTTGAAGTCCTGCATCTCCACCGTCGACGCGCTGGCGATCTTCACCTTCTCGAAGCCGCTCTTCACGCGCACGAACTCCTTGGCCCGATCGCGCGCCGGCGCCTTCTTCTCGGCCTGGTGCGCGAAGTAGTTGCAGGCGAGCGGCCGGTAGGCCTCGTGCACGTAGTCGCTGACCATGCGGTCGGTGTTGAACAGCGTCGGCACCGTCTCCAGGCAGTGCTTCATCATCGCCACCCACTGCGTGGGCACGCCGCCGGCGTCGCGCGCGAAGTAGGTCGGCACGACCTCTTCTTCGAGCAGCCGGTAGAGAGCGGTCGCGTCGGCCTGGTTCTGCAGTTCGTGGCCGGCGTAGACCTGGTGGCCACCGATCGTCCAGCCGTTGCCGCCGTCGGCCGCTTCGGGCCACCAGCCGTCCGCGATCGACAGGTTGAGCACGCCGTTGGCGGCCGCCTTCATGCCGGACGTGCCGCTGGCTTCTTCCATGCGGGTCGGCGTGTTGACCCACACGTCGACGCCTTGCACCAGCGAACGTGCGACCGCGATGTCGTAGTCCTCGACGAACAGCACGCGGCCGACGAACTCCGGCGAACGCGCGATCTGCACGATCGACTTCAAGATGTCCTGGCCCATCTTGTCTCTCGGGTGCGCCTTGCCGGACACCACGATGCGCACCGGACGATCCGGATTGCCGAGGATGCGCTTCAACCGTTCGGGATCGGAGAACAGCAGGTGGGCGCGCTTGTACGGCGCGAACCGCCGCGCAAAGCCGAGCCACAACGCCTTGTCGTCGAGACCGGCGAGCATCGCGCTGAGCAGCACCGGGCTGTCGCCGCGGGCATGGAAGGTCCGCGTCAGCGTGTGCCGCACCGCTTCGAGCATGTTGGCCTTGTTGGCCTGGTGCACGACCCAGAGCTCGTCGGGCTTGATGCGCGCCGCCTGCGCGAAGTCGGCCGGACGCACCGTCGAATCGTCGCCGCGCAACAGCCGGCGGATGCCCGACTGCGCCCACGTCGCCAGGTGCACGCCGTTGGTGATCGACGCCACCGGCACCTCGTTCTCGAGCATGCCGGGCCAGAACGCGTGCAGCAGCTTCTGCGAGGCGATGCCGTGCAGCTTGCTGACGCCGTTGACGAAGCCGGCGAAGTTCATCGCCAGGTAGGTCATGTTGAACTCGGCGGTGCCGCCGCTCGCCTGGCCGAGCGCGAAGAAGCGATCCCACGGCAGGCCGACCCATTCCTCGGCGTCGCCGAAGTAGCGGCGCACCATGTCCTCGGCGAAGCGGTCGTGCCCCGCGGGCACCGGCGTGTGCGTGGTGAACAACGTCGTCGATGCGACGTACTCGCGCGCCGCTTCGAAGGTGAGGCCTTCGCCGCGCACGAGCAGGCTGGTGCGTTCGAGGGTCAAGAACGCGGCGTGGCCCTCGTTCATGTGGTAGACGGCCGGACGCAGGCCCATCGCCCGCAACAACCGCACGCCACCGCGCCCGAGCACGATCTCCTGCTGGATGCGCATCTCGACGTCGCCGCCGTACAGATTGCGCGTGATCGAACGATCCTCGGGCTTGTTCTGCGGCAGGTTGGTGTCGATCAGGAAGAGCGACACGCGACCGACCATCGCCTTCCAGGCGCGCAGGTGCACTTCGCGGCCGGGCAGGTTCAACGTGACTTCGAGCGGGCGACCGTCGCTGGTGCGCACGATCTCGACCGCCATCTTGCTCGGCCGGTTCTCGCGGTCGGCGGCGATCTGCTGGCCGTCGGCGCTCAGCTGCTGCGCCATGTAGCCGAATTGGTAGAACAGGCCGACGCCGACCAACGGCACACCGAGGTCGCTCGCCGACTTCAGGTGGTCACCAGCGAGGATGCCGAGACCGCCGCTGTAGACCGGCAGCGAGTGGTGCACGCCGAACTCGGCCGAGAAATAGGCGATCGGATGCTGCGGCGTGATCGCCGGACCGGCCGCGGTCTGGCCGACCAGCATCGGGTGCGACGCCGTCGCCATGTAGGCATCGAAGCGTTTGCACACTTCCTGCAGACGGCGCAGGTAGTCGGCGTCCTTGGCCTTCGACTCGAGCGCTTCGAGGCCGACGCTCTGCAGGAACGCGATCGGGCTCTCGCCGCCGCGATGGAAGCCCGGCGCCAGATCCTCGAACAGACCGCGCACGCCGCCGTTCCACACCCACCAGAAGTTGCGCGCGAGCCGCTCGAGCCCGCGCAGGCTCGCCGGCAGCGTCGCCGACGCTTCGAACGATTGCAGGCGCGGGGTCGTACCGGACCCCAGCGACGGCAGGTTGCGGCGCGGCAGGCGGAACTGCACCACGCCGCTGGTGCTGCGGGTTTGCACCGCCGTGATGGCGCGCGTGTAGGCGTCCTGGTAGTTGGCGAACAGGTCCTTCCACGCGGTGCGGCCAGCGGCAGCGCGACAACGCTGGCGCCGCTGCTCGAGGTCGACGCGCGCGTCGAGGAAGCCTTCGATCGCATCGACCAGCGCCGTGGTCACCTGCGAATACGGCACGCGCTCGCGCTTCAACACGGTGATGCCGTCGGCCGGACCGAGCCCGGCAGTGACGGCCCAGCGGCCAAAGCCCGCCAGGTCGGTGGTCACGGTCGGGACGCCGACCGCGAGCGCTTCTTGCGGCGTGTAGCCCCACGGCTCGTAGAAGCTCGGGTAGGCGCCGAGGTCCATCGCCGCCAGCACCGCTTCGTACTCGCGCTTCAGGAAGGCGTCGTCGGGGCGCAGGTAGATCGGGATCTGCACGACCTTGATGCGGCTGCCGACCTTGTTGTCGAGGCCGAGGCGCTTGCAGTGCGCGTGCACCGGATCGCGTTCCTCGTCGAACAGGTTGTGCGTGCACAAGCCGACCGGGCCGGTCGCCGGCGCTCCCGCCAGGCGCTCCATCAGTTCGCCGCGCACGCCGGAGTTGCCGGCCGGCACCAGCAGGAACGCGACCACGCGGCGTCCCTTGTCGTGCTGCATGTGCGCCAGCGCATCGAGCAGCAACTCGATGCCCTTGTTGTGAAACTCGTAGCGGCCCGCCAACGCGAAGAACGCCGCGTCGCTGACGTCCTCGCCGAGCATGGCCTTCGCCACCTTCGCCAGTTCGGCGCGCGTGGCCTTGCGATCGCCGGCCGCCAGTTCGTCGACGACCGCGAGGTCGATGCCGTTGGGCAGCAGCGGCTCGACCTTGCGCGAATGCAGCAGCTCGGCTTCGGCGGCGGTGATCGAGCTGACCGTGGTGAACACGTCGGCCTTGCGGGCGCAGACGCCTTCCAGCGAGTGTTTGGCCTGCACGCCATGCACGCGTGCGAGTTCATCGACCGACTTGCCGCCGAGGCCCTTGTCAGCCGCGGTCGGGTCCGGCGAGATGCCGAGTGAGGCCAGCGCCCGCCCCAGCATCGTGGCGTGCGTCGTGAACACGGTGCCGATGCTCGGAATGCGTTCCTGCAGGTAGAGCAGCGCAGCCCCGGTCATCCATTCGTGCGCTTGCACGACCGCGCGGCGATGGAACGGTGCCAGGTGCTCCTCCCACCAGCGTTCGATCACCATGGCCGCGGCGATCGAGAACAACACCGGCTCGACGTAGTCCCAGTCGCCGGCGATCGAGTCGACGCGGTGCCGTTCCCACAGTCCGGCCAGGATGCCGTTCTTCTGTTCGTAGAGACCCGAGAAGCCGACCAGGATGCAGCGCGGCCGGCCCGGGATGCGCCAACGGCCGATGCGCACCGGCACGCCGATCGCGCGGCAGCTGGCGATGAACTCTTCGTGGCCGGGCTCTTCGTCGAACGGCGGTTGCGCCCCGGTGCCGCCCAGCAGCTGCGGGCCGATGGTGACATAGTCGTCGCCGAAGCGCTCGACTGCGGTCAGTGCCTTGCTCGACAGCACCGTGTGGATGCCGCCGACCTTGTTGCACACTTCCCAGCTGATCTCGAACAGTTGGAACGATCGGTCCGGCATGGTCACTGCTTCTTCGGCTTCGGCGTGGCCTTGCGCACTTCTGCACGCAGGTGGTCCAACGCGGTCATCACCGTGACGAACGCCGCGTGCGGCGAGTCGTACGGACTGAAATATTCGTGCACCTCGGCATCACTGTGGTGCTTGGTGGCGACGTAGTAGACGTGGTCCGACGTGGTGAAGTGGCGCCACGCCGCCAGCAGGTCGGGGCGCGCCTTGGCGACGGCCATCACTTCGGGGCGCAGCGCGTAGATCGCCTGGTGCAGGGCGACCTGCATCGGATTGCCGAGCCACGCCGACAGGTTGCGTTCGACGTCGGCCCACGACACCGGCTTGTCGATGTCGAGCTCGGCGGCGACGTCGCGTTCGGCGGCTACCTGCGCGGGCGTGCGGAACCGGAACGTCGGCTTCTGCAGCACCTGCTCGGGCAGGTGGCGCATGAACTCGAGGATGCCGGTCTGGGCTCCCTGGTGCTCGCCGAAGGTTTCGTAATCCATGAACAGGCCGATGAACTGCGCGGGCGGCGGCACGTCGTGCAGCCAAGTGGCGTAGGTATCGGCAAACAGCGGCCAGGAAGGCCACTTCCGGTTGGAGAACCGGAACGCGATGTCATCGCTCAGCGAGTAGCTGCGCAGCAGCAGCTTGAGGGATTTGCAACCCTTCGGTCGCCACGGGACTTGCGGGCTGCGCCAGCCGAGCAGCCGGTCGGCGCCTTCGCCCATCATGCACTCGAAACCGAGGTCCTCGACCTTCTTGCAGATCCGGTTGTCGAGGATCAGCTCGGTGTTGCGGAACGTCGACGGCGCGCCGAACAGGTCGGTGACCGTGCTGCGTTGCAGTTCGACCTGGGCCTCGAACTCGTCGAGATCGATCACTGCGGCCAGGCTGTGCTGGCTGGTCTCGCACAGGAACTCGACGTTGCCGCTGTCGGCAAGGGCGACGAACGAGTCGAGCGCTTCCGGCACCCACTCGCGCAGCTGCTGGATCACCGTGCCCGACACCGAGAACGCGCAGCGGAACTGCCCGTCGGTGCGATCGATCGCCTCGAGCAGCAGCTTGTTCATCGGCAGGTAGCAGCGCTCGGCGACGCGCTCGGCGACCAGGCGATTCAACGGCTCGTCGAACAGGTCGAGCTTCTTGATGCGATCCTGCGGCTTCCACTTCCGCAGCCGGTACGGTTGGTGGACCTGGAAGTAGAAGACGACGTCGATCACGACCCCGCCTCTGCGCAGAGAGCCAGCGCTCGCAGCAGTTCGCCGGTGTTCCACGCCTGGGCGAAGGTGCCGCCCGGACGATGCGGCGGATCGCCGTCGAAGACTTCGCTGATGTGGTCGAGGCCGCTGCCGTCGAGTTCCGGCGCAAAGCCGGCGAGCCACGTCCGCAATGCCGCCGCCTCGGCCTTGCGTTCCTTCTTCGGCACCGCGGCGAGCGCCGCTTCGACGTAAAAACCGGCGAGCCACGGCCACACGGTGCCCTGGTGGTAGGCGGAATCGCGCGCGTCGATGCCGCCACCGAAGCGACCGCGGTAGGCGGGATCGAGCGGCGACAGCGTGCGCAGCCCCACCGGCGTCACCAGTTCGGCGCGGGCCTTGCGCACCACGCCGGCGCGCTGCGCCGCCGTCAACGGCACGCGCGACAGCGCCGCCGCGACCAGCATGTTCGGTCGAACCGCGCGATCGGGCGCAGTGCCGACCACGCGATCCGCCAGGTAGCCGCCCTCGGCCAGCCAGAACTGCTGCCCGAACGCCTTGCCGGCGCGCTCCGCTGCGCTGCGCCACCGCTTGCCGTGGTGTTCGGCCAGGAACGCGAGCAACGCACACCACAGCGCCTGGATCTCGACCGGCAGACCGGTGCGCGGCGTCACCGGCACACCGGCGACGCGCGCATCCATCCACGTCGCATTGAGGTCGTCGCGACCGGCGCGCAGGAGCCCCGTGGCATCGACGGCAAGGCCAAGCCGCGTGCCGCGCGCGTAGGCCTCGGCAATGCCGACGAGGGCCGGCACCAGTGCGCCGCGCACGAACTCGGCGTCGCCGCCGGCATCGCCGAAACGAGCCACTGCGAGCGAGAACCACAGCGCTGCATCGCAGCTGTCGTAGTGGCTGTCGTCGGGATCGCGCCCGTAGATGTTCGGCAACAGGCCATCGCGCAGGAACGGCAACGCGCCGCGCAAGCCGGCGGCCGCGAGGTCGAGCCGTCCGCGCGCGATCGTCAGGCCCGGCAGGCTGACGAACACGTCGCGCCCCCATTCGCCAAACCACGGGAACCCGGCCAGCACGCCGAGCCTTCCCCCATCGGCCGCGTAGAGGAAATCATCGGCGCCGATCGCGATCCGCGCCGCCATGGCGGCGGGCGCCGCCAGCACGGCCGCGTGTTGCGCAACCGCCAGTTGCTCGTCGAGGTCGAACGCAGCCGCTGCATCGTCGCACGGAGTCGCCAACGTGAACGCGACCGTCGCCGCCTGCCCCGGGCCGAGATCCAACTCGAGCACGCCCGGCACCCAGCGGTCGCCGACATGGTCGTAGCCGCGGTCGCGGTCGGTCGCGAACAGCATGCCGCGGTACCAATTCGCTTCGCTGCGGAACGCGGCGACACCGCTAGCGGTCATCCACACGGTGGGCAACGTCGCATTCGGCCGCACGCCCCAGCTCGCCCCGCGCGCCTGCACTTGCCCGTCGTAGCGGTCGTCCGCCGGCGTCAGGTGGTCCGCGTCGTGGCAGCCGAGCAACGGCCGCACGTCGAGGCGGATCGGCACCGCCGACACGTTGCGCCAGCGCACCAGCAGCGCCGGTTCGGCAGTCGCACTCTGCCGCCGCAACGCCACCGTGCGTTCGACCCCGAGTGCCCCGGCGCGGAACGTCCAGGTCGGCAGCGGCCGCCGCCGGAACGTGGTCGCGACCTTCGGCTTGCTCGGCAGCTCCTGGTCGCGCCAATGCGCATGCATCAGGAAGGTGACTTCGCCCTGGTGCACGATGCGTTCGTCACAGCCGGCCACCACGAGGTGGCGCCGCGCGGTGCCCGGCCGCCGCGTGACCCAGAACGCGTGGTAGCGGCGCCGCGCCAGGTCATCGGCGCTGCCGCAGCCGTAGCCACCACTGCCGTCGGTGAGCAACCACTCGGCATCGCCGGCGACGGCTGGCGAGGTGCCGACGACGGCGGCAACGGCAGGAGAACGGGCGTGGGACATCAGGGGACGAGCTACTGACCGGTCGACGAGCCTACGACGGCAACCCTCGGTATCAACGTTCCTTCGCCGCAGGATTCGCCATCAAGGCCCTGTCCTCGGCGAGCCGATGGCTGCATCCTTCGCGACCCCGCTCAAGGAAAACCGGAATGGCACCTCCCATGGCGAATCTGGACCTCCGGAACACGCTCGTCTTCATCCTCGCCGGCGGCGAAGGCAGCCGGCTGAAGCCGCTGACTCTGCACCGCGCCAAACCCGCCGTGCCGTTCGGCGGCTGCTACCGCATCATCGATTTCACGCTGAGCAACTGCATCCACTCGGGCTTGCGGCGCATCCATCTGCTGACGCAGTACCAGGCGCGCTCCCTCGAAGAGCACATCCGCTTCGGCTGGAACTTCCTGCCGCGTCGCCTCGAACAGTGGATCACCTGCAGCCCGCCGCACCATGTGTCGGTCGGCAAGTGGTACCGCGGCACCGCCGATGCGATCTTCCACAACCTCGACTCGATCGAGGATTGGGATCCACCGAACACTGTCGTGCTGTCGGGCGACCACATCTACCAGATGGACTACCGCGACATGCTGCGCGAGCACGTCGACCACGGCGCGGCGCTGACAATCGGCGCCGTGAAGATCCGCGCCGACGAAGCGTCGTCGTTCGGCATCCTGCAAGTCGCCGCCGACGGTCGCATCACCGGCTTCGTCGAGAAGCCGAAGCAGAACCCGCCGCAGATTCCTGGCGAGCCGGGCTATTGCCTCGCATCGATGGGCATCTACGTGTTCGAGACCAAGGAACTGGTGAAACGGCTGCGCGAGGACAACGCGATGCCGGAAGGCCAGGGCGGCGACTTCGGGCACCACGTGATCCCGCGCATGATCCACCAGGTGCCGGTCTACGCGCACGCCTACAAGGGCCTGCCCGGCGACGAGGCTCCCTACTGGCGCGACGTCGGCACCATCGAGGCCTACTTCGAGGCCAACATGGACCTGTGCAACGTGAAGCCGCAGCTGAACCTCTACCACAAGGATTGGCCGACGTACACGCTGTGGCACAACGACCCGCCGGCGAAGACGGTGTTCTCCGAAGGCGGCGACGGTCGCCGCGCCGAAGTGCAGGACTCGCTGCTGTGCCCGGGTGTCGTGGTGTCGGGCGGCAAGGTGCGACGATCGCTGCTGAGCAACCTCGTCTACGTCGACGAACACAGCCAGCTCGACGAGTGCATCGTGTTGCGCGGCGCGCGCGTCGGCAAACGCTGCAAGCTCAAGCGCGTGATCATCGACAAGTGGAACGAAGTGCCCGACGGCACGGTGATCGGCTACGACGTGGAAGCGGACCGCAAGCGCTTCACCGTCTCGTCGACCGGCATCACGGTCGTCGCGCGCGGCCACCAGTGGAAGTGAACGCCAGGGCCTGACGCGGCGCCGCGGGCGCCGCATCCGGATGCTGGTGCGCGGGCGGCCTAGCCGTCGTGTTGCGGGTCGTACACGACGCGGAAGCCGATGTTGCCGTGGCGCAGGCTGGGTTGCTCGTGGTAGCGACGCGCCGAACGCGCTCCGCGCGGGCCGTTGTCCCAACTGGCGCCGCGCAACACCCGACGGACACCCTCGGCCAACGGCGCGTGCGGATCCCGGTCGGCCAGATCGTAGGCCCGCTCCAGATAGGCATCGGCGCACCATTCCCAGACATTGCCGCCGACGTCGAACAGGCCGAACGCATTCGCTGGAAAGGCGCCCACCGGACTGGTGAACACGTAGCCGTCGTCGTGCGCGAACGCCGGCAAATCGAGCAGCCTGCCTTGCACGCGCCAATGATCGAAGCGTCGGCGCAACGAACGATCCGACCAGTTGCCGCGGCCTGCAGCGCCGGCCGGATCGTCACCCCACGGATACCGGGTGGCAACGCCGGCGCGCAGCACGCATTCGAACTCGGGCTCCGTCGGCAACCGCATTCCGTGCCGCGCACAGAAGTCCTGCGCATCGTGCCAGCTCACCTGCGTGACCGGGTGATCGTCTCCGGGCATCGCGCCGAGGTACGGCAGGGGATCCACGAACGTGGCCCGCACGTCGTGCCGCCACTCGACGGCGCCGTCGACCAGGAACCCGGTGCAACCTGGACCGACCGGCGGCCGACTCGCCGCGAACGAACGCCACTGGCGCACGGTCACCGGTCCCTGGCCGAACCACAACGGACGACGCAGGGCCAGTTGCCGCTGCGGCCGCTCGTCGGTCTCGCCCTCGTCCGGCGGCGAACCGAGCGTGAAGGAGCGCGGGGGGACCAGCACCAACGCGAGCCCTGATTGACGATGGCGAACACGGCACGGCAGCTCCTGCGTGCCAACCCGCACCGTCGGTGTTCCCGGCTCTGCTTCGAGTGCGTCCAACATCGTGATCCGTTCGCGTGGGTGGCTTGTGCCGGGCTGGTGATTTCGTAGCCTGGAGCAAGGGCGGGAAAAAGCAACACCCTCGCATCCACGTGCTGATCGACTTCCAACGCAACCTGATCCTGCTCACGCCGCCCAAGTGTGGCACGGTGACCTTGCACCAGGAGCTGCCTCGCTTCGGAGCGACGCCGACCTTTGGCCCGCAGTTCGACGGCGGCAACGGGGAACACACCATCCATCTTCCCGGTGACGCCTGGGCGGCGATCGAGCGCTTCCGGATCGCAGTCGTGGTCCGCAATCCGTTCACCCGGGCGACCTCGTTGTACGGCCACTATCGTCGCTATTGGCAGCCGCCACACCTGCCGTTCCCTGAGTTCATCGCCCGCATCGTCGCGGCGCCGCGGCACCTCTTCTTCAACGCCACGATCAGTTCGTTGCTGTCGCCCCTCGAACATCCCCTGGACGGCCGCCGGTCGTTGCCGGTGACCCACCATGTGCGCCTCGAGTGCCTGGCGGACGACCTGAAACGCCTCGGGTATCCCATCGCCACGGCGCTGCCGCGCGCGCATGCCCTGCCGCACGAAGGTCTGGCCGCCTACACGCCGCAGGCCCGCGATCTCGTTGCGCTCTGGGGGCTCCACGACTTCGAGCGCTTCGGCTATCGGCTCGACCTCGCCGCCGCCGAGGAACCCGGCCGCGACGGCATCGGTGGCACGGCAGCATCGCGGGGCTGAGCAATGGATGCCGCCAGACGATCCGCATACGACGCGGCCCGCCAGTTGCCACCGGCCAACGTACGCACCGCGTGCCAGGCCCCGTTCGTGTCCATGTTCTTCACGCCCACGGGGGACGTCGTCGCGTGTTGCGAGACCCAGTCGTTGCGACTCGGCAACGTGAACGAGGCTGACCTGGCCTCGATCTGGAACAGCGCCGCCTATGCCCGGTTGCGGGCCCAGTCGATCGCCTACGGATTGCCGCCGGCGTGCGCCTTCTGCACGAACCAGATCGCGATCGGGAACTGGCAGGGCACCACCGCCCGGCATTTCGACCACTACCCGCTGACCTCGACGACACCCCAGTGGCCGCGGGTGATGGAGTTCTCCTTCGGCAACCTGTGCAACCTGGCGTGCATCATGTGCAACGGCGACACCTCCTCGCGCATCCGCGCGAACGAAGGTCGCAGCCCGCTGCCGATGGCCTACGGCGACGCGTTCTTCGCGCAGTTGCGCCCATTCCTGCCGCATCTGCAGACCGTCAAGCTGCTCGGCGGCGAACCGTTCCTGATGCCCGAGGTGTATCGCCTGTTCCAGATGCTGCAAGCGGATGAGCTGCGACCGACGATCGTCGTGACGACGAACGGCACGCGCTTCGACGCCCGCATCGAACAGGCGCTCGCGCAACTGCCGATCTCGGTCATGCTGTCGATGGACGGGGCGACCAAGGCGACCTTCGAACGCATCCGGGTCGGCGCCGACTTCGCAACCGTTCGCACCAATGCCATGCGATTCCTGTCGGACACGCGCAAGCACGGCAATCGATTCGGCTTCATCTTCACCCTGCAGCGCGACAACTGGCACGAGCTTGGCGACTTCCTGCTGTTCGCCGAAGCACTCGGCGTCAAGGTGGAGATCAGCCTGGCGACCGCGCCGACGCCACAGGCGCTCGAACTGATGCCAGCGGCCGAAGTGGCCGAGCTGCAGCGCGAACTGCAACGGCAACAGGACCGCGTGCTGCCGCAGCTGCAACGCAATGCACCGACCTGGCGCAGCGCCCTCGCCGCCGCGATGGCATTGGACCTGCAGCCGACGACGACCGCATCCACACCGCCGACGACGCCCCGCCCGACCCAGCCCCCCGCCGGCTACCGGAAAGCCATCGAAGCCGGCAAGTCGGCGCTGCAGCGGGACGACCTGGAAGGCGCGCAACGGTGCTTCGATGACGCCGTGGCGCTGGCACCGGACCGTCCCGAGGCCCTGCTCGAGCGCGGCTGGCTGCATCGCCGTCGCCGCCGTGACGACGTCGCCGAAACCGATGCGCAGCGTGCGCTGGCGGGCGCCACGACCCATGCCGTGCCCGGGATCGAAGCGCCCACGCTAGCCTTGCTCGCCCTGTTGGCAGCGGCGAGCGGCCGTGCCGCCGCGGCCGAAAACGCACTCGACCGCTTGTTCGCCATCGAACCGGGCAGCCCGCGGGCCCTCGTGTGGCGCGGCTGGGCCCGGCTCGCCGCCGGCCAGCCGCAGCTGGCCCTCGCCGACGCCGACCGCGCGCTGGCAACTTCCCCTGCCCACGACGAAGCCCAGCGGTTGCAGCAAGCCGCCAGGTCGGCCTTGCGGCACTGAGCCGATCGCCAACAGCCTACCCAACCCCGATGGACCCACTGCTCCCGCGCGCACGCCGCTGCTTGCCCCAGAATTGGCCGTTCGGCAGCGTGCATGCAGTCGCGCACGATCACGGCGACTACCCGCACCATGTCGAAAGCGTCGACGGGGCGTGGTTCACGACGGTCGACGGCCATCGCTACGTCGATTGGTTCGGCGGCGGCGGGGTCACCACGCTCGGCCACCGGCATCCGCTCGTCCAGGCCGCGATGCACGCACAGATCGAGCGCGGCGTGCACCTGTCGTTGCATTCGGCACTCGAAGTCGAAGTGGCCGAAGCCCTCTGCGCGTTGTTCGCCGGCGCCGAGCAGGTTGCCTTCGGCAAGAACGGCAGCGACGTCACCACGGCCGCGATCCGTCTCGCCCGAACGGTGACGCAACGGCAACACGTCCTGACCTGCGGCTACCACGGCTGGCTCGATTGGGCGAAGGCACCCAGCGCCGAGGTGACCGGCATTCCCGACCCGGTGCGCGCCCTGACGCACGAGTTCGGCTTCGGCGACGCCGACAGCGCCGCCCGACTGCTCACCGGATTGCGCGGCCAGGTGGCAGCCATCGTCGTCGAACCGATCCGCCACGACCTGCCGCCGCCGACCTTCCTGCCCGACTTGCGTCGCCTCGCCGACGAACATGGGTGCGTGTTGGTGTTCGACGAGGTCGTCACCGGACTGCGCGTCCATCGTGGCGGGGCGCAGACCTTGTTCGGCGTGCGACCGGACTTGACCTGCCTGGCCAAGTCGCTCGCCAACGGCTTGCCGCTGTCAGCGCTGCTGGGGCCACGCCGGCTGATGCAGCACCTGCCACCGGCCTTCTTCGCCTTGACCTACGCACGCGAAGCGCTGTCCCTGGCGGCAGCGAAAGCGGCACTCGCAGTGCACCGCGACGTGAACGTAGCCGGCCACATCGCCGCCGTCGGGGAGCGTGTCCGCACCGAGTTCGCCGCCGCCGCCAGCCGCCACGAGTTGCCGTGGACGTTGCGCGGCCACCCGGGCCTGATGCACATGGACATCCGCGGCGTCGGCCGACTGCTTCCCCGCGGTGCCTTGACCTTGTTCACCGAGTGCATGCAGCGCGAAGGGGTCTACCTGGCGCCGTTCCGCGTCCTGCCTTCGCTCGCCCACGGCGAGCCGGAGATCGCGCGGACCGCACATGCCTTCGAGGTCGCGATGCGCACCGTGCGCGCCGCGGCATCGAGCGGACTCACTCCCCACCTCGACAGCCCGGTTTGGGGCGACTTCGAATCGCCAGGGAACGACCCGCCACCAACTCCGCCGACCAGCACCTCGTTGCAGCCACGCGGTTGGTGGTCGGTGCCAGCCAACATGGTCGCCCAAGGGTGCCAGGCGACCTTGCGCGGCGACGCACGGCTGGATGCCGACGCGAGGCTCCGATTCGTGCTCGGACCACAACCGCGAGGTGGTCGCAGCGAAGCCTCGATCGACATCGTGGCGCCGCTCGACGGCGACGGCATCGCCATCGTCGAGTTCCACGTCCTACCTCTCGTCCGCAGCAACGCCAGGCTCACACTCGCCTTCGCCGGCCATGGCGTGGGGACCGACGAGTGGAACGAAGTGCAGTTCCACCTCGCCTTCGGCCATTCGCCGCAGGCCGCCGCGTGGTTCGGGAAGCGCTACACGGCCACTCCGACCGTCATCGAAGGGCCGCTCATCCGGCTCGAATTGCGTCGGCGCCAGGGTCGGCTTGCCGCTCACCAGGAAGGCACCGGGCCACCGATCGCGGAAGTACCGGTGTCGCCCGTGCCGCTGCGGCTCCGACTCGCGTGCCGGTTGGTCGGAGCCACTCCGGAGCCCGTCGCCGTGGTCGTGCAGAGTCTCTGCGTATTGCCGTGAACCGTCCAGAGCGGACCGGGCGCAGCTGCACGGCAACCGCGCCGACAACCCTAGCGACCCTTGGGTGCAGCACTCGCGTGGGCCGCAGTCGTGGCCAAGGTGCGGAGCACGCTCGCGTAGATCTGTCGCGACTTCTGCGGCCAGTTCGGATCCACCGCGGCAACGAGTCGATCGTGCACGACTCGCAACGCCGCCGGCGGCAACGACAGCAGGCTCTGCGAGGTCGGATGGGTGACCACGGTAACCCACACCTGGGCCGGCAGTGCGGCGGCCAAGGACAGGAAGCCTGGCAACTCCATCCACGTCGCCCGCATCACGCAGAAGTTGAGTCGCACGGTGCCCCGGGCAGGCGCCATCCGCTCGACGAAGCGGTCGAGGTTGCGGCGCACGACGTCCCACCGCGCACCTTCGCGAACCCGCTCGAACGTCCGGGCGCTGGCCGCATCGAGCGAAACGGCCAGGTTGACCGGCAACTGCGACAACAAGCGCTCGATCCGCGCATCGAACACGGTGCCGTTCGTGGTCACGAACACTCCCGGCTTCAGGCCGAGCGCGATCAACCGATCGCAAACGCGATGCACTTCCTTTTGCAGCAGCGGCTCCCCACCAAGGAAGGACACCGAGCGCAGGTGCGGCAGGATCGGTTCCAGCTCGGCGAAGAACGCGTCGTCGTAGACCCGTGGCAACTTGGGCAAGCCGGCGCGCGCCCGCAGCACCGATGACAGCCGCGGCGAGCAGTGGATGCAGGCGAGGTTGCAGAGGTCGGAGAAAGCGAACTCCAGGCGTTCCGGCCAGTCCGGATCCCGTGCGCCCACCAGGCTCTCGAAGTCGCGCGACGGATGCGTCGCCACGTTTTCGCGCTCCAGGTGCCCCGCGCACGACGCGCACGACGCCGGAAAACGCCAGTTGGCCAAGGTGTCGCGCATGGCAGCCAGCTGCGGGCCGCGCCAGATGTCGAGGATCCGGTCATTGCCAACCTTGCCCACGGCGTGCGGGTTCTTGCTGCACACGGTGACGCTGCCGTCCGGATCGAAATGCAGCTGGGCGAACGGTGCCTGGCACAGATGATCCGTCGCAATCCCAGCGCTGTTCCTGACTCCCCGCAATTCGGCAAATGCGTCGCCCATGTCAAAGTACGGATCCTACTGACAGTCGCAGTACTTGGGAATCCGGTGCGCGCCGCGGCAGACGCTGGTCCTTGCAACTCCCGGGGCACGGCCGGCGTCGCCGTGAACACGAGCCGGCGATCACTCAGACCGAAGCGTTCTTGGCGGGCAGCAGTTCGCCGAGGAACTGCGGCAACATCTTGCGCCACGTCACCCAGTCGTGCCGCCACGTCTTGTCCCACGCGTCGACGCGGTTGGGGATGCCTTTCGGACCGAGCACGCGTTCGACGTTCCAGCTCTGCTCCGGGTCCTCGAAGTCGCCGGTGCCGTGCGCCAGCAGGATGAAGCGCTGCTTGAGCAGTTCGAGGTGCTTGCCAGACAGACCCGGCACGAAATCGAGCGGCGAGCTGTCGTGGTAGTCGCGGGTGATCTTGCCCTGCAGGAAGCGGTTCATGTTGTAGGTGCCGCTCAAGCAGATCGCCTTGTCGAAGACGTCCGGGTGCCGACACACCACCGACAACGCGTTGAAGGCGCCGATCGACGCGCCCGCGGCCCAGATCAGCCCCGGGTTGCCGCCGCAGTCGCGCTGGATCGCCGGCACCACCTCACGGTAGATGCACTGGTCGAACTTGTTCTGCACCGCCGCCGCCTGCTCCAGCGTCTTGCACTCCTTGAGCCAGGCCTGACCGGCGATCGAATCGACGACGTAGACCTTCAACCGCAGGTCCTTCAGGAAGTCGCCGATCGCCGTGATCAGGTGGAAGCGCTCGGGTTCCTCGGCGTCACCGCCGGCGGTCGGAAACAGCAGCAGGGGCGTGCCCGCGACGCCGTAGCGCACGAACGTGATTTCGCGGCCACCGAGGGCCGGGGACTTCCAGGTGATCTTGTGCTTGCTCACTTCTTCGACTCCTTCTCGTCGTCGGCCAGCGACTGCTGCACGAGCCCGAAGAAGCGCGCCGTGAAATCGGCGACCTCGTGGGCTGGATACATGTGGGCGACCTTCTTTTGGATGGCGTCTTTGCAGCGGTCGCTGCGGAACCACGCCTGCGCCGCCTCTTCGAGCGGCTTGCAGTGCTTCTGGGCGAACTCGGCGAACTCGTCGAACTGCAGACGTTCGCGGGCGATCTTGGCGTAGCCGCGCAGCTTGTCGCGGTACGGCAGGTCCTTCTTGGCGATCGCGTAGAACGGCTCGAAGTCGAGGGTCTTCTTCATCGGCCGCTTCGTCGCGGCGCAGAACGTGGCCCACTTCAGGTTGCTCAGCACGTACCACGGCCAGTGGTAGTGGATCGAGTTGACCTGGTTGTCCGGGCAGGGGTTGGCGAAGTCGATCGGGTAGAAGGTGCCGCCCTTGCGCAACGCCTCGCAGCTGTTGAAGTCCCAGCCGAAGAAGCTGTTGATGGTCAGGCACGTGTCCACCATCAGCTGCTCCTCTTCCTTGGAGCAGAAGTTGCGCGCCGTGGTGTAACGGCCGTGCAGCGGTTGGCTGGCGTCGTACTTGATCACGCGCACCTGCGGCCCGATGCCGACCGCACGCACGAACAAGTCGAAGCCGGCGACGGCCTGCTGCACGTGCATCAGCCACTTCTCGCTGTTCTCGTAGCTGGCGCGCAGCGCCTTCTCGTCGTCGATCTTGGTGACGCCCTGCCAGCCGCCGCCGTCGTACGGCTTCATGAACAAGGGATAGCCGATCTGCTGGCCGATCTTGCCGAGGTCGAAGTGGCGCGCGTAGGCGTTGAGCGTGAACTCGAGGTCCGGCTTCTTGTCGTAGTTCTTCTGCGGCACCATCATCGTCGGCGGGATCGGCATGCCGAGTGCCGTCATCGCGCAGTACGTCGAGTGCTTCTCGTAGCTCTGCACCGACCACGGGTTGTTGTAGACGTAGAGGCCGTCCATCAGGATCGACTTCTTGATCCACTCGCGCTGCAGCGCGAACCAGTGCGTCAGGCGATCGACGACGACGTCGTACTTGCAGCCTTGCTGCAGCATGTACGGCTCGAGGGTCGTGCGTTCGCAAGCGAACTTCACGACGTCCTTGCCGAGCTTCAGCTCCAGCTTGGCGTCGGCGAGGATTTGTTCGAAAGCCAGCGGCCAACAAATGTCGGCGCCGAGCGAGAGTCCGATGTGGCGGGTGACGGCAGGCATGGGAGTGGCAGCGGGGCGGGCACTATGCCGACTGGGAGAAACCGGAACCAGAGCCGTGCCGAACCTACCGCGGTAGAACCAGCGCCGACCGGCCGCTTGGCTCAGCCCGCCGGGGGCGCGGCCGCCCGGCCGGAGCGCCGGCCGCGCCAATCGGCGATCGTGGCCAGCAGCAACTTGCGGTCGATGGGCTTGCTCAGGAACGCGTCACTGCCGGCCGACAGGCAGGCCTCCCGGTCGGCCTGCATCGCATTCGCGGTCAACGAGACGATCGGCAGATCACAGCCGCGCTGCCGCAGCAGGCGGGTGGCGGTGTTGCCGTCCCTCACCGGCAGCTGCATGTCCATCAGCACGACGTCGAAGCTGGCGCCAGCCGAGGCAAGCCGATCGACGCACTCCTTGCCGTTCGCGGCAATCTCCATGCTGCAGCCCGCCCGTTCGAGCAGGTGCCGCAGCAGGCGTTGGTTGTCGGGTCCGTCCTCGACGAGCAGCACCCGGGCCCCCGTCAACGGACGCGACGCAGCCTGGCTGGAGGTCGGCGCCGGTGCCACGTTCGGGGCAGCCGGTGGCGCCACGTCGACGCCCATGGCGACGGTGACGGTGAAGCGCGAGCCATGACCGACGGCACTCGCCGCGACCAGATCGCCACCGAGCAGGCGCGCCAGTTGCCGCGAGATCGCCAACCCGAGCCCCGTACCACCGTGCCGGCGCGTCGTGGACGCGTCGGCTTGCTCGAATGCCTGGAACAGCCGCGCCAACACGCTCGCCGGCATGCCCATGCCCTGGTCGACTACTTCGCAACGCAGTTGGGGCGACTCGCCGTCGGTGCACGAGACCACGATGGTCACATCCCCGCCGCTGCTGAACTTGATCGCGTTGTCGACGAGGTTCACCAGGATCTGGCGCAGGCGCAGCGGGTCGGTGCGGATCGTCGTCGGCACCGGTGCTGGCACCACGGTCTGCAAGCGCACGCGGCGCGCTTCGGCCTTGACGCGCAGCAAGGCGGTGACTTCTTCCACGACGGCCAGCGGCGAACAAGGCAGGCACTCGATCGCCAGCTTGCCCGCCTCCAACTTCGACATGTCGAGCAGGTCGTTGACGATCGCGACCATGCTCTCGGCGTTGCGCCGGATCGTCGCCACCGCTTCGTGTTGCAGCGAACCAGCGTCACCCGACACGCCGTCCAGCATGAGGTCGGCGAAACCGAGGATGGCCGTCATCGGCGTGCGCAATTCGTGGCTGACGTTGGCGAGGAACGCGGTCTTCGTCTGGTTCGCGGCATCGGCGGCGTCGCGCGCGGCGGCCAGTTCGGCAGTGCGCTCCTGCACGCGGCGTTCGAGCTCGCCCCACGCGCGCTGGATCGGCACGACGAGCTGCCGCGAATACCAGAGGACGAATGCCGCCATCAACACGACGCCGGCCAACGTGATCACCAGGCTCGCCTGCGCCGGCAGGTCGTGCACCGCCCGCTCCCGCTCGATGCCGTCGCGGCCGGCGTGGCGCAACCGCACCTGCGACCGCTGCAGGCTCTGTTCGAGCTGGCCAAGGTCGTCGGCGAGGAACTCCAGCGCGTCGCGGCGTGCCTCGCCGACCAACGCGGGCCCCTGGCCGAGTTCGTGCACTGTGCGTTCGAGTCGCACCAGATTGCCGCGCAGGAGACCGAACTCGCGCTCATCGACGCTGTCCAGCATGCGGGCGAATCCCGACGACTGCGATTCGACCTCGTCGAAGAACACCCTGGCGACGGCGGCGTCGAACGTCTGCTCGTCGGCGCGGCCTTGTTCGACGCGCACCACGAGTTCCCGGGTGGCTTCGAGCGCGGCTTGCACCGCCAGGCACGCGGTGAGGGCATCCGAGACCTGCTCGGAGGCATCGCGCATCTGCGCGGTGAAGAACCCCGACGTCAGCATCTGGGCCACCTGCAGCACGAGTGCAAACAGGAAGCCCAAGACGAGCTTCCAGGTCAACGACACGGTGTTGGGTCCCCTCTCTCAGCCACGACGCTGTATCGGGCGGCCAACCACGGTCATTGACCAGGACGGCGAACCGCCATGCCATCGGCGCCATCGGTGCCTGCGCCCACCACCCTCACTACGCGTTTCTAGCCTACTCGTAGACGAGCCACAGCGGCCCGGGGAACAGCCAGCTCAAACCTTCGCGCAAGCGATCGCGCCAGTTCTCCCAGTTGTGGCCGTCGTTCGCTTCGCGGAAGCGCACCGTCATGCCGGTCTCCTGCAGTCGCGGAACCAGCGAACGGTTGTAGTAGATCAACGACTCGTAGACGCCACAGCTGAGGAACACCTGTTCCGCCGGCCGCCCCGGCGTGCGCCGGAACTCGTTGACGAACTTCACCACTGGATCGAATACCGGGCCGCGGTCGTGGTCGCCGATCTCGGTGAACACGAACGAGCCGGATTGCAGCAGCAGCTTGCCGAAGAAGCCGGGGTGCCGCCACGCGGTCGACAGCGACGAGACAGCGCCGAACGAAGCCCCCATCACCGCGCGCGCCGACGGTTCGCGCACCAACGGCAGGATCTGCTCCATCTGCGGCACGAGATCGTGCACCAGGAAGTCGGCCTGGCGCGGGTCGGCGGCGTACTCGCGCATGCGGTCGCCGGCCTGCGTCATGATCGCGATCAACGGCGGGATCTCCAGCCGATGGATCATGTTGTCGAGGATCGCCTGCAGGTTGGCGAAGCCGAGGTAGTCGAAGCCGTCGTGCACGACGAGCAGCGGGTATCGCCGCGTCTGCCGGAAGCGCGCCGGCCGGTAGACCTTGATCGGCCGCCAGTCGCCGTACACCTTCGAGTCGACGTGGCGATCCTCGATCGTGCCCTGCCGCGCTTCGGGATCGACCAGGCACCACTCGGGCGGCGCGTAACCCTCGCCGTAGACCACCGAGTTGGCGCCGAACGGATCGCGCGCGGTGTGCTTGTTGAGCGGGTCGCGCAGCATCGTGCCGCGGCCGAACAGCATCACGCCGATCTTGTACTCCATGCGCGACTTCGGCGGCACGTCGAGCTGCAGCACCCAGGTGTCGGAGTGGCGCAGCCGGCGGAACGGCAGCGAACCGGGCAAGCCGTGGATCCAATGCTGCAGCGTGACCTCCTGCGCCTCACCGCGGAACAGGAACGTCACCGACCGGCCTTCGACGTGCGGGAACTCGGTGGCGGCGATCAACTCCTCGACGGCAGGGCGGCCAAGCGCCACCGCGTGCTCGATGCGTTCGACGAGGCTCATGCGCCCACCTCCTCGACCCAACCGTCTTCGGTGAGGCGACGGGTGTCCGGCTGCGCCGACCAGCGCGAGCCGTTCCAATCGATCCGCGCACCGTCGTCGAGCAGCACGCACAGGGCCGGCGCGAAACGACGCGCGAACAACTGCACGTTGCGTTCGTCGTCGGCGTCGAGCCGCTTCTTCGCGTGCGGCAGCGCCACCAGGTCGGGCAACACGGCGAAACCCGCCTCCATCACCTCGGCGCAGGCACTGCCCTGGGGCGGCGTGTCGTGAAACAGCACGATGCGTTCGCACAACGCCATCGCCCCCGCCGACCACGCCACCACCGGCCGGTTGCCGTGCAGACCGAGCACGTCGAACAAGCGCAGCCGGTGCAGCAACACCGCGATGTGGCCGCCGGCGATGCAGAGGATGCCGCACTCGAGCAGCTTCTTGTGCAGGTCGCGGCGCTCGCGTTGCACCGCGGCACGCTCGCCGGGACGCCAACGCGATTCGAACTCCTCGTGCACCTGCACCACGCGCTGCACGTGCTGGCTGTCGATGCCTTGCAGCATCACCAGCGCATCGTGGCGTTCGGCGGCGAGCCACAGGTCGTTGCCAGGGCGCCGCAGCAGTTCGCGGATCGGCTCCATCGCGCCGAGCAAGCGCAGGCGATAGAGCTCCTGCACGCGCCGCAAGGTGTCGTGCCGTTGCCGCATCGCCGCCAGCAGCTCGCGGTCGCGTTCGAAGATGCGTTCGACGCGCGCCCACACCTCGAGGTTCTGCACGGTGCGGCCGACGTGCTCGCGGAACTCGTGGTCCTCGGACTCGCGCTCTTCCCAACCGGCCGAGACCAGCGCGACCGGGCGATCATCGGCCGGCAGCAGCGTGTCGAGGGCAGGCTTGACGATGCGCACGTGGCGCTGCGGGCCGAGCAGGATCGCGGAAGACAGCATGCGGAACGCTTCCCTTACCCGGAGCCAGCGGGCGAAGGAAGAGCGAGGCATGGCAGCGGCGCCGCGGCGTCAGGCCAGATCGCTGTCGCCGAGGGCGTACCACCACTTCGTCTCCAGCGTCGGCAGGTCGAGCTGCGAGCCGGTGATCAGGTAGACGAGCCGCCGCTCGAGCCAGTTCGCCGACGGCGTCTTCTGGAAACCGCGTTCGGCGAGCGCGCGCCACTCGACCGACCATTCCGGAAACACCGTCATCAGGCGCAGCTTGTTCTCTTCGCGCGCCCGCACGCAGGCGACGTGCAGCAACGCATCGCGCGCCGCCTCGTCGTGTTCGCTGCACATCCAGTCGGCGATGGTCGCCGCTTCCGGCGCGAGCCCGCTGCCGGGCTTCAACACCAGGAACCCGCGCAAGGCGCCGTTTGCGCGCGCGGTCCACAGTTCGTAGTCGGCGCGGGCCGGGTTGCTGACGTAGCGCCAGTGCAGGTAGCGATGGTCACGCCGCAGCAGCAGGTGTTTCTCGGTCCGCACCACGTCGTGCAGCACGCCGATGTCGTCGGGGATCGTCGGCACCCGTTCGAGGGTGATCGCCGCCGGCTTCTCGATCGGCGGCAGCGCGACGTCGCGAATCAAGAAGTCGATCACGCGCAGGAACTGGTACTCCAGGTAGCGGGTGCCGATGCGGAAGGCGACGTCGACCGGGAATCCGTACAGCACCGCGTCGTCGATGCGACGACTGTGCGCCGAGAACGGCAGGCCGGTGACGACGAACATGCCGGGCCGCTTCAAGCCGGCGCGCCAGTCCGGGTGCGTCATCGAATCGACGCAGTGCACGAAAATCAGCGGCCCCTTCGGCGAGTCGGCGAGCACCGGCACGCCGGCGTACTGCGACACCACGGTGCCGTCGTCCGCCACCGCGAGCGACATGCGTTGGCCGACCGGGTTTTCGAGGTACTGCCAGCGCCACTGTTCCAACGTGCGGTCGACGAAGCCCGGACCGCACACTTCGCGGAACACCAGGTTGAACGTCTGCAGGATCGCGTGTTCGTCGCCGGGCTGGTAGCCGCGGATCGTCACCTCACCCTTCACGCGAGCCTCCGGCAGAACCCGGTCACCAAGGCAGTCAACGCCGCCGCCGCCTGCTTGCCCGCAGCGACGACTTCCGCATGCGCCAACGGCACCGGCGAAATGCCGGCGGCCAGGTTGGTCACCAACGACAAGCCCGCGACTTCTGCCCCCATCGCGTTCAACGCGATCGCTTCGTGCACCGTGCTCATGCCGACTGCATCGGCACCGAGCCGCTGCAACATGCGGATCTCCGCCGGCGTCTCGTACGACGGGCCGAGCAGGCCGGCGTAGACACCGGGCCGCAGGCGCTGGCCGACGGTGTCGAGCAGCGCCCGCAACCGCGGCGAGTAGACCCGCGACTGGTCGGGAAAACGCGGCCCGAACGCCGGCTCGTGCGCGCCGGTGAGCGGCGAAGCCCCGGTCAGGTTGAGATGGTCGCGCAGCACCATCAGGTCGCCGGGCGCCATGTCGTCGGCGATGCCGCCGGCAGCGTTGGTCAGCAGGAACGACGGCACGCCGAGCAAGCGCAGCGTGCGCACGGCGCGCACGACCTCGGACGGCGACCAACCTTCGTAGAGATGCACGCGGCCCGACAGGCAGGCGACCTTGGTGCCGCCCACCGTGCCGACCACCAGCGCGCCGCCGTGGCCTTCGACGTGCGGCACCGGCCATTCCGGGATCTCGGCGAACGGGATCGTCGTGGCCTGCTGCACCTGCGCCGCGAAGTCCTTGAGTCCGCTGCCGAGCACGAGGCCGAGCCGCATGCCGTTCCACATCGCCGTCCCGACCCGTTCCTGCAGGAAGGCGACGGCGCGTTCGATCCGTTGCCGTTCGGCATTGGCCCCGCTCACGACGCACGCTCGCTGGCGAGCACTCCCGCCACACACGCCGTCATGCAAGTGGCGATGGCGCCGCCGAACATCGCCCGCAGGCCGAGGCGCGCGAGATCGCCGCGGCGTTCTGGCGCCATCGCACCGAGTCCGCCGATCTGGATGGCAACGCTGCTGAAGTTGGCGAACCCGCACAACGCAAAGCTGGCGATCATCACGGTGCGCGGCGACACGGACTGCGCGGCCGCCATCTTGCCGAGATCCTGGTAGGCGACGAACTCCGTCGCGATGAGCTTGGTGCCGATCAACTGCGCCAGCTCGTTGATGTCTGCCCACGGCACGCCCATGACGGCGGCAATCGGCCAGAACACGAAGCCGAGCAGGAGTTGCAGGCTCAAGTCCTGATGCACGAGGCCGAGCGCGGCATTGATCAGGGCCAGCAACCCGAGGAACGCGATCAGCATGGCGCCGACGTTGAGGGCCAGGTGCAAGCCATCGCCGGCCCCCACGGCGGCGGCCTCGATGACGTTGCCCTGCTTGGTCGACGCGATCTTCGAGACGGTGCCCATCGTCTCGCTCTTCTCGGTCTCCGGCCACAGCAGCTTGCTGCAGATGAGCCCCGCCGGTACCGCCATGACGCTGGCCACCATCAGGCGACCGGCGATCTCGGCGCGCCGCACGGGGTCTTCGCCGCCGACGAAGCCGACATACGCCGCGAACACGCCACCGGCGATCGTGGCGAAGCCGCCGACCATGATCGTGTGCATCTCGCTCATGGTCATGTTGCGGAGGAAGGGCCGCACCAACAGCGGCGCCTCGGTCTGCCCGACGAACACGTTCGCGCACGCCGACAAGGACTCGCTGCCCGAGGTCCCCAACAGGCGGGCGGTGACACGCGCCATGCCGCTGACGATCAGTTGCATCACGCCGAGGTGGTAGAGCACTGCCATCAGGCTGCTGAAGAAGATCAGCGTCGGCAGGATCTGGAAGGCGAACACGAACCCGATGCCCCCACCGCCGGTGGCCAGCGAGCCGAACACCATGCGGGCGCCGGCCTGGCCGAGATCGATCACGGAGTTGACGCCGCGGCCGACCGACTGCAACGCTTCGTTGCCGGCGCTCCAGTAGAGGAACGTGAAGCCGAGCACGGCTTGCAGCAGCAGTCCCTTGACGACGAGCCGCCAGTTGATCGCGCGCCGGTTCTGCGAGAAGGCGAAGCAGAGCGCCAGCAACACGGCGATCCCGCACAACGAGACGA
>SXPB01000076.1 GCA_005776475.1 Planctomycetia bacterium
CCGCGGCTGGCCATCGTGCCGAACGTGATGATCTGGCAGACGCAGTCGTTGCCGTACTTCTCGCGCACATACTGGATGACCTCGTCGCGGCGGTTGCCGCAGAAGTCGATGTCGATATCGGGCATCGACACGCGCGCCGGGTTCAGGAAGCGTTCGAACAGCAGCGCGTACTTCAGCGGGCACACGTCGGTGATGCCGAGCGCGTAGGCGACGATCGAGCCGGCGGCCGAGCCGCGGCCGGGGCCGACCGGGATGCCCATCGACTTCGCCTTCTGGATGAAGTCCTGGACGATCAGGAAGTAGCTGACGAAGCCCAGCTTCTTGATCACTCCGATCTCGTAGTCGAGGCGCTTCTGGATCGTCTCGTCGATCTTGCCGTAGCGGGCGATCGCGCCTTGCGTGCAGATCTTCTCGAACCACGCGTCGGGTTTGCTGCCGTCGGCAGGCTGGAACACCGGCAGGTGGTAGACGCCGAACTCCATGCCGACGCTGCAGCGTTCGGCGATTGCCACGGTTTGCGCCAGCGCTTCCGGCCAGTCCGCGAAGGCCGCGGCCATCTGTGCCCGCGACTTCAGGAACAGCTCGTGGCTGCCCATGCGGAAGCGCTGCGGGTCAGCGGCGGTCTTGCCGCTGCGGATGCAGAGCATGATGTCCTGCGCCAGCCAGTCGTCGGCCTTCAGGTAGTGCACGTCGTTGGTGGCGACGCACGGGATGCCGGTCGACGCCGACAACTCGCGCAGCGCGCGCGTGACCTTGCGCTGCTGCTCGTAGCCGGTCTCGGCGACTTCGAGGAAGAAGTTGCCGGCGCCGAACAGTTCCTGCATCTGCAGCGCGGTCTGGCGGGCGCCGGGGAAGTCGCCCTGCAGGATCGCGGTGGCGATCTGCGACGTCACGGTGCCCGACAGCGCGATGATGCCGTCGTGGTGGTCGTGCAGCACCTCGAGATCGACGCGCGGCCGGTAGCTGAAGCCTTCGAGCCAGGCGCGTCCCGACAGCTTCTTCAGGTTGTCGAACCCCTTGTTGTCGGCAGCGAGCAGCGTCAGGTCGTAGGTCGGGTTGTCGGCGCCGGCGGTGTCCTTGCGCGTCTTGCCGGCGACGTAGGTGGTCTGGCCGAGGATCGCCTTGATCTTTTTGTCCTTGCAGGCCTTGAAGTGCTCGACGGCGCCGAACAGGTTGCCGTTGTCGGTCAGCGCCAGCGCGGTCTGGCCGTCTTCGGCGGCGGCGGCGACGAGGCCGCTCACCTCGGCTGGTGCCGCCAGCAGGCTGTAGTGCGAGCGCACGTGCAGGTGGACGAACGGAGGAGCCTCGGACATTGCGCTGCGAACCGTACGCGACGACGCGCCGGCGGCCAGAGGCAATCGGGGCGGCCCTGCCTTCGTTTCGTCCGCCGGCCGAGCGCGTTCAGGGCGCGGCGCGCGATTGGCCCAGGGTGCGGCTCAGCGACCGGCCAGGTGCGACGCCGAGTCTGGCGGCGTCGCCTGCAGGATCCCGCTGCGACGACCGGCTTCGGCGAAACGCTCGAGCACCTGCTCGATCTGCGCGTCCGTGTGGCTCGCGATGAAGCTGGTGCGGATCAGGTCCTGGCCCGGGGGCACCGCAGGCTGCGTCACCGCGTTCGTGAACAGGCCGCATTCGTAGAGCGTGCGCCACAACCGCAGCATGCGTTCCTGGTCGCCGACGATCACGGGCACGATCGGACTCGCCGGCGTGCCGGCGGTCTGGAAGCCCATTTCCGCGAGGCCGCGCCGCACCCGGTCGGCCAACGCCAGCACGCGGATGCGCATCTCCGGCTTCTGCTCGATCAGGTCGAGCGACGCCAGTGCGGCCGCCGCCATCGAGGGCGTGATCGACGCCGAGAAGATCAGCGCTCGCGCGTGGTGCCGCATGAAGTGGATCACCTTGGCCGGGCCGGCGATGAAGCCGCCGAGGCTGGCGAAACTCTTGCTGAACGTTCCCATCACGAGATCCGGGTGGATCCCGCAGTGTTCGGCGGCGCCGCGACCGGTCTTGCCGAGCACGCCGACAGCGTGCGCTTCGTCGACCATCAGGCGAGCGCCGTAGCGATCGCACAGAGCCCGGATCTCCTTCAGTGGCGCCAGGTCGCCCATCATCGAGTAGAGGCCGTCGACGACGACCAGCATGCCGCGCTTCTGCGCCTTGCCGCGATGCAGGTGGCCTTCCAGGTCGGCAACGTCGTTGTGCTTCCACTTGCGCACGTCGGCGAAGCTGAGGCGGCAACCGTCGATGATCGAGGCGTGGTTCTCGCGATCGCACAGGACGATGTCGTCCTTGCCGCAGATCGATGAAATCGCGCCGAGGTTGGTCTGGAACCCGGTCGAGAAGCACAGCGCCGCTTCTTGCCCCATGAAGGTCGCGAGCCGTCGCTCGAGTTCTTCATGCAGTTCGAGGGTGCCGTTCAGGAAGCGGGAGCCAGAGCACGAGGTGCCGTACTGCTGGATCGCTTGCTGGGCCGCTTCGCGTACCTTGGGGTGGTGCGTTAGCCCCAGGTAGTTGTTGCTGCCGATCATGATCAGCCGCTTGCCGGCGATCTCGACCTCCGTTCCTTCGCTCCCGTGCAAGGGGATGAAGTAGGGGTAGATGCCGAGGGCCTGCAATTCGCGGGCGCGGCTGAATCCGTCGCACTTCTGGAAGATGTCCAAGGCTGAAGCCGCGGATGGTAGATTCCGGTGCGGACCCTGACAAAACCCTTTTCCTGGCTTGGCGAAGACAGAATTGCCTGAACTCCCGTCTGGGGACCTGCTGATCACCGGCGCGACCGGTTTTCTCGGTGGCCGATTCGTGCGCGAATTGCTGGCGAATGGGGTCTCGCCGTCGCGTTTGCGCTGTCTGGTGCGCGATCCCACGCGGGCCGTGCGCGGCGGTCTGCCCGCCGAATCGGTGCGGGCGGTGGACCTGGCGGCGCACGAACCGCAGGTGCTGCTCGACTCGGTGCGGGGCCTGGGCGCCGTGGTGCACTTTGCCGGGACGCTGAAAGGCGTGCGGGCCGCCGATTTCGCCGCGGTCAACATCGACGGCACGGCCCGGCTGGTGGCGGCGGTGCGCCAGGCGTCGCCGCAGGCCCACGTTCTCGCCGTCTCGTCGCTGGCGGCAGCGGGTCCGAGCCGCGACGGAGCGACCTCGGCGTTGCCGCCGGGCCGCACGCGCCCGGTGTCGCTCTACGGGGAAAGCAAGCGGCGCGGCGAACTGGCGGTGCTGCAGAGCGGGCTGCCCTGCACGATCCTGCGCCCGCCGGTCGTCTACGGTCCGGGCGACGGGGCGACCCGGCTGCTGTTCCGGCAGTCGCTGGCGCCTCTCGTGGCGGTGCCACCACGCCCGACGCCGCTGTCGGTGATCCACGCCGACGATGTGCTGGCGGCGGTGTGGGCGGCGCTCGCCAGACCCGCACTGGGCCTGATCGTGCCCCTCGACGGGCCCGAACGCACCGACACCCACGCGTTCTCGCGCGCGATCGCCGCCGCCTGCGGCCGACGCGCTCGCCAGCTGCCGGTGCCGATGTGCGTCGCCGCCGGCGCTGCGCACCTGGCCGACCTGTGGGGGAGAATGCGCCGCGATCCCGGCTACTTCAGTCGCGACAAGGTGCGCGAGATTGCTGCCTGCGGCTGGGTCGCCGATCCGGCCCCGGCGGCGGCAGCGCTCGGCTTTCGCGCCACGATCACGCTGGCCGAAGGCCTCGCCGACGTGGCCCGCCACGCAGGTTTCGTGCGCCGCGTGGTCGCGGGCGCCTGATGCAAGCGCAGCCGCAGCCGGCGCCGCGGCGGCGCCCGTCAGCTCCTGCGGCTTCGCCCGAGCGTGCCTATTTGAGCAACTGCATCAACAGCGCCTTCTGCACGTGGGCGCGGTTGGCGGCCTGTTCGTAGATCACGCTCTGCTTGCCGTCGAGCACGGCGTCGGTCGCGGCGACGTTGCGACGCACCGGCAGCGGATGCATCAGCAGCGCGTTGTTGGTCGACGCCATCAGTTGCTCGTCGACGCGCCAGCCCTGCAGCGAACGCTTCACCATCGATTCGCGTTCGGCGTCGTGCCAGTGCTTGGTCGAGCCCCACGAACGCGCGTAGAGCACTTCGGCCCCGCGCGCCGCTGCGTGCATGTCGTTCACGACCTGCAGCGAGCCACCGGCGTCGCCGGCGACCTGCCTGCTCTTCTGCAGCACCTCGTCGTCGACTTCGAAGCCGAGCGGATGCGCCAGGGTGATCTCCATGCCCGACAACGCCGCCAGCTGCAGCACCGAGTGGGTCGGGCCGAGCGATTTCGGCTCCGGATGGTTGCACCACAGCAAGGTGAGCTTGCGGCCGCGCAGCGACACCAGGTTTTCGCGCATCGTCATCACGTCGGCGAGCGCCTGGCACGGATGGCCGAACGAAGTCTCCAGGTTGATCACCGGCACCGAAGCGAACTTTGCGTAGGTCCGCAGCAGCAGTTCCTGGCGATCGCGTTCCCATGGCCCGGTGCGCGCCGCCGCGCGGACGCCGAGCGCGTCGACGTAGCGCGACAGGGTGCGGGCGGCGTCCTTGACGTGTTCCTCGGCGGCTCCGTCCATCACCGCCTGCTCGCGCGGTTCGAGCTCGTAGAGGTCGTCGCTCGACAGGTTGATGCAGTGGCCACCCAGCTGGACCATCGCCACTTCGAACGACACCCGCGTGCGCAGGCTGGGTTGGAAGAACAGGAGCCCGAGCGTCTTGCCGACGAGCACCTGCCCGGGGCGCTTGCCCTTGACGCGGGCAGCGAGGTCGAGGAGGTCGTCGAGTTCGGCTCGGGAGAGATCGGCGGTCGAAAGGAAGTCGCGCTTGCTCACGGGTCCCGGGGAAGGAAGAGTGCTGGGACCATAGATGAGCCTTCCGGCCCCGACAAGCGAAGAGGACACGCGGTTCCTCGCCCGTTGCCTCGAACTGGCCCGCGCGGCTGCGGCCGCCGACGAAGTGCCGGTGGGCGCGCTGGTGGTGATCGACGGCGTCGTGGTCGGCGAAGGGCGCAACCGCGTCGAGGAACTGCGTTCGCCATTGGCGCATGCCGAGATGGAAGCGCTGCAGCAGGCGCTGGCCCGGGTCTCGGCGAAGCGGTTGCCGACCGCGGTGCTGTACAGCTCGCTGGAGCCGTGTTTCCTGTGTGCCGGGGCGATCCTGCACACGCGCGTTCGCCGTGTCGTGTTCGCCGCGCGCGACCCGAAGTTCGGCGCCGTGCGATCGCTCGGCAACGTGCTCGAGGACCCGCGGTTGAACCATCGCTGCGTGGTGGTGGAGGGCGAAGGCGCCGATGCCAGTGCCGAGTTGCTGCGTGCCTTCTTCCGCGACAAGCGCGGCCCCGGCACGTAGCGAAACGGCGCCGGATCCCCTGTTGCAAACCGTGCCCAGGGTCGGCAAGATCCTCGCCTCGATCGGCGCACCGCACCTGTGCGGACGACCTCGCGGAGAGGTGGCAGAGCGGCTGATTGTACCGGTTTCGAAAACCGGCGTGTGGCAACACACCGGCCAGCATCATGTCGCGCAGCCTCGCCACGACGGGGGCAACCTCCGCCGCGGCATACCCCATCCAGAACGACAGCGTGGACCGCTCGATCATCACGCCTTGCCGTTCC
>SXPB01000077.1 GCA_005776475.1 Planctomycetia bacterium
CTGGCCTTGCTGGCGTCACCGGCAATCGCCCAGATCTCGCTGCCAACCGGCGGCCAACAGTTCGTCGACTTCAGCCAGCATCTGGCCCATCCCGGCGCCTGCGTCGTGGTCGGCACGCTCGGCAAATGGAAGGAAGGCAAACGCGAGAAGATGGCTGAGGGCCAACTCGGCGGCGGCGGGCAGGTCGCCAGCATCAGCGGCTCGCAGTACTTCAGGGTGCCGGTGACGGCGCCGGTGAAGGTCCGCGCCACGCTGCACGGCACCGCGAAGGACGTGGTGCTGCAGTTCGACGTGCAATTGGCACGCCTGCCGGACGGCAAGGAACGTCGCCAGGTGGAGGGCGGTACGGAGTTGGCCGAAGACCAACTGGCGATGTTCGTTTTCGTGCCGGCGAAGAAGAAAGGCCACGAGCTGCGCGCCGTGGTCGCGTTCGACGGCAAGGTCGAAGCCGGCGGCGAGGCGTCGTTCCTCGACACCATGCGCGACCACTACACAGTGAATCGCCGCATGCACGAACTCACCGCGGCGCTCGAGGTGCTCGACCGCGCCAAGGACGACGGCCAAAAGAAGGCCGCGCGGCAGGCGCTGCAGGAACTGGTCGACAAGAAGCCCGAACTGAAAAACCCGAAGCACGACAACCTGCTGACGATGCACTGCGGCCCGCTCGAACAGCGCGCGCAGAAGCGGTTGGCCGAAGGTGCTGCCACGCCGGTTGAAGCCGGCAAGTGACGGCCCTCGCCACGTTGCCTCTCGCGCGTGGAACGCATGTTGCGAGCGGCGCCGAACGATGCTGAACCTGTCGCCCGTACGAGTCACCTTCGCCATGGCCGGGCTGCTGGCCATGGGCATCGCCCAGGCCCCCGTCGTCACCTTCACCGACGCAGTGCGGCCCATCGAAGAGGAGCACGGGCGCGGCGGCGAGCGGTGGTTCACCGCCCGCATCGTCGATGCGATCACCGGTGTACCGCTGCCCGGCGCCGAGCTGCTCCTCGTGGCCGAGAGCAACCATCCGATGCGCGGCGAGTTCTGGTGGCAGATGCGTGCCATCGCCGGTGCCGATGGTTTCGTCGCCCTGCGCTGCGACAAGGACGCTCCCGACGTCAAACCCTGGGGCTGGGTCGTGGTGCGGGCGAAGGGCTACGGCACCTACTCGAGCATGGGCAGCCTCGGGCACGCAGTCCTGCCGCTGCAGCCGGCGCAGACGATGCCGGTGCGCATCCTCGACCGGCTGCACCGCCCGGTGGCGGACGCGCTGGTCTCGGCGTGCGGCGGTTGCGGCCACACGCCCGACCTGGCGTGGGCGCGCACGGATGCGCAGGGGCTCGCGCTGCTCGCCGGCCTCGATCCGCACAACGACATCCTCGACTTCTACGTCGAGCATCCGGAGCTCGGCCTCGGCTACGACAGTTTCCGGTGGCTGCCTGGCCAAGAGCCCATCGAGTTCGTGGTCGAACCGGGCGTGGCTTCGCGCGGCGTCGTCGTCGATGCCGCGGGCAAGCCGGTGGCCGATGCCTACGTCGGCTGCCCCACCGTGCACCGCGGTCCGTGGACCAGGACGCGAGCCGACGGTTCGTTCGCCTTGTTCGGCCCGGACGAGGCCGCCGACCTGCAGGTCTACCGCGGTGCCCAGCACGTGATCTTCGCGCGCACGGAGACCCAACCGTTCCGTTTGCAGTTGCCCGAGCCGCTGGCAACGACCGGAGAGGAACGCGCCCAAAAGACGCAGATCGTCGAATTGCCGGAGCGGGACGATCCGGACGCCGAGCTGCCGTTGGTGTCGCTGCACGTCGTCGACGCCGACGGCGATTCGGCGCCGCAGCCGCGCGTGCGAATCGTCGGGCCGCTGCCGCAGACGAGCGAACGAACGCGCATCGACCGCGAACCAGGCGAAATGCTGCTGCCGATGGCGCCCGGTCGTTACGTGGTGTTCGCGGCGAGCGCGGACCATGCCGAGACGAAGTCGGAGATCGTGGTGACGCGCGACGGGGAGAGCGAGAACGAGTTCGAGCTGCGGCCGACGCCACTGCCGTCGACCGTGGTGGTCGTCGATGGCATCCGCGACGAGTTCCACGTGTCGATGCGCACGGCGCAGACGACCCGCGACATTTCCGAAGCGTGCACGAACGGTACGCCGATCGGACTGCCGGACGAACCGTTCTGGTTCGTGCTCAGCGGCCCGCAGGCCGACCAATCCCGCCTGTTCGCCTACGACCGGAAGCGCGCGCTGGCGACCCAGCCACTGCGGCTGCCGTGGTGGAACCCGTCGCACGTGGTCGGCACCGTCGTCGGCGTCGATGGCAAACCGGTCGCGGCGACCGCAACGTTGGTGCCGGTGACGCAAGCGGTGTACGGCTTCGACCCCACCGAGGACCCGCCCACCGAGACGCCGGCGGATCGGTTCGACCTCACCACCGAACATGTCGGCCTCGCGTTCGTCGTCGTGCGCGCCGAAGGCGACAAACTGCGGCCGCGGGTGTTGTCGGTGATGTTGCCGCGACGCGGCGATGCAGTTCGCATCGACCTTGGCAAGATCGTGCTCGGCGCTCCAACGCAACTCGTCGTCACCGACCGCAACGGTGCCGCCCATGCGGGAGCCGTCGGCTTCTTGCGCGCGGGCTGGAACGAAGTGCGCGAGTACGCGCCGCAGTTCCCGCTGGCGAACGGTGCCTGGCAAGGCCCCGACCTGCGTGCCGGCGATGCCGTGCGGCTGCCGCGCACCCGCGAAGAGGACGCCGAGGGCCTGCTGGCGGTCGGTCTGCCGGTGCGGCTCGTGCTGCAGGGCGACGGGCCGTGGTCGCTGCAGGAACCAGCCGGCGAGGTATTGCTCGACCTCACGTCGGCGAGTGGCAACCCCGCGACCTTCGGGATCACGCTCGGCGAAGCCCATGAGGCGACGCGTGGCCGCTTGCTGCTGCAGCGGGTTGCGGCAGGACCGCAGCGACTGTGGCTGGGTGCGGCGGGACATCGCTCGGCGAGCGTCGATGTCGTGGTACCCCCGCGCGGTCGCGTCGAAGTGAAAGTGACGCTGCCGCTGCGCTGATCGCCGCGCAGCGCCGGACTCAGAACGCGTCGTCGGCCAGCGTCGCCAGCGGCTCGCTCGCCACCACCTGCCCCGCTTCGTCGATCGCGAGCCCACACACCGCCGTCTGCGGATCGTGCGTGAAGAACAAACGCCCCGCGCGCCGCTGCAGATCGACCAGCAACCGCGCCTTCTCGTCGACGAGCAGTTCGGGATACCGGTCGTAGCCCATCGTGATCGCGCGCCGCACCCACGGCACGCCCGGCACCAGGTCGGCGGCGAACAGCAACGGCCCGCGCTGGCCCGCGACTTCCGCGAGCAGCATGCCGGGCGTGTGGCCGTGGCTTTGGTGGAACCGCCAGCGCGCGCCGAGCCGTTCGCTGCGATCGCCAGCGACCAATTCCAGACGCCCGGTTGCGGCGAGCAGGCCCGGCAATTCGGGCACGAAGCTGGCGCGATCGCGTGGGTGCGGCGACTGCGCCCGCGCGTACGCTTCGCGGCCGACGACGTAGTGCGCGTTCGGGAACGCCAGCGCCAGCGGCGCCCCGGGCACATGCGCCGCGAGCACGCCGCCGGCGTGGTCGAAGTGCAGGTGCGACAGCACCACGGTGTCGACGTTCGCCGCGGCGATGCCGAGGGCAGCGAGGCCTTCGAGCAACACGTGCCGTTCCTCCTGCACACCGAAGCGCCGCCGCAGCTCTGGCGCGAAGAAGGCGCCGATGCCCGCTTCGCACAGCACCACGCGGTCGCCGTCGCGCACGACGAGACAACGGCAGGCGAGGTCGATGCGGTTGTCGTCGTCGGCAACCGCCCAGCGCTTCCACATCGCCTTCGGCGCGTTGCCGAACATGGCACCGCCGTCGAGCTTCTGCGAGTTGCCGAGCACCGCGTGCGCGCGCATCACTTCTTCGCCACCGGGGCCACGAGGTTGGCGATCTCCTTCGCCAGCGGCTGCAACCGCACGCGTTCGAGATTGCACAGGATCACGACCACCACCTGCTGCTCCGGCAGCACGTAGAGCATCGTGCTGACGCGTGACTGCGCCCCACTGTGCGCCACCACGAGCCGGCCGTCTTCGCGGTCCACGCGGAAGCCCAGCCCGTACTCGATCTCGGTGCCGTCCTTCTGGCGTTGGCGCGTCCACATCGCCTGCAGCGTCTCGGGCTTCACGAGCTTGCCGGCGACGAGCGCCTGGGCGAACGCGACCAGGTCCTCGGCCGAAGCGCACAGCCCGCCGCCGCCGAGCTTGTAGCTGCCGTCCATCAGCGCACTGTTCTGCAGCACGCCATCCTTGCGCACGTAGCCCATCGCCCGCCCGCGGATGATGCGCTTCTGGTTGTCGTCCTGCAGGGTCGGTGCCGCGCAGGGCCCGGTGATGCGTTCGCGCAGCACGGTGGCGAACGGTTGCCCGGTGCGCGCCTCCACCACCGCGGCGACAAGGTTGTAGCCGTAGGTGCTGTAGTGGTAGCGAGTGCCCGGCTCGTGCAGCAGCGCGTCCTCGGCGAACCGAGCCAGCGCTTCGGTCTGCGTCGCGTAGTGGTGCGTGCTCTCCGCCTCGCCGAGGTAGTGGCGCACGCCACCGAGGTGCGCCAGCAACTGCCGGGTCGTCACCGGCCACTGCTTCGCCGGCCATGCGGATACCAGCTTCGTGACCTCGGCATCGAGGTCGAGCTTGCCCTGTTCGACCAACTGCATCGCCAGCACCGCGGTGACCGGTTTGCTGATCGACGCCAGCCGGTAGACGGTGCTCGGCGTCGCCGCCACTTCGTTCTCGATGTCGGCGAACCCAAAGCCCCGTCGGAACGGCCGTTGGGCCCCGACGCCCACCACACACGACAAGCCAGGCACCTGGTCGCGCACGACGAGAGCCTCGATCGCAGCGACTGCGGCCGGCCCCCACGCCGGTTCCTGCGCCACGAGCATGGCCGAGAGGCACAACGACGACAGGCAACGACCAAACACCGAAGTCATAGGGACGTCCGCTAGTGGGGCAGAAGGAGCGGCAAGGCTATCGCCAATCTCGCGAGAAGGCCTCAACCGCCCCCTGGCTGCGGGCCGATGTCAGGGGCAATCCGAGCCCGACGACCGGCCCGGTGCGACAAGCCATGTTCCGAAACATCATCCTGCCTGCCCTCGTCTGCTGCATTCCAACTGTCACGACGACGGTGCTGTCGTGGCCGGCGTTCTCGTCCCGCGGGCACGCCATGCTGATCGGCCTGTGCGTCGCCAGCGCCGCCGCCGCAGCCTTCTTCACCCGCAACAAGGGCAACGGCAGCGTGACGGGCATGGAAGAACTGCTGCGTCGCTGGAACGGCAATGGCGAAGGTTGCGACGGCGCTTTCGACGCGGTCGCCGAAGCGGGCACCCGCGGCCTCGCGCGCCAGCTCAACCAGTTCGTCAAGCGCGTGCAGTCGACGCTGACCGAGGTTCGCGATTGCACGCACAAGCTCGCCGCCGGCACGCGCGACACCAGCGCCAACAGCCGCGAGGTTGCCGCCAACGCCGAACAACAGACCTCGTCGCTGCAGAACATCTCGGCGGCACTCGAGGAGATGACCACCATCGTCACCGGCAGCGCGAAGAGCGCCGAGGACGCCAGCACGCTGGCCCGCACCGCCGAGAGCTCGGCGACCAAGGGCACCGCCGCGATGCAGCGCATGGTCGAGGCCATGGGTGAGATCCAGACCTCGAGCACCGAGATCTCGCGCATCATCCAGGTCATCGACGACATCGCCTTCCAGACGAACTTGCTCATGGCCTCCATGACTAAAACCACATCACCTTCGGCAATATGGGCGCCTATATTGACATTGACTTTAAGAACCACACCCGCTAAAGGCGAAACCACCACGCCATGCCCACTAATAATGGGTGGAGTCAC
>SXPB01000078.1 GCA_005776475.1 Planctomycetia bacterium
CACTTCGACAACGAGATCGACATGCAGGGTCTCGCCAAGGTGTCCGGCATCCGCCGCGACAACATCAAGCCGCAGACCGACCGCTGGGTGTTCGAAGACGGCCACGGCGTCATCGTGTTGGCCGAAGGCCGACTGATGAACCTCGGCTGCGCCACCGGCCACCCGAGCTTCGTGATGTCGAACAGCTTCAGCAACCAGACGATCGCCCAGATCGAGTTGTTCAACAACTACAAGACCTACGACAAGGGCGTCTACACGCTGCCGAAGCACCTTGACGAGACGGTCGCGCGCCTGCACCTCGGCAAGCTGGGCGTCAGGCTGACGAAGCTCAGCAAGAAGCAGTCGGAGTACCTCGGCGTGTCCGCCGACGGACCGTTCAAGCCGAGCCACTACCGCTACTAATCTCCGCGAGGCCCCACGGGCCTCGCCCGCCTACGTAGGAGCCGACGCCCGCAGCGGGCGCGGCTCAACGGCGATGGCGCCGTCGCGGCCTGCGCGCTTGCGCGGTACGTGACGACTCGGAGCGTGCGAGTCGTTGTTGGGCTCGCTCCGGTTCGGTTGCCCGTTCGTGCGCCGCTGGCTGGGTCGGTCGTCGACCGACTCAGAACACGGTAGCGTTGGCGAGCGGCCAGAAGCGCACGCGGACCTTGCCCTTGAGCAGGTCTTGCGGCACGAGGCCGAACTCGCGCGAGTCGCAGCTGATCGGCCGGTTGTCGCCGAGCACGAAGAAGTGCGCGGCGGGGACTTCGAGTTCGGGCAGGTCCTGCGCGTCGGTGATGCAGCCGTAGTCGTCGGCGACGACGCCGTTCACCGTCAGCTTGCCATCCTGCATCGCGATGCGATCGCCGGGCACGCCGACGATGCGCTTCACGAAGTCGACCGACGGGTCGCGCGGATAGCGCATGACGACGACGTCGCCGCGGCCTACTTCGCCGAGTGAGTAGGTGACACGATCGACGACCAGCCGGTCGCCGTCGTGCAGGCAAGGCTCCATCGAGTTGCCCTTCACCACCGACACCTGGATCAAGAACAGGTGGGCGCCGACCATCAGCGCTGCACCGACCAGGGCATCGAGCAGGAAGCGCGAGCTGCGCGACCCACGCCGGCGCGGCCGCTGCTGGGCCGCCGGGAGCGACGCCGGAGCAGCAGGGATGGGCGCGCACGCTGCCGACGGGCCACGGAAGCCGAACAACATGGGCCGTGCTATCGACGCTGGCGGCGGATTGCTTGAACTCCGTGGTTGCCAAAACTGATGCAACCGACACCGGCTGCCCGCGGGGTCGGCGCGGGGCGTAAGGGAAACCAAGTACCGTGACGTGCAGTTGCGGTGGGATTTCTTGTCGAGCGTTGTGTGGACGCCGGCTCGGTGCCATCGAAGGGTTGCTGGGGCTGTCGCGCGACCGGCGGACATTGGTCAAGTCGCGCTAAGGGTCTTTCCGAAAACCGGAGGGTCCGCCGCCCAGAACTTCGCAACGACGTGCAATGAGCCACTCGACCCTCAACCAGATCGCCCTGCAGGAGAAGACTCGCCGCGAGATCCTGCACAAGAGTGACCTCATTCCGCCGCTGCCCGACCTGGTGACGCGCTTGCTCGGCTTGCTCAACAAGCAAGAGACCGAGCCGGCCCATCTGGAGAAGCTGCTGCAGAACGACCAGGTGTTGGTCGCAAAGATGCTGGCGATGGTCAATTCGCCGTTCTACGGCCTGAATCGCACCATCCGCACCATCAAGGAAGCAGTGATGGTGCTCGGCTTCCGCGGCGTGCGCAGCCTGGTTCTGGCCACCAGCACCACCAAGTTCCTGCAGCGCGACTTCGGCGTCTACGGCCACCAACCCAAGGGGCTGTGGCTGCACGCCGTCAGCGTCGCCGCCGGCGCGCGCAAGCTTGCCAAGGCGTGCAAGTTCACCGCCGACGAAGCCGAGATGCTGTTCGTCGCTGGCCTGTTGCACGACATCGGCAAGCTGTTGCTCGTGCCGTACCTCAACGAGGCGGGCGGCCCGGGCATAACGGGCTCCGAATGCGAATACGAGCGATCCAAGGTCGGTCTCGACCACTCCGAGGCGGGTGCGTTGGTGACGGCGAAGTGGAACCTCGCGGTCGAGATCCAGGAAGTGATCAAGGCACACCACGACGGGGCGCCGGAGAAGTTCGCGCGTTTGATCGCCGTGGTGCGCATGAGCGACGCCGTGGCGCACGAACGCGGAACCGGCTACCAACCCGGCAAGGCGCCGGCAGTGGCCTACAAGCCCGAAGATCTCGCCATCCTGCAACTCACCAGCGAGACGTGGACCACGTTGCGTGACGAAGTCGTCACTGCCATGGACGAGGCCTGCGCTGCCCTGGGGACCCTGAGTTGATGAGGCCACGGTGACCGCGCTCTCGAACTCCTGCACGGCGGCCGGCGGCGCTTCGGCGACGACGATGGCCGAACTGCACGCAGCCCGCTCCCAGGACGAACTGGAACGGGCTCTCGTCGCGGCCTTGACGCCGTGCCTGGTGGGGGTCGAAGCGGCGTTGTGCCTGGCCGACGACATCGCCGCGACGCAGCAGCTGCGCTTCGTGTTCGGCGAGAATTGCCCGGTGCGCGGCCTGCAGCGGGTGCGTGCCGAGGACTGGCAACTGCCGGCGTCGCAGCGTTTGCCGGTGCGGTTTCGCAGCCACGTGCTCGGCGAGTTGTGGGTCGGCAAACCGCTCGCCGACGAACCGCTCCTCGCGGTGCAGGACATGCTGGTGCACTACGGTGCAGCACTCGTCAACCTGACGCTCAACGCCGAGTCGCGGCAAGCCACCGAGGACTACTGCGCCAGCCTGCAGGCCCTCGAAGAAGGCATCGTCCTGTTCCAGGAAGAGGATCCGGCGGCAGTCACCGCCCGCTTGCTCAGCCTGGCGTCGAGCATGGTCCAGGCGACGGCCGGCGCGCTCTACGTGCTGCGCGAGGTCGGCAAGAAGGACTCGGGGTTGCGGCTCGAGCAGGCCCTGGGCATCCCGGATTCCCTGCTGCAGAGTTTCCGCGGTGTCGAAGGCTGCGCCTGGCCGGACGTGTTGCTCGACCAGCCCGCGCACCTGGCGGTGCGCGCGGACGATGCTCCGATGAACGCCGACGACGGCTCGATGGCGATGCTGGCGCCGGATTGCCTGCCGCCAATCCTGCAGAGCATCGTCGTGTTGCCGTTGCGCTACCACGGCGTGCAGGCCGGCGTGTGCCTGCTGTTCAATCCGTTGCTCGACAGTTCGCAACCGCGCGACTTCCTTGGCCGGTTGCAGAGTTTCGGCCAGCTCGCCGCCGCTCTGCTGCACCGCCTCAGCCTCGAAGCCCTGCAGGCCAACAGCGTCACCATTGCGCGCGAACTCGAGATCGCCGAGACGATCCAGAAGCGACTGCTGCCGGAACGCGCCCCGCCGACCGAGGAGTACGAGTTCGCCTGGAGCACGATCGCCGCGAAGAACATCGGCGGCGACTACCTGGACCTCGGCGCTTCGGACCTGGGCGACATCTACCTGGTCTGCGCCGATGCCTCGGGCCACGGCATCAACTCCGCGCTGCTGATGAGTTCGTTTCGTGCCAACTACCGCGGCAACGCCGCGTGGCAGGAGCCGAACGATCTCGCCGCCCTGCTCAATCGCGAGGTGGCACACGAAGTCGGTCCGACCGGGATGTTCATCACCGCGGCACTGTTGCGCCTGGAGCGCGACACCAAGCGGATGACGGTGTCTAGCGCCGGCCACAACCCGACGATGGTCTACCGGGCCCGCACCGGCAAGGTCGAGTTGTTCGAGTCGAACGGGCCGCCGCTCGGCTTCGTCGCCGACGCCGAGTTCGAGAGCTGCGACACCGTGCTCGAATCGGGCGACGTGATCCTGCTGTTCACCGACGGCATCTCCGAGGCGGCGAACCAGGATCTCGACATGTTCGGCGAAGAGCGGTTGCAGGCGCTGTTGGTGCAGCACGCCGCCGATTCGGCGGAGCAGTTGCTGGCCGTCATGCGCAAGGCGTTGGCCGACTTCACCGGGCGCGAGCGGTACGACGACGACGTCTCGATGCTGGTCGCCAAGGTCCGCTGAGCGAACCGGCGCGTCGGCGCGTCAGAAGTGCTTGCGCCGCGAACTGCTGTCGATGTGCAGCGCCTTGCGGTACTTGGTGACCGTGCGGCGGGCGATGTGAACGCCGCGCTTGCCGAGTTCGTCGACCAGCTGGTCGTCCGACAGCGGGTTGTCCTTGTCCTCGCCATCGACGATCTGCTTCAGCGTGTCCTTCACCGCTTGCTGGCTGACCATGTCACCGGCGTCGGACATGGTTCCGCTGCTGAAGAAGCGCTTCATGTCGAAGATGCCCTGCGGCGTCTGGATGAACTTGCCCGACGAGGCGCGACTCACCGTCGAAATGTGCACGTGCACCGCGTCGGCGATGTCCTGCATCTTCATCGGCCGCAGGTGCTGCACGCCGTGGCGCAGGAAGCCTTCCTGGCGCCGCACGATCTCGTTGGCGACGCGTTCGATGGTGTTCTGGCGTTGGTGCACCGCCTCGATGAACCACTTCGCCGCCTCGATCTTGCGGCGCAGGTACTCGTAGACCTTCGGGTCGTTGCGCGCTTCCTGCAGCAGGTTGCGGTAGACCGACGAGATCGTCAGTTCGGGCACCGAGCCACGCTGGGTCTTCACCTCGAAGTGGCCTTCGACTTCTTCGATCACCACGTCCGGCACCACGCCGGAAGCTGGGCCGGGCTGGAACTCGGCGCCCGGATGCGGGCTGCAGTGCACGCGCAGGAACTCCCAGCACTCCTTGATCTCGTCGAGTGACGCGCCCGTGTCCTTGGCGATCTTCGGCAGCTTGTTCATCGCCAGGTCGTCGAGGTGGTTCTCGACCAGCCGGCGCGTCAATGGCGGCACGAACGTCATGTGCCCGAGCTGCATCAGCAGGCAATCGCGCAGGTCGCGCGCGCCCACGCCGATCGGCTCCAGGTCGCGTACGACAGCGATGGCTTCTTCCGCCAGCGGCAACGGCACCAACAGCTGCTGGCTCACCATCTCCGGCGTGTCGTTGAGGCGGCCGTCCTCGTCGAGCGAGAACACCACGTGTTCGACGACGCGGACCAGCTCGGGGTCGGACTCCTGGGTTCGCACCTGCGTCATCAGGTAGTCCGCCAGGGAAGTGGTGCGGCCGGGCGTGTTGTTCAGTGCCTCGAACTTCTTGTCCTCGTCGTCGCCGCTGTAGGTCTGGCTGCGTTGGCGCCAGTTGGGTTCGAGGCGCGCTTCGAGCTGGTCGATCTCGCCGGAGAACTCGCGCTGCAGACGTTCTTCGAAGGCGTTGGTGTCGGGCTGTGCTTCCGGTTCGGGTGCCTGGGCGTTGGGCTCATTGCGTTCGCTCTCGTCCTTGCGCTCGAGGAAGACGTTCTCCTGCAGTTCCTGGTCGATCTGGTCCTTCAGCTCCAACAGCGGCAGCTGCAGCACCTGCATCGCCTGGATCATCTGCGGCGACTGGATCAGCCGCTGTTCGGCGCGCAGGGATTGGGTCAGGCCAAGACGCATGCACCTGTTGTAGCTCGTGAAGTCCCACGGGTCACGGTGCAGACGACGCTCGGCGGAGCTTTCCGCCGCAACCTGAACTCACCAGCGAACGAGTGTAGTGAGAACGGAACGACAAGACCGACCGTCGATGGTCACCGAGGGGCCGTCACCGTGTTCGACCAGTTGTGCATTGGTGACGATGCCGTCGTGCGCGGCCCGCACCTGGCTCGCCTCTTCGGCCATCAAGACGCCGCCGGGAACCACCGCGCGGGCCAATGGCATCGGCGCGTGCAGGTTGACCACTACGGTTTGCGCATGCATGGCGTCGTCGTACGGCGACACCCTGCTGCGCAGGAAGCAGCCGGACTGCAGCAGCGTGACGATCGGATCCAGGATGGCTGCTTCCTGCGCAATCGCGATCCCCACGTCGGACAGTACCGGAGTTTCCAGGCAGCGCACCATGGTCAGTTCGCGCCCGGCGAGGCTCGGCAGCGTCAGTTCGTGCAGGATCGGTGCGGTGCCTGTCGCGCGCGCCGAGTCGGAATCGGGCACCCGCAGCGTGCCGGTGTGCAGCACCGTGATCGGCCGCAGCAACCGCTCTTGCAGGCCCTGCACGATCGTTGCAACGACGCGCAGGTCGGCCTCGCGGCCGCGTACGAGCAGGAAGCCGGCGGTTGGTTCCAGGGTGACGTGCTCGCCGGCGTCGCCAAGCCCCGCCCGCACCAGGTCGAGCAGGGAGTCCAAGGGCATGGCACCGCTGCCTTGGAAGCTCTCGCCTTCGCTCGAATCCTCGGCGAAGTTGTTGCCGCAGTGAAGGCGCCGCGCCAGGCCTTCGGAGGTGAGTGCGGCCACTGGCAACACCACGAATCCCGACGGTTCGGCATTGCCGGCGATGGCGCGCGAATGCACCCGCACGGTCACGATGTGCTGGCCACCGCCGCTGGCGTGGCCGCGCAACGTCGCGCACAAGGCGCCGCCGTCGGGGATGCGGCCGGAGAACGCCCCGAACGCGGTTTCCAGGGTCGGCAGTTCGATGTCCGGTGCATTGGCCTGACCGGTCGCCACGGGGCGCAGCACGCCACGGCGTTGGGCCAGCGCAAACTGCACGTGCAGCACCAGGTCGCGGCTGCCGACCAGAGGACACGCCCGGACCACGGCGGCGATGCCCTCGCCGTGGTGGTCGGTGACCGGCCTGCTCATCGACTGCTTCTGCGCGACCTCGACGTCGATGTCGCGCACATAGCGCGACCATCGCATCTGGTTGAGGTCCGCGAGCTGCGCCGGCCTGGTCGTGGCAACGCAACGCCACAGGGGCTGCCGGTTGCCGATGAACTGCTGGAACTCTTCGATGCCGAGCACGGTCTTCGGCGTCTCGCGATCGGCTGCGTCCCACACCGCGACTTCCACCAGCAGTGACTGCGCCATGACCTTCGACGCGTGCCGGAAGGCGGCGCCGACCTTGTCGATCTCGGCCGCTTCGCCGCCGACGAGCAGCGACGTTCCGGCAACTTGCAGCGTGAGCTTGTTGGCTTCGAGCGCCGCGCTCGACAGGTCGCGCAACAAGGTCATCATCTGGTCGATGTTCGTCGGGAACAGCGTCGAGTCCTCGGCAGCGAGCATGTCGATCACGTGTGGATCGTTGTCGCGTTGCAGCAGCGTGCCCCACGGCGGTGTTGCGACGGCGGGTGCCGGCAACACGAGGTGTTGCATCGGCAGGACGAGAGGCGTGCCCGGCCCTTGCGGTTGCAGGGCGCCAGGCAGGCAGAGAGTGAGCAGGGTGAGGATCATCGTGAGGAGGCGAGGCAGTGGTCTTGCTGCAGAGAGCCGCGAAGTGGGCGCGGTGTCAGGTGCCGCGCGGGGATGCTCGGGTGGGCGGGCCGCGATTCAGGGAGTGAGAAACAACCGGTTTCGAACTCTCGGCGTGGCTGCGCAGGCGGCCACCAGGAGCATGTGGAGAGGCTTTGTCATCTCCCTCCCAGACTCTCAGTCGCCGAGCAGGCCGCGGTCGCGGAACCAGAGTGCGACTTCGGGGAAGTCGGCGAGCGTGCCGTGCCGCAGTCGGTGGCGATCACCGGCGCGCAGGTCGAGGGCCGCGATCCAGGGCCGCGCCACCGCCACATCGGCGCGCGCCAACGCCGCCCGCAGCAAGTACTCGCCGTCCAGCTCTTCCTGGCTGGCGATGTCGGCGAGCAGGCGGACCGGCAGGTGGGCGAGGGCCAACGCAGCGGCGTGGGATTCGGCGTGGTGGCTGGAACGCATGTGCGTGCGCAGCACCGCCGCCATGGCGGCATCGTCGCTGGCGCCGAGCGCCAACAAGCAACGCACGCGACGTTCCGTGGAACGGCAGGTCGGCAGTTCGGCGGCCAGTTCCGTGAAGACGCTGGGTGGTTGCTGCCGGAACCATGCCATCGCCACCCGTTCGTCGCCCGGCGCGGAGCGGCGGCTCTGCACGTCGTCCCACAGGTCGAGCAACAGCCGGCCACCGCCGTGCGAACGAACGTCGCAGCGCAGCGCCGCCGCGATCGCATCGACCGCATCCGGATGCCGGCGGGCGAGGCGGCGCAGGGCGCGGTCGGTAGAGGCTTCGCCGAGCCGCGCTGCGACGACGACGACGGCCAGCTCATTGCAGCCGAGGCGTTGGCCAGCGGCATCGAGTGCGCCGAGCGATGCGCCCAACTGGCGGAGCAACTCGCCATCGCGCAGGGGCTGCAACATCGCCGCATGCAGGTGGCGCGACTTCAGGTCGTGGTCGCCGGCCGCTGCCAGGGCTTCGACCAGCGCGCGGAAGGCCCGCGGCGAATCCGGCGCTGTCGCGCGGCAACCCGCCAGCAGAGTCTGCTGAGCGGCCATGCGTTCGGTGGGCGTGGCGTGGCTGGACGCCACCTGGACTCCGAGTTCGCGCCAGCTTGGCGTGGCCACCTTCGTCCGTGTCGCCGCAGTGGACGGACGCGAGGCGACATGGAACGTAGCAACGTTCGCGCTGGGCGTCGGCACGGCCATGGTGGAGGTGGCCGCCCGCAGTGGCTGTGGCGAGGGGATGGGCGACGTCGCTTGGGCCTCGGCCGCTGGCGTCGTGGTGGCGGTCGCGGTCGCGACGCTGTGGCTCGATGGCGTCGCCGCGGCGCGCGTGGCCAGTGCCCACGGGCCGAACATCGCGCCGACCACCGCGAGGGCGGCGGCGGCGAGCAGCAGCCCGCGATGCTGCAGCGGCAACGTGCTCGGCGCGGTCGTCAACTCCAGCGGCGGTTCCACTGGTTCGGCCGACGCCGCGGTTGCCGGCGCCAGCCAGCGGTCCGTCAGCTGGGCCCAGCCGGCGCCGACTTGCCCAGGATGGCGCGCGACATCGATTCCAGCCGCAGTCGCCAACGCCGCATCGAGCCGACGGGCGCGCTGCAGTGCCGAGCGGCAGACGGCGCACTCGCGCAGATGCGCTTGCAGCGTCTCGCCACAAGCAAAGCCGTAGCCGTGTTCGAGCAGATCGTCGCTGTCGAGATCGCCGTCGAGGCAATGCGCGAGCACCGCGTCGGTCTTGTTGCACGTCGGGCGCAAGGAACTCATGGCTCGAGGTGCTCCTTCAACCGCGCCATCACCTTGCGCCGCGCTTCCAGTACGTGCATGCGCGCGGCCACCGCGGTGCAGGCGAGCACGCCGCCGATCGCTTCGTAGTCGAAGCCTTCGACCGCGCGCAGGTGCAGCGCCGTGCGTTGCCGCAGCGTCAGCCGTTCCATCGCTTCATCGAGCCGGTCCTGCAGCTCCCGCGCGATCGCGTCGTGTTCGGCCCGCAGTTCGAAGTGGTCGGGCACGTCGAGGTCGCCCAGCGACTCGGCCGGTTTGCCGCGACGCCACCGTTCAGGCTCGGACGCGAGGCGGACCAGGATCCGGAACAACCAGGTGCGCAGCGCCGACTCGCCGCGGAACGACGGCAGGTTGCGGAACGCGCGGACCAGCGTCTCCTGCACCAGGTCTTCGGCCCAGTGCGGGTCGCGGCAGTGCCGTTTGGCCAGCGCCAGCAGCGCGGCCAGGTGCGGCCGCAGCAAGGGCTGGAACGCGGCGGCGTCGCCGGCCTGGCAACGCTGCAGCCAATGCCGTTCGGAATCGGACGACTTCGGCTGCCCTGGTTCGGTCACGCGCAGGTCCATGCGATGTTCCTTGGAGCCGGGTTGCCGTGCCGCCGTAAGGGGCGGGAGCGGGAGTATCTACCGCCGCAGCCGTGGCAGGTTGCCGTACAGCTTCGAATAGAAGGAGAAGACCAGCACGATGACCGCCACGATCACGATCCCGTAGGCGACGTTGCCGACCAGTCGGGCGGCCCCCTGGCCGGCCACCGTGGCGACCTGGCGACGGCGCTCCAGCGCCCGCCGCAGGGCATCCTCGAGCTGTCCGGCCCGTTCCCCCGTATTCAGCAGGGACCGCGTTTCTTCGTGCAGGGCGCCGGTCTGCAGCAGCGCCTCACCGAGGGTCCGGCCGCCCTGCAGCACGCGGTCGGCTGCCAGGAGCCGTTCGCGGACCGCCCCGGTGCGCACCGTCTGCACCGCGGTCGTGTTCGCCTGCAGGATCGGGATGCCGGCGGCGTAGAGGCCGTGCAGTGCTTCGAGGTAGGGGAGTTCGCCGAGTCCGGTGATCAGCGGGCCGAAGATCGGCAAGTTCGTGGCCCAGGGGGTGCCGGCGCGCGCGCCGCGCACGACTGCGTACACCAGCGCCCCGATGCCGCAGTAGCTCGCCAGCACGACGATCAGGAACGTCTTGCCGATGATCGCCATCGTGGCCACGCTCGCCAGCAACAGCATCGCTGCGAGCAACAGCGGGTAGCGCAGGCCGCCCCAGACGGCGCGCGCGAACTCGGCCCGGCGGCGACGTTCGACGGCGCGCGCGCGCAGCGCGGCACTGACCGAGCCGGCGCGCCACGCGGCGAGCAGCACTGCCGACTCGATCGGCGTCACGTGCACCGATCGCGATCGCAGCGCCAACAGGATGGCCTGCTCACCAGCCGCCGGATCGGCGCCGAGGCTCGCCAACGGCAGGCCGGCATCGAGCGCCGACGCCAGATCCTCGAATTGCACGGCAGCGCGTTCGTCGGCGGCGATCGACAGCAGCATGGGCGAAGTGTGCGAAGGTGGGGGCGGCAGGACAAGGAGGGGCGCGAAACTCGCGCGCGCATCGGCGAGACTGCGCGCCATGCGCCTTCTTCCCTGGACGTTCGTCGCGTGCGCTTCTTCCTTCGCCATCGGCCAGGACGACGCGTGGTTGCAGCAGCACGGTCCGGCCCTCGGGGCTCTCTACCGGCATCTGCACGAGAACCCCGAGTTGTCGTTCCACGAGCATGCCACGGCGGCGCGCATGGCGGCGGAACTGAAGCAGCTCGGCCTCGAAGTGACGACCAACGTCGGCGGCACCGGCGTGGTCGCCGTGCTCAAACGCGGCGAGGGTCCGGTCGGCCTGATCCGCGCCGACATGGATGTGCTGCCGATCGCCGAGGAGACGGGGCTGCCGTACTCCTCGAAGATCAACGGCAAGAACAGTGAAGGCCGTGCCGTCGGCATCATGCACGCGTGCGGCCACGACCTGCACATGACCTGCTTGATCGGCGCGGCGACCTGGTTCGCGCAGCATCCCGAGGCATTCTCGGGCACGTTGGTGTTCCAGCTGCAACCGGCCGAAGAGCGCGCCGGCGGCATGAAGGCGATGCTCGCCGCCGGCCTGCTCACGCGCTTCCCGCGGCCGCAGTGGGCGCTGGCGCTGCACACCTCCGCCGACATGGCGACCGGGCACGTCGGCGTGCGGCCGGGGTTCACGATGGCCAATGTCGATAGCTGCGACATCACGGTGTTCGGGCGCGGCGGCCACGGTGCGGCGCCGCACCTCACGATCGATCCGATCGTGCAGGCAGCGCAGCTGGTGCTCGACCTGCAGACGATCGTCTCGCGCGAGATCGATCCGCTCGAAGCGTGCGTGATCACGGTGGGAGCGATCGAAGGCGGCAACAAGCACAACATCATTCCCGACCGGTGCACCCTGCAGGCGACCGTGCGCAGCTACGCACCGGAAGTGCGCACCAGGATGCTGGCGGCGATCGAACGCAAGGCGAAGGCGGTGGCGTTGTCGTTTGGCGCGCCCGAGCCCAAGGTCGAGTTCAGTGAGCACACGCCGGCGCTGAAGAACCACGACGGACTCACGGCCACCGTGCACAAGGGCCTCGTCGTGGCGCTCGGCGCGGCGAACGTGAAGGACATTCCGCCCGCCATGACGGCCGAGGACTTTGGGCGCCTCTACGCGGAGAACATTCCGTTGTGCATGTTCCGGCTCGGCACGGTCGCGCCCGACCGGTTGGCGAAGCTGCAGGCGGCCGGCAACGTGCCGGGCCTGCACACGGCGCGCTACTGGCCCGACTACGAAGCGTCGATCGCGACGGGCGTGAAGGCGCTGGTCGGTGCGGTGCGCGCGGCCGCCGCGGCGAAGTGACGGCGACCGTTCAGGTCGGGCAGAGCAGCGAGCCACGCGGATGCAGCGGCAGCCGTTGGCCCGCCAACGCGAGCAGCGGGCGCCAGTAGTTCTCCGCGCTGCAGTGCTGGGCGACGTGGTCGCGGCCGCGCGCCGCCAGGCGCTGGCGGCCGGCTTCGTGCCGCAGCCAGTACTGCACCACGAACACCAGTTCGTCGAAGTCGCGGTAGCTGGCGTAGTGCTGGCCCGGCACCAGCCAGCGGTTGGTGTGCACGTTGTCGCGTTCGACGAGCAAGGCGCCCGACAGCGTCGCTTCGAACACGCGACCGCGGCAGGCGAAGACGTCGTGCAGGATCTCGGCGAAGTTCACGACGATGCGCGCCCGCTGGTAGATGCGGGCCATCTCGGCGAGCGGCAGGCAGCGGTCGCCCTGGCCACCGCTCTGGTACACGGTGATGCCGGCGGCCTGCAGGCAGTCGATGCCGCGCTGGCGTTCGGGGCCGCTGCTGCGCATGCCGACGAAAGCGACGTCGAGATCGCGCGGCTGCCCCGGATCGTGGAACACACGGCGATCCTGCGGCGTGAAGATCGACCGGTAGCGGTCGGGGTCGAACGCGTTCTCGCGGAACACCTCGTAGTTGTCCCACACGTCGAACACGTCGATCGCCGGCGCGTAGGCGTTCGGCAGATCCATGAAGCCGATGCGCGAGGTGTCGCCGAGCACGCCGACGATCGGCACGCACAATTCGCGGCGCAGGCGGACCAGGGTTTCGACGCGCGGCAGCAGCGGTCGGAACATCGCCGCTGCCAGTGACAGGTGCACGACGATGAGGCTCGGCCGCACGCGCTGGGCAAGTTCGTAGAACGCGCGGTCGCAGTCGCCGGGGGCTTGTTCGTCGACGGCGAACACGACGCTGGGGGCGAGGTTGGTCGATTCGAGCGAGCCGACCAGGTTGTGCAGGTCGTTCGATGGCGGTTGGCCCGCCTGGTAGGCGTACCACTTGCCGATCACGAACAGCACGGGGCCGCTCGCGCGACCGATCCGTCCGTTGCCATCGCGCATACCGATTCCATCGGCAGGCGAGGGCCTGCGGCTTGATCAGTGGCCGAGGCCCGCGAGATACGGGACCACCAGCAGCAGGTAGATCGGCAGCACGGCGAGGTCGGCGGCGGCGGTCACCGGGGTCACCAGGATGTGCAGGGCGGTGGCCGGGGCGAGCCAATCCGGGCCGGCGCGCGGCGTATCTGCGCCTGTCATTTCCCGGTCGCGTGCGAGACCTCAGGCTGTTCGGCTCACGAGCCCGCGGCGAAGGACATGCCGAGTCGGACCTCGACATCCTGGTCGTCATCGACGGCATGACCGGCGCGGAGCGGCAAGCCATCTGGGACTACTCGGGGCGCTTGTTCGAGCAGCACGAAGTGGTCGTCAGCACCTTCACCTTGGCCAGCGACCGGTGGCAACAGCTGCAGCAGCAAGGCCGGCTCATTGCGCGCGAGATCGAACGCGACGGAGTTCCGCTGTGAGCGCCGACGCCAGGGTCGCGGTTCAAGAGGCGTACGCGATGAGTCAGCGGAAGTGCTTGCTGAGTTTCAGCCCCTGCCCCTGGTAGTGCGAACTCAGCTGCCGGTCGCCGTAGACGACACGCGGCAACTCCTGCGTGCGGAAGAACTCGAGCTTGAAGAACACCTGCGCGTCTTCGAGCAGGAACGGAACGTCGTGCGGCCGCACTTCGAGCACGGCGCGCGTGCCCTGTTCGCCGCCAAAACCGTTGTCGAAGAAGCCGGCGTAGTTGGTGCGCAGCTCGCCGATGCCGACGTCGTAGGCGACCATCTCGGCGGCGAGGTGCTTCGGCACCCGGATCCGCTCCTTGCTCGCGAAGATGTAGAACTCCTCGGGCTCGACGATCATCTGCCCGTTCTTCGCTTCGGGGATCGGCTGGAAGAACTCGTCGGCGTCGTGGCCGCCTTCGTTGGCCATGTCGACGATGCCCGTGTAGCGCCGCGCCACGTAGCCGACCGGCCCCTGCAGGTCGCGGTCTCTACGCAGCGCGACGCCCATCATCAGCCCCTTCTCGAGGCGCATCTTGTCCATCGGGAGCGGCTTGCCGGCGTCGTCGAACAACAGCCCGCCGCGTTGGTGTTCGGCGCGCAGCTCGTCGTCGGAGAGGACCGAGTTGCCTTCCGAGAAGCGGATCTGGCACAGCGACAATCCCGTGCGCACGCGCACCGGGAACGAACGCGGCACGATCTCGAGGAACAGCGGCCCGGTGTAGCCCGGCGGCACCGTTTCGAAGCGGCCACAGCGGTCGGCGAGCAGGCGCGTGAACAGGTCGAGCCGGCCGGTCGACGACTTGGGGTTCGCGCGGATCAGGTACGGCAGCGGCTGCTCGATGCGTTCGAGCAACGGCACGATGTAGCAGTGGCCCTTCTCGAGCACCGCACCGTCGGTGAGGTCGAACGCGTAGAGCGTCATCTCCTCGAGGCGGTCGGCCACGCGCACGTTCTCGGGCAGGAACCCGGAACGGACCCGGTAGCCGCGCGTCGCGAGCCGCAGGTCGAGCGAACTGGGTTGGATCTGCGTCGGTGCGATCGCCGGTTGCGAGGCGAGGGCCCCGCGCGCGATCAGGGCCTGGATCTGTTGGTAGACGAGGATGCCGTCGGTCATCGGGTGTCAGGCTAGCGAGCGGTTGCGGCCATTTCCGCAGCGCTGACACCGGCATCGGGGCGGCGCGCGGATTTTTCTGCACTGGCCCGTTCGGTTCGCATGGGCGGCATCGCTGCCTTGCCTGGAGGCATCCATGAACAACCTGAATCGACGAGACATGATCCGGGCCGCCGCTGCCGGCGCGGCCCTGGCCGGCGGCGCGGTGGCCGCGTCCGGGCTGGCCCCGGCCGAAGTGCAGCGCGCCCGCCGCGTGGCGGCGGTGCGGGGCGCGGTGCGCCGGGCGCTGCCGGTGGAAGGCCTCGGCCTGTCGTCGGTGCTGGCGGCCCAGGTGGCGATGTGCCGTTCGTTCGATGGCCGCGTGCTGCTCGAACTGGCGGACGGGCGCAGCGGCCTCGTCGTGCTGGATGCGCGCGGCTTCACCGTGGCGACGGCGGCCCAGGCGGCCGGCCGGCCGGTGCAGGTGCGGGTGTGGGGGCACGAAGGCCTGGCCGAAGGCGGCCTCGGTCGCTTCGCCGGCGCGTTGCTCGCGCTCGACGCCGAGGATCTCGACGCGGGCGAGGAGGTGCTGCCATGACCCTTCCCGCCATCCTGCGGCTGGTCGGGGAGAACCTGGGCGAGGTCCGCGGCTCGGCCCGCGGCACCAATGACCAGGACACCGAACGCAAGGGCAAGATCGTCGTGCTCGCCTACGACCACACCGTCGTCGCCGAAACGACCGACAAGACCGACCTGGGCGGCACGCCGGGCACGCCGAGCGGCAAGCGCTCGCACGGCCTGTTCAAGATCACGAAACCCCTCGACCGGTCGTCGCCGGTGCTGCAGAAGGCCGCGCGCGACGGCGAGCTGTTCACCACCTTCGTGCTGCAGTGCTATCGCGAGCCGCCAGCGGGCGGTGGGCCGAAGGGCGTGCGCGAGGATCGCCACTGGAAGATCGTCCTGAAGAACGCCCGCATCGCCACGATCAAGACCTTCATGCTCAACGTGCGGGTGCCGAAGGACGCCAGCCTGCCCGAGATGGAGGACGTCTCGTTCACCTACGAGACCATCGGTTTCGGTTGGGAAGCGCTGACCGGCAATGGCGGCGAAGTCGGCACGGCCGAGTCGGCGGCGCTGCCCGGGGACTTCCGCAAGTCGGATGGCCAGATGATCGCGAAGCGCATCGTCGACGGCGCGATCGGCGCGATCAGCAAGGACATCGGCACCAAGGTCGCCACGTTCCTGAAGACGGAAGGCAAGCAGATGTTCCTCGACGCATTGAAGGAGAAGTGACCGATGGCTCTCACCGCATACCTCACGTTGCAGCTCGGCAGTTCGAAGGTCAAAGGCAGCTCGCGCTTCAAGTCGCGCGAGGACCAGATCCTCGTGATCGGCATGAGCCACGAGATCGTCAACGAGCGCGATTCCGATGGCGTGCCGACCAAGACGCGCAAGCACCGGCCGCTGGTGATCCAGAAGGACATCGACCGCAGCTCGGCGATCCTGTGGCAAGCGTTCCGCGACAACGTCACCTTCGACTTCGGCTTCCTCGAGTTCACCCGCTTCTCGCCGGTCGGTGGCCAGCAGGAGATCCACTCGTCGATCAACTTCAGCAAGGCGCGCATCGTCTCGATCCGCGGCGTCATGCCCAACGCCCGCATCGCCGAGAACGGGGCGATCCCCGAGTACGAGGAAGTGACGTTCTGCTACGACGCGATCGACTGGCGATGGCTCGGCAAGGACATCGACGACACCGACGTCGCCGCGACCGAAGCGGAGTGCAACTTCACCGCCTATACGCCGAGCTGGGCCGAGCAGCTCGATGCGCGCATCGAGAAGAGCCTCACCGAGAACGCCGGCAAGGCTGGCCTCGCCGCGGTGGCGGCGATGAAGGAAGCGATGGCGGAGGCGTTGAAGCTGCCGGAAGAGGGCAAGTAGGGCCCGCTCACGACGCCGACGGCGTCGGCTGCGCGACCGTCGCCGAGTCGTCGGTGTGGCGCACGGCGGCGGCCATGTACTCCTCAAGCGAGAAGCTGTCGACTGCGATCGCTTCCTGGCGTGCCGCTTCGGCGGCCCGCACCAGTTGGCGTTCGGCCTCGACCAGCAGGCCCTGTTCGACCGCCTGGTCGAGCAGTTGCTCGGGCCGGGCTTTCGGCAGACGCCCGACCTTCACCGCATCCTTGAGTTTCTTCAGGATCGGTTCGGCATCGGTGCACGCGCGCAACGCGTGTTCGAGGCGGCCAAGCGCGCCGTGCGGGTCGGTGTCGAGGTGGATCGCCGCCGTCAGGCGATCGCGCTGCGGTCCGGGTTGCTGCAGCGCGCGCGCCACCTTGCTGCCGATCGCGTCGCTCGGCCCGCGACCGAAGCTCGTGAGCTTCGCCCACAGGCTGCCGGGCCACGCGAGCAGGCCGCCGAGGCCTGGCAGGCGGAGGTTGTCGTAGAGGCCTTCGCGCGCTTCCTGCATGCGGGCGAACGCGTGTTCGACCGACCACGCGACGAACGGCAGGTCATCCTTGATGTTGCCTTCCGCGGCGAAGCGGCGCAGCGTGGCGCTGGCGAGGAACATCCACGAGAACCAGTCGGCGAAGCGGCCGGTGATCTTCTCCTTGCGCTTCAGGTCGCCACCGTAGGCGCCCATCGCGAAGTCGGCCAGCAGCGCGAACTCGGCGCTGGCCTGGTTGAGGCGGCGGTAGTAGCGCGCCGTGCGGCCGCGCACCGGCGACCACGTGAGGAGGCCGCGCGTGAGGCCGAGCACGGCGGTGCGCACGCCGTTCTGCAGCACGTGCCCGACGTGCGCCCAGAAGGTGCGGTCGAAGACCTTGCCGTCGTTGCGCGCGATCGCGTCGAGTTCCTTGAAGGCGTACGGATGGCAGCGGATCGCGCCCTG
>SXPB01000079.1 GCA_005776475.1 Planctomycetia bacterium
ATTCAACGTGCTGATCGGCGACATGAGCCTCGTCGGCCCGCGGCCACCGATTCCTTCGGAAGTCGAACGCTACCACTGGTGGCAGAAGCGCCGCGTTTCGGTGAAGCCCGGGCTCACCTGCCTGTGGCAGGTCTACGGTCGCAACCGCGTGTCGTTCAAGCGCTGGGTCGAGATGGACCTGTTCTACATCGACAACTGGTCGCTGTGGCTCGACCTCAAGCTGATCGTGCACACCTTCCGGGTCGTGCTGCGCGGCACCGGCATGTGATCAGCGGCGCGGGAAGGCACTCGCCCGCAGCTGTTCGATCGCCGCGATTTCCTTCGGCACGTCCGCGGTCAGCACCACCGGCCCCTTCGCCGTGACCAGCACATCGTCCTCGATGCGAATGCCGATGCCGCGCAACGCGGCCGGCACGCGGGGATCGCGCGGCGCGAAGTAGAGCCCTGGCTCCACGGTCAACACGGCACCGGCAACGAGGCGCCGCGGCTTGTCGGCAGCGTCCTGGTAGGCGCCGACGTCGTGCACGTCACGGCCGAGCCAGTGGCTCGTGCCGTGCATGTAGAACGGCTTGTAGGCCTGCTTCTTCAACAGGCCATCGAGACGCCCGCGCAGCACGCCGAGTTCGACCAGCCCACGGGTCAGCAGGCGCAGGCAAACCTTGTGGGCACGATCCCAGGTGGCCCCCACCTTGCAGGCCCGGATTCCGGCGCGCTGGGCGCGCAGCACCACGCGATACACGGCGGCCTGGACCTCGGTGAACCGTTCGCCCACCGGGAATGTGCGGGTGATGTCCGCCGTGTTGCCATCGAACTCGGCCCCGGCGTCGATCAGCAGGAGATCCCCCGCCCGCATGGTGCGGTCGTTTTCGTGGTAGTGCAGCACACAGGCGTTGGCACCGCTGGCGACGATCGACGGATACCCGTTGCGGGGGCTGCCCTGCCGGCGGAACTCGGCCTCGAGCACCGCCTGCACTTCGAACTCGGCCCGGCCGGGACGCGCGTTCCGCATCGCTGCCACGTGGCCGGCCGCCGAGATCGCGCCGGCCCGGCGCAGCGCTGCGAGCTCGGCCGCATCCTTCACCACCCGTTGCGCCGCGAGGGCGGGGATCGGGTCGCTGATCGTCGGATGCTGTGGCGGCTGCCGGCGCCGGTGCTTCTGGGCGAGCGCCTTGAACATCTCGAGCAGGCGACGATCGAAAGCGGCGTCGTTGCTCAGGCGATGGAACAGCTGCGTCTTGCCCGCGAGCAATCCAGGCAAGCGCTGCCACAGCGCTTCGATCGGCCAGGCCTCGTCCGCGCCGAATCGCCGTTTGGCACCCGCAGTGCCGTGGCGGCGGCCATCCCACACTTCGCGCGACTTGTCGCGCTGCCGCACGAACAACACCGTCCGGTGCCGTCCGGCGCCGGTGGGAAACGCCACCAACACCGCTTCGGGCTCTGGGAAGCCGGTGAGGAAGTGGAAGTCGGACCCAGGCCGGAATTCGTGCAGCACATCGCCATTGCGCGTCGTCGCTGCAGCGGTGGGCAACAACAGCACGCCGTCGCCGAGCGCGTCCAACAGACGCTGGCGACGGGAGCGGTGCAGGGCAGGGTCGAGGATCGCGTCGCGGCTCACGGTGTCAGTGTGCCGCGGGACCCGGTGCCGATCACGCTTTCGTCGCGCCGCCGACCAGCGACGCCTGGACGCCGGTGCCGCCCGCCTTCTTGGTCACCATCAGGAACTCGACCGAGAACGTCATGCCTTCGATCGTGAACGGCACGTGGAAGCACAGGTCGTCGGACACGGTGCGGCGGTGCAGGTCATCGCCAATGAAGACGCTCGGCACCGAGATGTCGAACAGCGGCGCCTTCTGGAACAGCTCGGTCTTGATGCCGCCGCCGACCATGTTGACCAACTCGCCGATCGCATCGACCAGCTCGGCTTCCGGCATGCCTTCCGCGGAGTCGATCATCAACATCGCGGCGACGGCGCGGCGCGCCAGGGCCTTGGGCATGAACAGCGAGATCGAACCGGTCATGAAGCCGGTCACGCCAATGCTGCCGATGATCTCGGCGTGGCGGCTCTGCGCCTTCTCGATCGTGAACTCGCCGGGCGAGACCCGCATGTTCATCATCGTGCGGAACACTTCGCTGGTCGCCTTCAGGATGCAGCGGCCCATGTCCTGGTCGAGCGACGAACCCGGCTTCTGCGCCTTGTACTCGTCGATCAGCTTGTTGATCGCGTCGAGCAGATGGGTGGTGCCGCCAGCCTTCGACAGGACCAGGCTCGCTCCCGCTTCCTTGCACGCCTTGGTGGCCTCCGCGTCATCCGACGCCGTGAACACGACGATCGGCAGGGCCCGCTGGGCGCGCTTGCTGCGGAAGGTGCGAATCACATCGCAGCTGCTTTTGTCCTTCAGCAAGTAGTCGGTGAGGATCAGGTCGACGTCGCTGCGGATGAACGACTCGTAGGCGTCCATCACCGTGCTGACCGCAATGACCTTGTAGCCGGCCTTCTGGAAGTGCACCGACAGCACCTTGGTCAGCGTCGTGGAATCGTTGATGAGCAGAATCGTGTCCAAGTCGGTTCCTCTCCGTCTTCTGGGGTTTTCGACCCTCGTCATCGACCCGCATACAGGCAAACCTTGACTCCTGCCGCGGCCTCAGAAGAAGGGCACCTCGACCAGGACGTCCGGCTGATCCCATCGCAAGGTGACTTCCACGTAGACCGGCACGAAGCCAACGGCATCGATCTCGAGCAGCACCACCGCTTCGTCGTCGTCGCGGTACGGATCGAGGATCGCGCGACCGCTGCCATCTTCCAGAAACCCCACCTCGGCGTCGGCCAGCACGTATTCGTCGAGGAACACGCGACCGCTGGCGTCGGTCAGGAACCAGTCGAGCCAAGGGCTCACGCAGGTGCAGCCCGACCATTCCTGGTAGGACTCGACCACGCGCACCGAGACGTTCTCCCAGACCAGGTTGGTGTAGGGGTCGTAGACCTCGACTTCGATCGACACCGGGCGCGGCTCGGCCGGCCGTGCCACCGGGTGGGAATGGGCCGAGTGACCGCAGCCGGCGACAACCAGCAGAGGAAGGACGCACAGGGGGAGACGCATGGCGGCAGCGATTGGCAAGGAACATGCCGCGACTCCACCATTGCCATGGCCCCGTGCCGACAGCCTTTCGTCGCGCGGGAGAGTCACGGTCGCGCTCCAGTGTCGTCTCGACGAGACACACCCGGGCGCTAGACACCCCCTAGCGGAGAAGGCGCTTCCGCGTGGCGTGGGCGCCGCTACGGTGGCGGCACCGGGCCCGCCGCCAGGGCCGTTTCCCCCCGATCCACACCTTGGCAACGCTGTTTCCGGCCCCGCCGACTCGTTTCCTCCCGACCGTGCTCGACGTCGGCTCGGTAGCGGCACTCGATCCGGTGTTCGACGACCTCGAGAACCGTCGCCTCGACGAAGTGACGGCCCTCGAACGCTGGTTGCTCGACGAGAGCGAGCTGCTGGCGCGCATCGCTGCCGAACAGGCCCGCCGGTATGTCGCGATGACCCGTCGCACCGACGACGCCGCCGCCAGGTCCGCCTACCTGGCGATGGAGCAGCAGGTGATGCCGCACGTGAAGGTGCGCAGCGACCAGCTCGATCGCAAATTCCTGGCGGCACCGGCCATGCTCGCGCTGCCCGAAGCGAAGTACCTGGTGGTGATCCGCCGCCGCCGCACGCAGGCGAACCTGTTCCGCCCCGAGAACACCACGCTGCAGCAGAAGGAAGCCGAACTGCAGACGCGACAACAGTCGTTGCTCGGCAGCGTCCAGGTGGCCTTCGACGGCAAGACGCTCACGCTGCAACAGCTCAGCCCCTACTTCGAAAACCAGGATCGCAGCGTGCGCGAGGGCGCGTGGCGCGCCGCCCTGGCCTCACGCCGCGCGCTGTGGCCCGAGCTCGAGGACATCTACGACCGGCTCGTCGCCTTGCGCACCGACATCGCGCGCAACGCCGGCTACCAGACCTACACGCCGTGGCGATTCCAGGACCTCGGTCGCTACGACTACGACGAGGCCACCTGCCGTGGCCTGCACGATGCGATCGCCGAATGCGTCGTGCCCGCCGTGCGCGAACTCGATCGCCGCCGCGCCAGCCGCCTGCAGCTCGAACGACTGCGGCCATGGGACCTCGAAGTCGATCCGGAGGGCCGGCCGCCGTTGCGGCCGTTCCGCACCGAACCCGAACTGGTGGCGACCTGCCGGCAGCTCGTCGCCGCGGTCGATCCCGAGTTCGCGACCTGGATCGACGAACTGCAGCAGCGCGGACTGCTCGACTTGATGAGCCGCCCGGGCAAGGCGCCGGGCGGCTACCAGTACCAGCTCGAAGACGAACGCGTGCCGTTCATCTTCGCCAACGGCGTCGGCGTCCATCAAGACGTGCAGACGCTGCTGCACGAGTGCGGGCACGCCTTCCACTCGCTGCTTTGCCGCGACCACGAGCTGCTGTCTCTGCGCGACTACCCTATCGAAATCGCCGAGACCGCGAGCATGTCGATGGAGCTCATGGGGCTCGAACATCTCGACCGCGTCTATGCAGCACCCGACGCCGCTCGCGTCTACAAGAAGCACCTCGAAGGCATCCTGCGCACGCTGACCTGGATCGCTTCGATCGACGCAATCCAGCATTGGGTCTACGGCAAGCCGGTGCACTCGCACGACGAGCGCCGCGTCGCCTGGCTCGACATCCGGCGGCGCTTCGGCGGCGACATCGATTGGAGCGGCTTCCAGGATGCGTTCGCGATGCAGTGGATCGCGCAGACGCACCTGTTCAACCACCCGTTCTACTATGTCGAGTACGGCATCGCGCAGCTCGCGGCGCTGCAGGTGTGGAGCAACTACCGCAGCAACCCGAAACGAGCGGTTGCCGCCTACCGCCGCGCGCTCGCCCTGGGCGGCAGCCGACCGTTGCCGGAGTTGTTCGCGGCGCTCGAAGTGCGCTTCGACCTGTCGGTCGAGGGCGTGCGCGAACTGGTGCAGTCGGTGATGGCGCGCATCGACGCGTGAATCACCGCATCTGCGCGTCGTCGATCACGACCCGCGCCGCAACCGATCCGCTTCCGCCATGCGGTCGCGCAGCTTCGCTTCGAAACCGCGCTCACCCGGCGTGAAGAACACGGTGCCGCGCAGTTCCGGCGGCAGGCACTCCATCTTCGCCACGCCCGCCCTGGTGTCGTGGGCGTAGACGTAGCCATCGCCGTGGCCGAGGTCCCTGGCCAATCCGGTCGGCGCGTTGCGCAGATGTACGGGCACGGGGCTCTGGACTCCGTTCCGCACCGCCGCGGCTGCCGCCGTGATGGCCTGGATCACCGCGTTGCTCTTCGGCGCCGCGGCGAGGTAGATCGTCGCCTCCGTCAACGGCAGCCGGCCCTCGGGCAAGCCGAGGAACTGCAGCGCGTGCAGCGCGGCGACCGCGACCTGCAGCGCCATCGGATCGGCCAGTCCGACGTCTTCGGCGGCGACGGCCACGAGCCGCCGCGCGGCGTGCACCGGATCGGCGCCCGCTTCGAGCGCGCGAGCCAACCAGTAGATCGCGGCCTGCACGTCGGAGTTGCGCAGCGACTTGTGCAACGCCGACAGCAGGTCGAAGTGCAGATCGCCGTCCTTGTCGTGCTGCAGCGCACGATGCTGGAACGCTTCCGTCACCATCGCCGCCGTGATCGTGTCGCCATCGAGGCAGGTCGCCGCAGACGCTTCGAGGCAGCCGAGCGCGCGCCGTCCGTCGCCGCCGGCGAGCAGCGTGAGCCGCGGCAGGGCGGCTTCGTCGATCTGCAAGCGGCGCCTGCCGAGCCCACGTTCGGCATCGGCCAAGGCCGCGCGCACCAACCGCACCACCGCCGCGTCCGGCAACGACTGCAACGGGACCACCCGGCACCGCGACAGCAGCGCCCCGTTGATCGAGAACGAAGGGTTCTCGGTGGTCGCACCGACCAGCACCAGGTCGCCGCGCTCGACGTGCGGCAGGAACGCGTCCTGCTGGCCCTTGTTGAAGCGGTGGATCTCGTCGACGAACAACAACGTCGCACGACCGTCCTGCTGGCGTCGTTCGAGCGCCTCCGCCACCGCCTCGCGCACCTGCGCGACGCCGGCGAGCACCGCCGAGAACGGCCGGAAGTGCAGATTGGCGTGGCCGGCGATCAAGCGCGCCAACGTCGTCTTGCCGACTCCGGGCGGCCCCCACAGAAGCAGCGACCCAGCCTTGCCGTTCTCGATCGCCGTGCGCAACGCACGGCCTTCGCCGAGCACCGTGTCCTGGCCGAGATACTCGGCCAAGGTGCGCGGCCGCATGCGTTCGGCCAGAGGTGCCGCCGGCGGCAGCTTCGGCGTGCCACCCGTCGAATCCGGAACGTCGCCGAACAGGCTCATCGTCACCTCACGTGCGCTGCCGGCGGGCCTCGAACAACAACACCCCGGCGGCAACGGCGACGTTGAGGCTCTCGACCGGCTTCTGCAGCGGAATGCGCACGCGCGCGTCGGCCGCGAGCAGCAGCTCCTTCGGCACGCCGGCGGCTTCGGCGCCGACGACGAGCAGGATCGGCTTGCGCAAATCAGCCTGCGTGTGCACTCGATCGCCGCCGCCATCGGCCACCACGATCTGGAGCCGATTGCGGCGCGCGAACTCGAGCAGGGCCTGCGCATCGAGCCCGTGCAGCACCGGCAACCGGAACACCGAACCCATCGAGCCGCGGACAGCCTTGTCGCGGAACGGGTCGGCGCCCCCGCGCATCGTCACCACGCCCGAAGCACCGGCGGCCTCGGCGGTGCGCAGCAACGAGCCGAGATTGCCCGGATCGCGCACCCCGGCCGCGGCGACCACGAGCGGCGCCAGGTCCTTGCCGAGCAGTGCACGCTCTTCCGGCCGCGGGCGCTCCAGCAGGACCGCCACGCCTTGCGGCGTGTCCAGCGCGCTGAGGCGCTCCATCACGTCGTCACCGCATTCAAGGAACGACCGCGTCGCCTTCTGCAGCCTCGTGCGCAACGCACCGTCCTGCAAGCGCGGCGAGACCGCGGCCTCGACCACGACGAGTCCGGCGTCGAGCGCTTCGGCGACGAGGCGCACGCCCTCGGCCAGCATGATGCCTTCGAGTTCGCCGGCGGCAGCGGCGCGGAACCGCTGCACCACGGGGTTCTTCGACGACGTGACTTCGCGGCGATCAGCGGGCATCGCGACACACTACCGCGCGATCACTTGCCTTTCGCCCCGCGCGACGGCTTCGCAGCGGCCTTCTTCGCAGCGGGCCTGGCGGCGACGACCGGCCTCGCCTTCTTCACCTTCTTCGCCTTCTTCACGGGACTCGCCGGGGTCTTCTTCGCGACCGCGGTCGCCCCCTGCAGTTCGGCCAGGCGGGCGTGCACGTGCTCGGCATGCCCGGCCGCCTTGACGCTGGCCCAACGGTGCGCGAGGCGCCCGTCCGGAGCGATGATCACCGTCGAACGGATCACGCCGATGGTCGCCTTGCCGTACAGCACCTTCTTGCCGTAGGCACCGTAGGACTGCATCACCTTGCGGTCGGCATCGGTCAGCAGCGAGATGCCGAGACCGTGTTTGGCGATGAACTTCTGGTGTGCGGCCGCACCGTCGGCGCTGCACCCGAACACCACCGCGTCCAGACCCGCGAAGGCCTGCTTGCTGCCCGTGAATTCGCACGCTTCCACCGTGCAACCGGGCGTGTCGTCCTTCGGATAGAAGTAGAGCACCACCCAACGGCCGCGCAGATCCTGCAGCGAGACGAGCTTGCCGTCCTGGTCGGGCAGGGAGAACGAAGGTGCGGGAGCGCCGGGTTCGAGCATGCGGCGATGATGCGCGGCGGCGACGCGTGCGCAAGCGTTGCCCGAGCAAGTCTCAGCCCGTGCGAACGCTCTGGTCGGCGCCATCCGCGGCATTGCGCGGCATGGTGCGGACCACGATGTCCCAGAGCGGCGAGCTGACCCCGAACCGCTCGTCGGGTGACGCGTGGTGATGCAACAGGTGGTGCCGCTTCAACCATCGCCCGATCGGGTTGGCCATCGGCAGATGGTGCGTCGAATAGTGGACTAGGTCGTAGACGAGATACCCGAACAGGAAAGCTCCGAACGCCGGCGCCACCCAATCGGACGCCCCACCCATTCCGAAGGCCCACGTGAACAACCCATAGAACGCGAGCGCCAACGGAACGCTGACTCCCGGCGGCATCACCAGGCGGGTCTTGTCCCACGGCTGCACGTGATGGATGCCGTGGAACAGGAACACCAGCCGGTGCAACCACGCCGGCGGATTCGACGGCGAGAAGTGGAACACGAACCGGTGCATCACGTACTCGGTCAGCGTCCACAGAAGGAGACCGGCACCGTGCGCCAGCAGCAGCTCGTTCACGCTCATGCCCGTCGCTGCGCGCGAACTCCACGCGGCATGCATGAACCAGACGATCACCGGCAGCCAGACGACCACGACGACCGCGGGATGCACCCTGGTCAGCGCTTCCAGGAAGTCGGAACGGAACAGGCGGATCTGCGGCTCGCGGCGCGTCTGGGGCGGAAAGTACACGGCGAACCGATTGAACCGCCTTCGCGGCGGCTGTGCCAGCCCGGGACGCCCGGGCAGTCAGCCTTTGCGCCGCAGACGTTCGAGGGCCGGCGCAAACCGTGGGTCGGACTCGAACTCGCGCAGGGACGGCGCTGCGTCGAAGCCGGACGTCGGCCAAGCGGGCATCCGTTGGACGACTGTCGCTGCATCGTCGGCCCGCCCCAGGCGCAACAGCGCCTCCACCTGCAGCAAGAACACACCCGGTTCGTTGATGATCGTGACCCGATCGACCGCCGCCGCCGCCAGGGCGAGACCGAGCAGGCGTTCACCGTCCCGCCCGTCGGCCAACGCCGCCTCCGACTGCCCGGCCTTCAACAAGCGCCTGCCTCGATCCAAGAACACCCGGTGGCCCTGGTCGAACGTCACCGCTCGACGAACGGGCAGCTTCTCCAGGCGCGTCGTCAGCGCAGCGGCTTCGTCCAACATGCCCCCGCCGTCGACGGTCGAATCCGGCAATCCCGCGGCGTACTCGGCCAACGCCCGCGCGTGGGACATGAAGTCCCGGATGAGGTCGTCATCGTTCGCCCACGTCGACATTGCACCACGCACTCGTTGCAGCACGCCGACCGTCGTCGCGATCGCATCCTGGGCGTAACCGGATCGGTGCTGGAGGCGTGCCAGCCGCCCGGAGATGTCGGCCCAACGGTCGATCCAGTGCAATCGCGATGGCCGCGCAAGGATCATGGCAAGGCAATGGCGCTCGGCGCGCTGCAGACATGCCATCGCTCGCGGCCCCTCCACCAGCTCGTGGCTGCGCTGCAGCAGGATCGACACCAGACGCTCACGATCCTCGATCGTCATCGACACCCCGACGGTCTCGGCCGCATCGAGGGCTGCGTCCATCCGCTCGCGATGGCGATTGGCTTCGGCGACGTCCTTGCGCAACGCACTCTCCGCAGCGAGTTCGCGGGCAGCGCCCGCAACCTCAGCCCAGGCCAGCACACTGGGTTCTTCCGCGGCAATCCGTTCGCGCAGCCGGGACGAGGCCTCGATCAATTCGCGACCCCGCACGCGATCGCTCGCCTTGTTGCTGCGGTACTGCAGATTGCCGCATCGCTCCAGGCAACGCGCGATCAACCGACGCATGTGCAGGGAACGGGATTCGTACGGGCCACCTGCCGCAGCGCGTGCAATCGCCTCTTCGTAGGCAGCAACGGCCCCCTCAGCACGCAACCGCCTCACCCACACGAGCGACATGCGGAGGTCGAGTTCGAGTGCGTCGCGATGCTCGGCGTTGCCGGCACTGGTCAGCACCAGTTCGAGCGCGCGCTGGAACAACACCTCGGTGCGCGCCAGGTCGAAGAAGGACCATTGCACGTTCGCGGCGCGCACCAACGTCTGCGCCAGGCGCAACCTCGCCTCGGGGTCCGCGGGATTGCTGCGGGCGAGGCTGTCGAGGAACGCCGACGAGGTGGTCAGCGCATTCTCGACGAACGGCTTGAGGTCGGGCACCGACGAGATCTGTTCATCCTCGATCGCACGCAAGGTCTCGTTGATCGCGTCCGCAGCGAGCCGCAGGTTGCGATCGCCACGCGCGACTTCGTCGACGAGATGGTGGTTTGCCTCCTGGATCTCGATGCGCAAGTCGTGTTCGCGCAAGGCCACCACAACGGGAGTCGCCAGCAACACCACTGCGGAAATGACGGCAGCGGTGGCAAGCGCCCGGTTGCGCTGCGCGAAGCGTCGCACGCGCACGCTCCAACCCGGCCGCACGGCTTCGATCGGGCGGCGTTCGAGCACGCACCGCAAGTCGCGCGCGAGCAGTCGCGTCGACGGGTACCGCCGCTTCGGATCCCGATCCATCGCGACGAGGCAGATCGTTTCGACATCGCGCCGCAGCGAACTGCGCGAACCCGTGAACGGCGCATACAGGCCTTCCCGCACCTGCCGCGCGACTTCGTCGATGGTGGTCCCGGAGAACACGGACCGCAGCGTGACCAGTTCGCGCAGGACCACGCCGAGTGCGTAGACGTCGGTGCGTTCGTCGATTTGCGCCTCGGCACCGCGAAACTGCTCCGGCGCCATGTAGTGGATCGTGCCGAGTTCGGCGCCGGAGCGCGTCAGCCGATCCGCCGCCGGCGTCCACGCGAGGCCGAAGTCGAGCAACACCACGCGGCCACTCGCCGTGACCATGATGTTCGATGGCTTGATGTCGCGGTGCAGCACGCCCTGCTGATGGGCCTGATCGAGCGCAACCGCCGCGCGTTCAACGATGCGCAGCGCCACATCGACCCAGTCGCCTTCGAACAGCGCCGCGGGATCGCGGCCGGGAGCACTGTCGAACAAACAGGTATGCAAGTCGGCGCCGGTTCGCGCGGTTCCCGCCGACTTCGCCAACCGGTCGATCACGTGCGCCAGCGACACGCCGCGGATCCACTCCATCGCGAACCACGGAATGCCACGGTCTTCGCCGAAGCTGTAGAGCTGCACGATGCCTTCGTGCTGCAGTCGCGCGACGATCTCGATCTCCCGGCGAAAGCGCTCGCGCACACCGGGGAAGTGCAGTTGCTCGGGTCGGATCAGCTTGACCGCGACTTCGCGGTCGAGGGTGACCTGGCGCGCGCGATAGACAACGCCCATGCCGCCGCGGCCGATCGGTTCGAGCAGTTCGAAGTCGCCCAGCCGCTCCGGAAACACCGGAGCCGCGGCCGCTGGCGGCGCGTCGCCGAACAACCCGATGCGCCGCAAGGCCGACAAGCGCTTCACGACGACTTCGCGATGGCGTTCGAGCCCATCGCAGAACACGGCCATTGCCGAATCGCCGCCTTCGAAGTGCGCCTGCATGGCCCGGTCGACGAGGTCGGTGATCTCCGCCTCCTCAGGGCCCGCGGTTGTTTCGTCGGCGTTGTCAGCGGTCATTGCGCAAGGATGGTCGAGCCAAGGCGGTCCGCGGTCAACCTCGCGGTCGGCGGCGGCAGCCACAACTGGGGCCCGACCCCATTCACTCCGCGACGACGCTGCGACCGCCCGGCTCGTCCGGCGCGCCTCGCGCAGTCCTGGCTCCATCCCTGCTGCCACGGCGCGCCGCCTTCGCCTCGCGCAGCAGCGACTGCGCCTGGTCGAAGTACATGTCGCGGGGGTCGTAACCGAGGTCGACCAACTGGCGCGCTTGCTTGGGAGTGCATAGACCTACCGCCTTGCGTTCGAGCAGGCGCTCGCGCAACGCCTCGGCTTGTTGGCTCGACAACTCGGCGACCTGCTCAATGGGCAAACCCGCACGGCGAAAGAACGCAAGCTGATCGGCGGTCGCTCGCTCGCCACCGCCTCGATGCCGCAGCCACGGGCCCAGGTCCACGCCAACCGCTGCGAATGGGTCCCGCTTCTTCAATTGGTAGACGACGTCAGCTTGCTTCGCTTCGTGTTCTTGCTGGGCCAGCTCCATCGCCAACTCGAGGGCAATCGCTTCGCCAGCCGCACTCGACGCCGCGGCGATGCGCCGAGCGTGCGCCTGCAGTTCTTCGTCGCCACCAGCGAAGATGTCGACGGCTTGCGCCAGCGAATGACGGCAGTGGCTCGGCACGAAGTCGAGCACCAACAAATCACGCTTCCCCTTCGCCGGGCGCGTGCCGCGGCCGACCATCTGCGCATAGAACGAGCGCGACAACACGGGGCGCGCGATCGCCACCAACGCGATCTCAGGCACATCAAAGCCCTCGGTAAACAGGGAGCAGTTGACCAGCACCTGGATCTCCCGGCGGCGAAAGCGCTGCAGCACAGGCGCGCGCTGTTCGAACGCGGTGCCGCCGTCCAGCGCGGCCGCGAAGTCGCTGCGGCCGGCCTGCTGGTTCATCACGCGGGTCAGTGCATGGGCGTGTGCCACCGAGGCAGCAAACACGATGGTCGGCCGACTGTCGCGCTCGCGCAGAATCGGCGTCGCGACCTCAGCGAGGTGCAGCTCCTGGTTGAGCACCGCTTCGACGTCGCGGGTTGCAAGCTCGCCGGCGACCTTGCGAACGCGCGAGAAGTCCGCCTGCGTCTGCACCAGGAACGATCGGATCGGACACAACCAACCATCGCGGATCGCAGTTCGCATGTCGTAGTCGAATGCCACCGTCGCAAACACTTCGCCCAGTGGCACTCGATCGCTGCGATCCGGCGTCGCGGTGACACCCAGCTGCCACGCCTCGAAATGGCCAAGCACGGCGCGATACGAGTCGGCGGTGGCGTGGTGCGCTTCATCGACGATGACGATCCTGAACGCATCGCGCGGCACCGAGCCGAGGCGCTGCTGCAGGGTCTGGATGCTGGCGACCGTGATCTTCGGCCGCGTGCCATCGGACCGCGTGAAGTCGCGACGACCTGCCATCTCGACCGCGACCACGTCGTTGCACCACGCCGCGATTTTCTCCCGCGCCTGCTCGACCAGTTCTTGTCGATGCGCCAGGACCAACACGGGCCCTTTGGCGAGCCGTGCAATCTCGGCGAACAGCACCGTCTTGCCGGTGCCGGTGGGCATCACGACCAACACACTGCGATGCCCCTTCCGGTAGGCCTCGCGCACGTTGGCGATCGCGGTTGCTTGGTACGGACGGAGCTGCATGCGGGACGCGTAGGGGGCCTGACGGGCCGAGAATGAACACTCTCAGCGGTACCCGACGCGCCCGTCGCAAACAACCAGCGACATCGTCAGCGGCAGTCCGCAGCCCCCACTCAGCGAGTGACCTTCGGCTTCGTGGCTTCCTCGACGATCCGGAGCACGGCTTCGCGCTCGTTGTAGTGGCCCCAATGAGTCTCGATCAGCTGCTTCGCCGCCGCGCCGTCGCGTTGCGCG
>SXPB01000080.1 GCA_005776475.1 Planctomycetia bacterium
CCCGGTCCGCTGGGTGGCGCTGACGGGCGATCCGGCCGACATCGCGCGCACCGACGCGCTGGCGCTGCAGATGTTCGGCGACAACCGGTCGCTGCGCACGTGGCTCGAGAAGGCGCAGCAACGCATCGCCTTCCAGGGTCTGCCGGCCCGCATCCTGTGGCTCGGCTACGGCGAGCGCGCGCGCTTCGGCCTCGCGGTGAACGAACTGGTGGCGAAGGGCGAGCTGCAGGCGCCGGTCGTGTTCGGCCGCGACCATCTCGACTGCGGTTCGGTGGCTTCGCCGTACCGGGAGACGGAAGCGATGCTCGACGGCAGCGACGCGATCGCCGACTGGCCGCTGCTCAATGCGATGTTGAACGTCGCCTCGGGCGCCACCTGGGTCTCGATCCACCACGGCGGAGGTGTCGGCATGGGCAAGTCGATCCACGCCGGCCAGGTCACGTTCGCCGACGGCAGCAAGGCCGCGGCGGCGCGCATCCAGCGCGTGTTCACCTGCGACCCGGGCACCGGCATCGTGCGGCATGCGGACGCGGGGTATCCGGCGGCGCGCACGTTCGCACAGCAGAACAGCGTCGACCTCGGCGGCTGAGATGGCCACGCGCGCGGACTACGACGTGGTGGTGGTGGGTGGTGGGCCAGCCGGGGCCGCCGCCGCCGCTCGCTGCGCGCAGCATGGCCACTCGGTGCTCGTGCTCGAAAGCGAACGCTTCCCGCGCTTCCACATCGGCGAGTCGCTGTTGCCGCTCGGCGACGATGTGTTCCAGCAACTTGGGGTCGGCGCCAGATTGCGCAGCGCGGGTTTCGTCACCAAGCGGGGCGCGCAGCTTAAGACTGCCGACGGCGCGCACACGGTGCTGTTCGACTTCACGCAGGCGTCGTTCGTCGATCCGCCGTGGGCGTTCCAGGTGCACCGCGCCGAGTTCGACCAGATCCTGCTGGAGCACGCCCGGTCGCTCGGCGCCGAAGTCGAGTTCGCGCGCGCGCGCGACTGCCGGATCGACGCGAACGGAGTCGAGGTCGAGTTCACCAGCGGCGAACGGGTGGCGACGGTGCGCGCCCGGGCGATCGTCGATGCGAGCGGCCGCACGGGATTCGTCGCCAGGCAGCAGGGCGTGCGGCGCCCCGACGACGAACTGCGCAAGGCGGCGGTCTACGCGCACTACCGGAACGTGCCGGCAGACCCCGGGGACCGCGCCGGCGACACCCGCATCGTGTCGTTGCCGAAGCTCGGCTGGGTGTGGTTCATTCCGTTGCAGGATGGCGTCACCAGCGTGGGCTGCGTGCTCGACATCGCCGACTACGAGAGTCGGGAGAAGGGTGACCCCGCGGCGCTGTTCGCTGCCGCGATCGCGCAGTCGAGCCAGGCTTCCGCGTGGCTGGCGGAGGCCGAATGCGTGTCCGGGTTTCGCGTCGAAAGCGGTTTCTCGTACGGCGCGAGCAGCTACTGCGGCGACCGCTGGTTCCTCGCCGGCGACGCCGGTTCGTTCCTCGATCCGGTGTTCTCGACGGGTGTGCTGCTGGCGCTGCGCAGCGGCGTCGAAGCCGCCGACGCGATCGATGCCGCCTACGTGCGTGGGCGTTCCGGGAAGGCGCGCGTGTTGCGCCGCTTCGACCGCGTGCTGCAGGCCCGCTACCAGTTCGTGCGCAAGTTCGTGCTCGGGTTCTACGACGAAGCGACGCGCGACATCTTCTTCGCGCCGCGGCCGGTGTTCGGCATCACCCGTGCCGTCACCACGGTTCTCGCCGGTGGCTTCGACCTGACCTGGCTCGATCGCCTGCGCGTGCGCTGCTTCTTCCTGCTCGGGCGACTGCAACGCCGCTTCAACCTGGTGCCGCGCGTGGCGGCTTCGGCCCCGGCGACGCCAGCGAGCAAGACCATGGAGACCCCGGCATGAACACGAACCTGCGTTTTGTCGGCATGGCCAGGCTCGTTGCCCTGCTGGGGGCCCTGTCGCCCTTCGCCCTGGCCCAGGCCATCGAGCCCGCGCAGCGCACCCGCGCCGAAGAACTGCTGCGCGCCCACGCCGAACGCTCCCGCCCGGTCGCCGTGTTGCTCGCCGACTACGTGCAGCGTCGCACGACGCCGCTGGCGAAGGAGCCCCTGGTCAGCAGCGGCGAGTTCCAGTTCGTGCGCGAGCCGGCCTGCGTGCTGTTCCGGGCGACGAAGCCGCGCGTGTCGGTGGTCCGGTTGACGACGACCACCTACGAAGTGCATCGGCCGCAGAAGCGGCAGCTCGAACGCTTCCATCTCGACGGACCCGAACTGGCGCAGGGCCTCTTTGCGGCGGTGGGGGGCGACAGTGCGCGGTTGCTGGAGTCCTTCACCATCGTCGGCTGCACCCAGGCGGCAGCGCCCTCGGATCGTGTCGTCGTGCGGCTCGAACCCAAGGACAAGGCGGTCGCCGAGCGGTTGCGCGAGCTCTCGATCACGTTCGGCAAGGACGCCGTCCTGTGTGGCGTCGCCTACCGCGATCCGGCCGGCGACCTGGTGGAGATCGAGCTGCAGAACCTGCGTCCCGACCCGAAGTCGCCGCCGCCGTCGACGCTCGACGTCGACAAGGACACTACGGTGGTCGAGCACGCGGCCAGGCGACCGCCGGCGCCGAAGTAGGTCCGCGCAAACTTCACCGGGCAGCTGTTGGCAGCGAGCCGGTTGTTGCCTAGCATTCGGCGCGTCGTTGGGCGGTCATCCCAGCGACGAACGGGCGTGTTCGCCGGCCGCGTGTCTTCGGCTGGTGGCGTGCCCATGGCGCGGTTGCCAGCGGTGGCTTGCTGGAGGGTTCCATGAAGCAGAACGAGCGTTGGTTGGTGTACGCGGTCACGGGTTTCCTTGCGTTGATCCTCGTGGTCGCGGTCCTGTTCCGCGGCGATACGTCGGCTGGCCAGAAGAAGCTGCCCGGTCTCGCCGAGATCTTCGACAAGAAGAAGCCCGACGGCGACCCATCGGTCGTGAAGAACGACAGCGGCGCCGGCATCGGTGTGCCTGGCCCCGGCGCCGTCGCGCCGCAGCCGCTCAACGCGGTGCCGCCGCCCAAGGCGATGCTCGCGGCCGACTTCGTGGCGCAGTCGCTGGGTCCGAGCACGCGGCAGCACACGGTGCGCATGGTCTACGTGAAGACCAACGACACCCTCGAAGGCCTGGTTCGCCGTTGGTGCGGCCTGGACGCGAGCGCCAAGGACGAGACGAAGCGGCTGGTCGAGGAGACCAAGATGCTCAACGAAGAGTTGAGCATGCTGCGCGCCGGCCAGCAGATCGCGCTGCCGTGGGTCGATGACGAAGTGCTGCGGACGGCGATCGAAGCGCAGAAGCCGCGCACGCTGGTGGCCGAGGCCGGCACTGCGGGTTCGTCGACCACCGGTGCTGTCCCTGCCGTCAACACGCCCGGCCCGGCGGTCTCGCCGGCGAACGCGACGACGCCGCCCAGTGTTCTCCCGGCGAACAACGAGCCGGCGGTCCGGCTCGCCACCGTCGGTGGCGTCGCCTACACCGTGAAGGACGGCGACTCGCTGTGGAAGATCTCGGAGCGCCACTACGGTCGCAAGAATGCCGACCGCATGATCGGCGAGATCAAGGCGGCGAACCCGGGTTTGACCGACAGCCTGCGCGCGAACCAGAAGATCGTGCTGCCCAAGGACTCGAAGCTCGCCACGGCGGGCCAGTGACCGCGCGCGCGCGGGCGGTTGTGCGCCGCCCGTTGTGCCGCTCGCGCTACTTGAGTCCGTAGCGTTCGAGCTTCTTGTAGAGGTTGCTGCGCTGGAGATCGATGCTCTCCGCGGTGCGCTTGATGTTGCCGCTGAACTCGAGCAGCTTGCGGCGCAGGAACTCCTTCTCGGTCGCGGCGCGGAAGTCTTCGAGCTTCTCGAAGCAGAACCAGTCGGTGCCGCCCGCCGCATCGCGCAGCGGCGTCGGTGTCGCCACCGCTTCGAGATCCGCGCGCGCCAGTTCGGGGCCATCGGCGAGCACCGCAGCGCCTTCGATCACGTTGCGCAGCTGCCGCACGTTGCCGGGCCACGGCTGCGCCGCGAGCCAGCCGATCGCATCCTTGTGCAGGCGCCTCGCGCCGAGCCCGTTCCGGGCCGCCGCGTGCTGCAGGAAGTGGTTGGCGAGGAAGCCGATGTCGGCGGCGCGTTCGCGCAGCGGCGGCAGGTGGATGCGCACGACGTGCAGCCGGTAGAAGAGGTCTTCGCGGAAGGTCTTCTCGGCGACCATGCGCTGCAGGTCCTGGTTGGTCGCCGCAACCACGCGCACGTCGACCGCGCGCGGCTCGCGGCCGCCGACGCGTTGCACGACCCGTTCCTGCAGCGCGCGCAGCAGCTTGCTCTGCATCGGC
>SXPB01000081.1 GCA_005776475.1 Planctomycetia bacterium
CAGGCCCGCACCGTTGACGAGGCACGCGATGTTGCCGGTCAGCGCGATGTAGTTGAGGTCGAACTTCTTCGCCTCGACTTCCTTCGGGTCCTCTTCGTTGGTGTCGCGCAGCTCCAGCACGTCCTTGTGCCGGAACAGGGCGTTGTCGTCGAAGCTCATCTTGGCGTCGAGCGCCTTGACCTCGCCCTGCTTGGTCACGATCAGCGGGTTGACCTCCGCCAGCGAGCAGTCGAGCGTCATGAACGCCGTCACCAGGCCCTGGATCAGCTTGGCGCCGGCCTTGGCCTGCTCGCCGCTGAGCCCGAGGTGCTTGGTCAGCGCGCGCAGCTGGAACCCCTGCACCCCCTTCACCGGATGCACGCGGTGCCGAGCGATCGCCTGGGGCTTGTGTTCGGCGAGCTCCTCGATGTCGACGCCACCTTCCTTGGCGGCGATGATCACCGGCGCCATCGCCGAACGATCCATCACGATCGCCAGGTACATCTCGCGGTCGATGTCGCTGCCGGCTTCGACGTAGAGCGTCTTCACCACGCGGCCTTCCGGGCCGGTCTGGTGCGTGACGATCGTCTTGTGCAGCAGGTTCTGCGCGACCTTCTTCGCCTCGTCGGCGGAGCGCACCAGCTTGACACCGCCGGCCTTGCCGCGGCCGCCAGCGTGGATCTGGACCTTGACGACGCCGAGCGGCTCGCCGAGGTCGGTGAACGCCTTGCCGACTGCGTCGACCGACGTGCAAGCGATGCCTTTGCTGACCGGCACGCCGAACTTCGCCAAGAGTTGCTTGGCCTGGTACTCGTGGATGTTCATGGCTACGAAGGGCGAGCAGGCTAGCGACGGCCGGGGGCCGAGTCGATTCCGACGACGCCTTTCTTGGGCCGTTCGCGACCAATCACAAAATCCGGCAAGTGGGCAGCAGCGATTTTGCCGCCGCATCGCTGTCCAGGGCGGCCAACGCCCGCCACGCTGATCGCATGTCCCTCGAACTCCACCACGATTTCACGTTCAACCCCGACGGCAGCGGTCGCGTCACCGTGCGGTGGTCGGGTCCCGGCGGGGCTGGCGCGCCGTCGCCCGACGACTTCGTGCGCAGCGAACTCGAACGTTGCCAGGGCGTCGAGGCGTGGGCCGACGTGCAGTGCGGTCCTGAGGACGATCGGCTGGTGTTCTCCGGCACCGCGTGGTTTCGCGACATCACGGCGCTGCGCTTCTTCTGCCAGGGCTTCCACGTCAGCCTGCTCGACTTCCAGGTGCTGGCGAATCCGGATGGCGGCATCACCGTCGCTGCGCAGGGACTGCGCCGCGACGCGGCACCGACGCTCGCAGCCGACGCGACGCCGGCCGAGGTGCGCGCGAGCCTCGCTAGCGAACGCGAGAAGATGGCCGGGGCGCGCGGCTTCCTCGCCGAGTTGTTCGGCAATCTCGTGTGCCGGGCGGTGCTGCGGTTGCCGGGGCCCCTGCTCGATCCGGTTCCCGGGGAACGCATCGACGCCAACGCGGTGCAGGTCGAGTACCACGGCGCCAAACTGGTCACAGCACTCGACCGCTTGCTCGACGACGACGCGGCCCTCGAACGAATGCTGCGCACCAGCGGTGCTTCGCCCGAAGCCGCGCTCGAACTGCTCGGCGAGTCCGGCCCGGTGGAACTGACGACGGGACCCGACGTGGCTCCTGCCTTCGACTTCGAAGCCGAAGTGGCGATGGCGCGCGAAGCATTCGCCGCGTTCTCGGCGAACCTGCAGGTTGCGGCACCCGCGGACGAACCTGCCGAACTGCTGCCGGCGCGCGTGCTCGGTTGCAAACTGGTCTTCGAGGCCGATGGCAGCCGCGACCTCGCGCCGTTCGGCCAGAACTTCACCGGTGCGTCGCTCAGCATCGGCCTCGAACTGCCGGTTGCTGCGCTCGATATCGAGGACGCGTGCTACACGCGCGCGGTCGCCGACTGTGGTACCGACGTGACGACGGAAGACGAATGGAACCGCCGCGTGCACTTCCCCAAGCGCACCACGGACGGTGGCACGGTCTGCCTTGAGTTCAATCTGGCGATGCCGCAGGGCAGCCGCGGCCTCGCCGAATTGCACGGCCGCTTCGTGGCGCTGACCAGCGACGGCAGCGAGGACCAGGACCTCGGCTTTGCCGAACTCACGGCGGGCGCCGCCGGCACCGTGCACGGAGCGCAGCTCGTCGCCGCGAACCAGGAAGACGAGAACCGCTGGTCGTTCGAAATCCTGGTCCACGTCGCGCAGAAACGCATCCTCGGCTGCCGCCTCGTCGGCGACGACGGCGAGCTCGCGCTCGAACAGTCCGGCTACTCGTCGTGCAACGACGAGACCACGATGAACTACCGCGCCGAAGGCACGCTGCCGGCCAACGCGCGCATGGTGATGACCTTCGCCAGCGAACTGCGCCGGCGCGTCTACGGCTTCGAACTCGGTCCGATCGACTGGTTCGGCCGCCCACTCTCCTGACGACAACTCGACGATGACGACGCTCCACCGCCTGCCCACCCTCTTGTTCGCCTTGGCGCTGGGCGCGCCGGCGTTGGCCCAGTTCGACATCGCGTCGCTGCAGCAGCGCGCCACCGCGACCAGCGCCGAAGTGCAGACGGCGCTGGCAACCTGCAACAAGGCCCTGGCCGCGGTGCGCGCGGCGATCGGCGATCCGGAGAACAAGGTGCAAGGCGACTGCACCGAGATCGGGAACGTGCTGCAGGGCGGCACCTTCGATGCAGCGATCGGCGTCGTGCCGATCGCGCTCGACCACCTGGGCTTCGTCGCCGAGGACAACCAGGCCGCGACGCGCCAGGCGCTGGCAGCGCTGCTGGCCGAGTTGCAGAAGGGCAGCCGGCTGCTGCAGGCAACCGAAGCGCTGCACGAACTCGCCGGCCGCTGCGAACACCTGGCAACGCTTGGCGCCGAAGACGACGCCACCGCCAGCCTCGTCGACCTCGCCGCCTCGGCGCAGAAGGCGACGCTGGCGCACGCCTTGCCGACGGCCGAGCTGGCGACGCTGCAGCAGCACCTGGCGAAACGCCGGGCCGCCGAAGCCGCCCGCCTGGGCGCTTTGCTGCGCGAGCAGGCGAACACCGAACTGACGCAACTGAAGGCGGACTTCGCCAGCATGCGCACGGAGATGGCCAGCCAGGACTCCGGCGAACGCGATCGTGGTTTCGCGCGATTCGACGAAGCGGCGCGCAGCATCGCGACGGCGCTCGCGCGCGTGCCCGCCGCCGATCGCAAGAAGCCGGTCGACGACCTCGCGACGATGCGCCGGCAAGCCGACGAACTGCACGGCAAGGCCTTCGCCGCAGCCACGGCGCAGCGGCTCAAGGACAACTGGCTGTTCACCGCCGACCAGTTCGACGGCTGGACCGACGAAGCGGTGACGGCGGTGGCGCCGCAGGGCTACGTCGATTTCGATCCGGCCGGCACCGAGACCTTGTGCCTGCCGAAGACGGCGGCGTTGGTTGCGCGCGCCAACCTGTGGTTCGCGTTCGCCGGCCAGGATCCCGACTTCGTGCGTGGCATGCGCGCCGCCGAAGTCGCCGCGTTCACGAAGTCGATCGTCGAACAGCAGGCCGCCGCGCACGCGAAGTTGCTGCCGGTGGCGAAGGCGCTGGTCGACGGCTTTGCCGGCCTTGCGATCGTCGACGAACGCGTGCGCGGCCGGCTGCAGACGTTCGCCGACTGGGAGCTGCCGCTGCTGCTGCAGAACCACGCCGACCAACACGAACTCGTCGATCGCGTGCACGACCTGCTCGACGCGCACGATCGCCAGGCGCTCGGTGACGAGAAGGCCCTGGCGACGATCCGCGAGCAGGCCCTGGTCGCCGCCGATGCGCTGTGGCCGCGCTACCAGCAATGGCTGCCGCTCGAAGGCGGCTTCGACCCAGCGCAGGCGGGACTGTTCACCGACCGGCTGATGCGCCTCGAGGGCGTCGTCGCCCGCAGCGGCGAGTTCGCACCGGCCGGCGACCTCGTGTTCGACCTCGGTGGCACGGTGTTCGTGGCGTCCTTCACCAAGGACCTGCGGGCGGCACTGCAGAAGGCGCGCACGCGGCTGCAACTGCCGTCGCCCGAGCGCATCGGCAGCGATCAGCCATGCGAACTGATGGCGATCGTCGAAGGCGAAGTCACCGCGTCGCTGCTCGGCAAGAAGGGCCTGGAGGACGCGATCCCGGTGCCAGCGCGCGCGATCACCGTGATCGGGCTGCGCCAAGGTGCTGTGTTCGCGGTGCGCCCGTAGGCGCACCGGCGAACGGTCCGGTCACTTGCGGACCGGCATCTCGATCTCGATCGCCGTCGCGGTCGTCGTCGACGGGGCCGCGAACAGCTCCTCGATCTCGCGCACCACGTTGCGTTCCTCGCCCGCCGAGGCGATCGGATCGCCGTGGAACGAGATCTCGTTCTCGAGCATGCGCTGCGACACGTCGAGGCGCTTCTTGACGTTGGCGATCACTTCCTTCGCCTGGCTCAGCGCCGTGCTGTCGAGGTCGAAGCGCGTGCTGTGCGCCGCCAGTGCATCGATCTGCATCTGCTGCGTCTTCAGCGACTGCACCTGGTCCTCGAGCGCGATGCGCTCGGAGCGGACCGCGTCAAGGCGTTCCTTGGCGGCGCCGACGGCGCGCGTCTGGCGTTCGATCAGCGTGCGCTTGGTCTTCAGGATCGCGCTGTTGTTGACGAAGCTGTCCTTGGTGCGTTCGAGGTCAGAGCTGACCCGGCGACGCGCACCGAAGTCGGCCGCCAGTTCGACCTGGCCGGTGTCGCCACCGCGCAGCAGGCTGGCCCCGACCTTGAGCTTCTTCTCCTCGGCAAAGACCACCTTCTCGAGGCGGAGGACCGAGTTCTGCAGCTCCTCGAGATCGACTTCGGCGCGCGCGAGGTCGCGCTTGCACGTCTCGATCTGCGGATCGATCTGCCGGATCAGGCCCTCGGCCCGCTTGATCTCCAGGCCGATCGGGATCTGGCCGACCACGCCATCGCGTACGCTCGATGCCATGGTGCCGAGGTAGCTCGGGAATGCGGTGCCAAGGAACAGGAAGCCAGCCCCACCGAGCACCACACCGCCGAGGAGCGTCCACTTGAGAGTCTTGCGAATCATGTCGTTTCCGTTGTCAGGAGGATGACCGGGAGCCAGTCGGCTCCCACACCCCCCTGCGGATCCGGTCGCCGACTATTCGCGACCGGCTCGACATTTCTCGGTCAGGCGCGGGTCTTGCGCAGCGCGGCGACCGTCGACCGCAGCAGCCGGTCGCGCAGGTCCTCGAGCTTCGGGGCCTTCGCCAGGTCCTCCTGCGCCCGCAGGTCGTCCAGGACCGCGTTGCAGTAGGGACACTTGCTGTCCTGCAGATGGAAGGCGAGGAAGTCGCGCGCCCCGCCCTGCAGCCCCCCCTGCAACCAACTCTGCAGGAGGTGCGGATGCGGGCAGCTGATGCGTTCCTCACGCCAGACCGTGGCGACGGTGAAGGCGAGCTTCGGATCGATGGCATCGTTCTCGGTCATCGGACCCCCGGTTGCCAGAGGCCCAGGAACAGCGAATGGTTCGGGTCGTGTTGCCGCGCCAGGCCACGCAGCCGATCGACGGCGCGAAACTTGATGCCGGCCACCGACTTCTCGTCGGCGATCCCGAAGCGCACCGCGGCGTCCTTGTTGCGACCTTCGAGCACGAACAGGTATTCCAGCACCATCAGCTTCTGGAACTCTCCCGCCGCCCACAGTTCGCCGACGTAGTCGCGCAGGATCTGGCCGAGCACCCGCCGTTGGCGACCTTCGTCCTCGGCCCGCACGACCTTCTCCTTCGGCTGCGGCTTCTGGTCGGTGGCGAGGTTGTCGAGCCACAACTGGCTCGCATCGCCATGGTCGTCGGCCTTGCCCGGCACCAGCGTCAGCTTGTGCTTGCGGTAGTGGTCGATGACGCGGTTCCTGGCGATGCCGAACAGGAACTGGTCGAGCGTGTAGGTCGAGTCGAACCCGGCGATGCCGCGCAAGGCGCCGAGGAACACGTCCTGCGTCAGGTCCTCTGCGGTCTGGTGGTCGGTGACGTACCGCTTCACGTAGAAGTAGATGCGCCGGAAGTAGTCGTCCTGCAGTGCGGTCCACGCCGCTTCGTCCATCGCCTGCAAGCGCGCCACGTCGTGCGTTCGATCGCTCATGGAACTCGGCGCATGATAGCAGGGCTCCGCGTCAAACCGCCCAGATCAGGCCGAGCACCGCGGCGACGATCAACATGAGCAGTGCGAAGACCAGCAACAAGCCGATCAGCTGGGCGGCGAGGCCGAGGATGCGCAGCGGCAGCTTCAGCAGCCAGACGATGCCGCGCCCGGCGAACACGCTGACCGCGCGCACCGGCAGCATCAGGCACCAGATCGCCAGTTCGAACAGCGTGAACAGGCCGCGCACGACGATCGGGAACACCCCGCGGGCCGGCTCCGGCTGCCAGGGCATCCCGTACGGGCTGTCGGCGGGATTGCGCGCTGCGGCCACGCCCGGCCTTGGCGGCAACGGCGGCGGCAACGGCGCCGCCCGCACGGCCTCGGGCCCGACGCAGACCGGATTCGGCCCCATCGGCAGCGGTGGCGCCCCGCGCAGCACGAAGCTCTCGCCCAACGCCGCCGGAGCGTGCATTGCCCGCAGCAGTTCGGTCACCGACGGGAAACGGTCTTCGGCCTTCTTCTGCAGGCAACGCAGGATCACCGCGCGATCGCCGGGATCGGCCTGCGGCGGAAACTCCGGCACCCCGACCTCGTGCTTGCGCAGCACTTCCCATTCCGAGTCGCCGCGGAACGGCACGTCACCGTAGAGGCACTCGAACAGGATGATGCCGAGCGAGTAGATGTCGCTGCGCGCGTCGCCGCGGCGCTGCAGCATTTCCGGCGCCATGTAGTACGGCGTGCCGCGGCCAAAGCTGAGCGAGTTGCGCGACACCGAGACCAGCTTGGAGAGGCCGTAGTCGCCGACGCGCGCGACATCGCCCTTCAAGAAGATGTTCGCCGGCTTGAGGTCGAAGTGGACGAGCGAGTGGTCGTGCAGTGCCTGCACCCCGCGCGCCGCCTGCACGAAGACGCGCAGCGCGTCTTCGCGCGACAGCCGCCCGGCCGTGAGCCGCTTCTGCAGCGTCTCCTCGCCGGCGTAGCTCATCACCAGGTACGGGATGCCGTCGACGGCACCCTTGTCCTCGATCGAAACCAGGTTCGGATGGTCGATCTGCGCGAAGTAACCGACGTTGTCGATCTCGCGCAGCACGGCATCGCGCACGGTGTCGTCGTCGACCTTCAGGAACTTGATCGCATAGTCCTTGCCGATCGAAGCTTTGCGGGCCTTGAAGACCAGCCCGAACATGCCGCCGCCGAGCTTGTTGACGATCTCGAATCCGGGCAGATAACCGGGCTTGCGGTAGCCCCGGTAGAACGCTTCCCAATCGACGCGCGTCGGCGTGGCTGCGGCGGGATCGATGCGAGGAGCCTCCATGCGCGCGGCGTGCATGCTACACCAGGAATGCGACCAGGGGGACGGCGAGGCCACCGAGCAGCCCGGCGAACTGCAGACGGCCGGTCATGTAGCCGCGCGACAGTCGATCGATCCAACCCAGCACGACGACGAGCACCGTCCAACCGGCGGCGACGCCACCGAAGCGAAACAGCGTGTGGCGTTCGAGCCGCTGCAGTTCGCCGCGCAGGCGTTGCTCGCTGCGTTGCTGCCGTTGCGGATCTTCGGCGACCCACAGCGTGGTCTGGTAGCTGTCGCCGAACTCGTGTTCGCGCTGCCGATCCTCGCGATCGACGACGGCCACCATCTGGGCGACGGGAAGGTCGGCGAGCCAGCGCCGCACGGCTTCTTCGGCGAGCAGTTCCGGCAGCCAGAACGGTCGCTGCGCTTCGGCCGCCTTGGTCGCGCGCTCCTTCCACAACCCGAGCACGTGCGCCTCGACCTTGCTCTTCGCCGAAGCGTAGGCCGCCGCCGGAGTCAGCTCGGCATCGCCGCGCACGGCAACCGCGGCGAGCGCGGCCGGTTGTTGCGGCGGGCAGAAGGCAAGGCAGGTCGTGAGCAGCGCAGCGAACATGGGCACCTCCGGGACGGGGCGCACTACGGGGCCCGCCCCGAGTATTCGCAGGGAGGTGCGGAAACGCCGGACGCGGGGGCGTTTCAGGCCGCCGGGCGCCAGGGCAGCAGCTGGAACATGATTCCGGCCGCCTCGACCCACTGGCACGCCGCCAACGGGTGTTCGCCCTTGAAGGCAACCCCGTCGATCGTGCCGCCGGCAGCGCAAACCACCCGGATCTGCCCGGTGGCATTGGCGTAGACCTCGACCTCGCCCGTCGCTCGCGGCACCCGCACGTGCACGTCGGCGGCGGCCCCGAGCAGGATGCGGCCATCGCGACCGCGGTCCTTCATCAACAGGATGCGGTCGGTGCCAGCCACCTGGAAACCGCTCTGCAGATCGAGCCCGACCGTCAACGAACGGCCGCTCGGCCGCTGGTAGACGAAGCCCAGCGCCGGCCCGAGCTGCACCCGGTCCCCCGCCGCCAACGCCTTGTCCTTCACCTTGCGGCCGGCGACCAGGACGTCGCCCTCTTCGGCGACGACGGTGTCCTGCATGCCACCGTGGAACGACATGCTGCGGCGGATGCTGGCGTGGCGCCCGGCGAGATTGGCCAGCACGGGCAAATCGGCCCGGTTCTGCCGCACGTTGCCGATGGTGATGCTCTCGCCGCGCAGCACGAGCCGCTCACCCCCCTCGTCCACCCGCAACAGGAAGGCGCCTTCGAGACCCTGCGCTTTGGCGAGATTCTGCTGCATGTCGTAGATCCGGGTGCGAAGCAACGGCGACGGCCCAGCCACCATCGCGGCGAGCTTCTGCTGGGCCGTGGCGAAGTCGCGATCGCGGGTCATCGCCGCCACTGCCGCCAACTGGTCGGTCTGGCCGCGCAGCGCCCGCAGATCCTCGTACAGGCGTCGCGCATCACTGTCCGACGACCACTGCAGACGCGCGGCTTCGACCAGACGCTCCGCTTCGGCGAGATCGCGTTCCCCGAGTTTCTGGCGAGCCTCGGCGACGAGTGCGGCGGCGGCCGCCCGTCGCGCTTCGGCATCGCCTTGCCACCGGGCCACCCGCGCCGTGAACTCCGGCCGCAGGTCGAGCAACGGATCGAAGGCGGCAGCGATCTGCGCGAGTTCTTCGAGCCGTCCAGCGCCCAAGGCGACATCGCCGAGCCGCGCGAGCCGATCGGCCAGATCACACCAGCGCGACAGCAGGCGGTCCGGCGACAGCAAGCGTGCCCGCAGGGCGTGCAGTTCCGCGAATGCGGCGAGCACGTCCGCCAAGGCCGAGCGATCGAGGGCCTTGCTGGCACGTTCGATCACCGCCAACGCTTCGATCTCCGCCGCCACCGCCGCCGTGAAGCGCTCGAGTTCCTCGTGGTCGCCCTGCAGCTTGGCCAGCGCTTGCAGTCGCAGCAGGCTGTGGCGCACGCCTTCCTGCGTTGCCGCGGTGCGGCCATGCAGCGCGACGCGCACTTCGTCGAGGCCACGTTCCACCAGTTCCATGCGGCTGCGCGCGTCGGCTACCAACTGCTGGGCTTCGATCGCAACGCGGGAGGCGCCGTGCAACGACAGCGCGATCGCACAAGCCTGCCGCAAGCGACCGGCTTTGAGCGCGGCGCGCGCTTCCGCCAGACGGCGATCGAGGTCCTCCACACTGCGGTCGAGCATGGCGAGTTCGGCGCGCGCCCCATCGTGCAGCGGCTGGTCGACCAGGAACGCACTCAACGCCGCCCGCGCCTTGTCGAGTTCGCCTTGGTCGATCCACTGGCGAATCGTCGCGAGACGCTGGACCTGGGTGAGATTGTCCGCCAGGCGCGCTTTGGCAAATGCCGCGATTCCTCCTGCCGCCACGGCCACCGCCGCGTCGTGCAAGGACTGATGGACGGCGACCGGATCCGCCGACGCCGCGGCTCCCTTGGCGCTGCCAGCGGCGGCGAGCACCGCATCGACCAAGGCGCCGACCGGCGGCGACACCGCAAAGGAGTGCGATCGCACCGCACGGACCACGGCGAGAATCGCGTCCGGGTCGGCAGCGCCGCGCAAACCCGCTTCGATCGCCGTGTGCAGTTCGTGCTCGACGGCAACCGTGACCTTGCCGGTGTGCAACGTCGGCAGCGCTTGCACGACGATGCGGTAGCGCGCGATGGCGGCGGCCAAATCCCCGGCGGCGATGTGTTCGCGGATCGACTGCAACAGGCGACTGCCCGCCGCCTCGGCGACGCGAACCCGCATCGCGACGACGGCCGGGTGCGTGCGATCCAGCAGTTCGGCCTGCTGCAGACGCTCGATCGCCGCGTCGAAGGCGCCTGCCGCCAACGGTTCGGCCACGGCAGCCGCCGCGGCAACCGCCTGCTGCCGACGATCGGCGATCGACGCCGCGACATGCTTCCATTCCGACGCGAGCGAACCGGCGGCCAGCGGCAGCATGGCCTCGGCCGTTCCCAAGTCGCCGGCGTGCAACGCGGTGCGCGCTTCGGCGAGCCTGGTCTTGTCGTCGTTGGCGCCGGCCACTTGCCGGGCGGTCGCCGTGTCCACGGCGGCGAACAGCTCCGCCGCGGCCCCGATGCCCAGCGCGCCGCGCACCCGTTCGGCGGCGGCCCGCGCCGCCACCACGTCGCCGGCCGCGAGATGGTTACGCCCCCGCAGGAGGACTTCCTTCGCCGCCGCTTGCCGGATTTGCTCCGCGCGGCGGTCGGCCGCGATCAACGGATCGAGGGCGAGCTGCAGCGCATCTTCGTAGCGCTGTTCACGCAGAGCCTTCTTGGCTCTGGCCAGGCGAATGAAGCGGTCGAACATGCAACGGTGCGGTGGCGGGGCGAATGCCTCGACACGAGGATGCGCACGACCGCCCGACTATTGCCAAGTAGCGCTGACCGTGCCAGGGCCGGCTGCCGTGGCGCGGGCCAAACAGGCCTCGGCGATCGCCAGGAAGGCCTTGCGATCGGGCACGTCGGCCGCGGGGACCGAACACAATCCCGCCGCCGGAGCGAGGTCGTGGCGACCGTGGAAGCGCCCTCGCAAGGCCGTCATGATCCGCTGGGCCAGCACTTCGGCCCCGTCCGGCCCCGTCCCGGGCAACAGGAACAAGAACACGGTCGGCTGGAAACGCGCTAGCACGTCGATGTCGCGGCACTCGTTCAGGAAGACACCGGCGGCTTCGGCCAACACCAGGCGCCGCTCCCCCGTGGGCATGCTCGCGATGCCCGGGCCGAGGTCGAGCAGCAGCAGCGACAGGGGCTGGTGGAACCGGTGCGCGCGCTTCCACTCTTCGTCGAGTTTCAGCGTCGCATAGGGGCCGTCGAACAAGCCGGTCTCTTCGTCCTGCAGCCGGTGCAGCAAGGTGTCCTCGCGCTCGAACCGCAGCAGGCGCTGCAGGCTGGTTTCCTGCTTCTGGCTGCCGGCCGCCGGTTGCAGGCGAGCCAGCAGTTCGTCCACCGAGGCTCGCTTCGGCAGGCGGCCGGCCGGCTGCAGCGCCCCAGCTTCCAGGTGGCCGGTGCCGGCGTGCCACGTCAGCACGCCATCGGCGAGCACGAAGCGCGCCAGTTGCACGCCGACGCGATCGTTGGCGGCGACCACGACGAACACCGCGACGCCCTTCCGCTCCTTCAGGGCGCGCACGCCGCCGAAGGCATGGCCGGTCGGCAGCGGCACCGGATCGCCCGCGGCTTCGGCATCGATGACGACGACATCGCCGGCAACCGCTTCGAGCGCGGGACCGGACGCGGGGGCGCCGCCGAGCACATTCGCCACCGCCGTGCGAACCGCCGCCCGGGAACCAACGAAGAACCACCGCTTGCCATTGCCCATCGAAGCCTCCAGTGCCTACGAAACCGCCAGTGCAAGCGGGAATCCAGAGTGGCGCCGCCTGGCGCAGCAGATCGCCAGCCGGGCGTGGCGCGATCGCCGAGGTTCGCGTGGGAACGTGAACACGAACCGTGGGAAGTCGCCGCAGCGACGGCATGCACGCGCCAGAGCGCGAGGCGGTTGCCCGCCTCGGGGCGTGCCCAAGCGCGGATCAGCGCTTGCTGAACTGCGTCGAACGACGGGCCTTGTGCCGGCCGTACTTCTTGCGTTCGACCTTGCGCGAGTCACGCGTCAACAGGCCGTTGTCGCGCAGCACCTTGTCGAAGTTCTCGTTTTCCTTGAGCAGCGCGCGCGCGATGCCAAGGCTCACCGCGCCGGCCTGGCCAGTCGGGCCTCCACCGCGCACGTTGACCGCGATGTCGTAGTTGTTGCGGGTCTCGGTGACCACCAACGCCTGCACCGACGAACGGCGCGTGTCATCGGTCACGAAGAACTGCTCGAACTCGCGACCATTGATCGTGAGCTTGCCCGTCCCGGGCTTGATGCGAACGCGGGCCGTCGCCGTCTTGCGACGACCGGTGCCCCAGATGTACGGGTTGTTGACTGCCACTGTGACGTTCCTCTGCGGGTTCGAAAGTTGGTGCGTGACGGATCAGCCGTTCACTTGCGGGTCGTGGGCTTCTGCGCCGCGTGCGGGTGCGCGGCCCCGCGGTAGACCTTGAGCCGGGTCATCATCTTGCGACCCAGGGTGTTCTTGGGCAGCATGCGACGAACGGCGAGGCGGATGAGCTCTTCCGGCTTCTTGGCCAGGTAGTCACCCAGCGTCACGTGACGCAGACCACCCGGGAAGCCCGTGTAGTAGGTGTACTCACGCGTCTCGGCCTTGGTGCCCGTGACCTTCACCTGGTCGGCGTTGACGACGATGACGCCTTCGCCCACCAGCATGTACGGGGTGTAGTCGGTGCGGTGCTTGCCCATGAGCAAGGTCGCGATGTCGGTGGCCATGCGGCCGAGGGTGCGCCCGGCGGCATCGACGACGTGCCAGGTGTTCATGGCCTTGTGTCGATCGGCAACAGTGGCGAGGGTGGTCTTCGTCATGACAAGCCTGCTAGCACGGCGAAACGCGGGTTGCGTGGCGCCGAGAATGAGGGGAAGGATGCTACCGAGTGCGGGCGCAGTGTCAACGCCGGAAAAGCCGGGCGAGGCAGATCACATCTCCCGGATGGTCATCGTGTTGGTCAACCCGGATTGGCGCACCGAACCGGCGACCTGCACGATCCGTTCGCCCGCCTTGATCAACCCCTGCTCGCGCATCAACCGGTCGCCGTTGAGGGTCAATTCGTGGCTGGTGCGGCCACCCGGGATCTTGCGCGCCACAATGCCCCATACGAGGGCCAGCTTCTGCACCGTGCGCTGGGACGGCGTGAAGGCCACGATGTGCGTCGGCGGTCGCTCGCCGGACAGCAATTGGGCAGTCGACCCGGTCTCCGTGTAGACCGCGATCAGGCGTACCCTGGCTTCGTAGGCCGCGAAGGCCGCGGCGCGCACCGTCGCCGAGGTGACATCGACTTCCGCATCGGCCGAGCGCCGACGCCGCTCCACGGGCAACGAGTAGACCGCCAGTTCTGCCGTGCGGATGATCTTCTCCATGATCTGGACGGCCCGGAGCGGGTATTTGCCCGAGGCGGTCTCGCCCGACAGCATGACCGCCGAAGTGCCGTCGTAGATCGCGTTCGCGACGTCCGACGCCTCGGCGCGCGTCGGCCGTGGATTCAGCACCATCGACTCCAGCATCTGGGTCGCGGTGATCACCGGTTTGCGAGCCGCGTTGGCCAGCTCGATCAGACGCTTCTGCACCGGCGGCACGGCCTCTGGCCCCATTTCGACGCCCATGTCGCCGCGCGCGACCATGAGGCCATCGGACACCGCCAGGATCGCCTCGACGTTGCGCACGGCTTCCGGCCGTTCGATCTTGGCGATGATCCTGGCATCCGAGCCCAGCTTGCTGATGCGCTGCCGCAGTTCGACGACGTCCGCGGCCACCCGCACGAACGACAAGGCGACGAAGTCGACGCCATGCTGCAGCACGCAGGCAAGGTCATCGATGTCCTTCTTCGATAGGCACTTCGCCTTCACCGTTCCGCCCGGCAGGTTGATGCCTTTGAACTGGTGCAGCATGCCGCCGTAGACAACGCGGGTGTAGATCAGCGGTCCATCGATGCGGACCGCGCGGACCTCCAGGTTGCCATCGTCGAGCAGGATGCGTTCGCCCGGTCGCACGTCCTCGGCGAGGCCGCGGTAGCTGGTCCCGATGCGGGCGTTGCCGTCCTCGAAGTGCTCGCCGACGACGCCCGGGGTGACGTCGATGACCACTTCGGCGCCGCGCTTCAGGTAGATCGGCTCGGCATTGCGCAAGCGACCGACGCGGATCTTCGGCCCCTGCAAGTCCGCGATGATGCCGATGGCCCGCTGCAGCTTCTTCGCGATCTTGCGGACCCGGGCGACCGTGGCGGCGATCGTCTCATGCGATGCGTGCGAGCAGTTGATGCGGAAGACATCAACGCCGGCCAACACGAGCTTGGTGACCATCGTGTCGGTGTTCGACGCGGGGCCCAGGGTGGCGACGATCTTCGTTCGGTTGTGCCAGGTCATGCGGAATTTCGGGGAGCTACTCGCGCCGGGAATGCCGCGCGCCAGGGGCGGAACGTTGTAGCCACGCCACTGCGCCAGGAAAGACCTGAGGCAGCGTTCCCGCGTTCTGTTCGTCCCACAGGCGTTGCCGCCAATGCCGCGCGGACGCCGCTCAACTGCCGAACGTCGCCTTGTTCTTGTCCCACCACTCCTGCCAGCGCTGCACGCCGCGGGCGCGGGCATCCTTCGTCCCGGTGGCTTCGAACGCGATCTTCTGGCTGGTCACTTCCTTGAGCGATCGCCACGCCGTCTCGCGCACGTACTCATCGGTGTCGGCCAAGGCCGTGAGCAAGGCCTCGACGACCTCGGCGCGCTTCCACTGGCCGATGCCCTCGACGGTCAGGCGACGCACGAACGCGTCGGCGTCCTTGACCATCGGCAACAGGCTCGGCAACACCAGCGGGTCCTTGCTGCGCAGCAGCTCGTCGACGCCTTCGAAGCGCGTCGCCGGCTCGCCGGCGGCCAGCTTCTTGACCTGCTCGAGCAACGCGGGCGGCAACGTGGGAGCGCTGGCGTCGGCCGGCGCACTCTCCGGTGACGGCGTCGGCACGACGGGAGCACTGTCGACAACCGGCGCCGCGCGCACCGCCGAGACCGCTTCCAGGGTGCGGAGCTGGCGCTGCCGCAGATCTTCGAGCAACGGGCGGTAGTCGATCGCCAGGCTGCGTTGCGTTGCCGCCAACGACGCGATGTCGGTCTTGAGCGCATCGAGCTGCTTCTGCAGATCGGACTGCGCCGTGGCTCCGGCCCCCGAAGCCTCCGCCAACTTTGCGCCGAGATCGAGCAGATCGGCACGGCGCGGCACCGCGTCCATGGTGACGGCCAACGCCGCCAGCACCTGGCTGTCGGCGGCGATCAACTCGCGCACCTGGACCAACTCCGAACGCCACTGCGCAGCTTCGCCCGCCGCCGTGGTCAGCCGGAAATCGAGAAACAAGGTCGCGGCGGCGACCGCCACGAGCATCACCACAGCAACCGGCAGCAGCCTGGTCTCGCCGTTCTGCCGGGCCGGGTTCGCCGCCAGCGACGCTGGCGCTGCCGCCAGCGATGGCGAAGGTGGCGTGCCACGCAGCGACGGCAGGCAGCAGGCCCCGATCGTCTTGCCCTGGTGTCGCGTCGCGGAACCGATGGTCAGATCGGCGATCGGAACGGACGTGCCACAAAGCTCACAGAACGCGACTTCGACTGCGTCGTCTTGCATGCGCCACCTCACTGCCGCGCCGAAGGCGCGGGCTAGCGTGCATAGTCGCCGGGACTGCGAACGAAACCAGTCCAGGCGCCAGATTCTGGCGGCACAGTCGGAATCTAGCGCCCACCCAGCCAGGGCCTTACGCGCGGCCGGGACGCTGGCTCTAACCGAGCTTCTTCTTCAGCGCTTCGACCCGGTTCAACCGCTCCCACGCAAACTCCGGACGGCCGAAGTGGCCATACGCGGCGCTGCGGCAGTAGACCGGCTTCTTCATCTCGAGGTCGCGGATGATCGCGGCCGGCTTCAGGTCGAACACTTCGCGGATCGCGGCAGTGAGCTTCTCCTCGCTGACCTTGCCCGTGCCGAACAGGTCGCAACGGATGCTGACCGGCTGCGCCACACCGATCGCGTAGGCGACCTGGACTTCGCAGCGGTCGGCGTAGCCGGCGGCAACGACGTTCTTGGCCACCCAGCGGCACGCATAGGCGCGCCGGTCGTGACCACCCCGTCCGAGAGGGTCCGGAACTTCTTCACGTAGTCTCGTCGGGCGAACGGCCGCGCCCCGAGCGGATGCGC
>SXPB01000082.1 GCA_005776475.1 Planctomycetia bacterium
GCTCGCGGAGAGAACGCGCATGCCGAATCCGAGCGCGCGGCGCGCCACCGCCAGGCCGATGCGGCCAAACCCCACGACGCCGAGCGTGCGGCCGCTGACGTCGCTGCCGCACAGCAGATCGATGTCCCAGCGGCGCCACTCACCGGCCCGCAGGAATCGTTCGGCCAAAGGCAACCGTCGCGCCACCGCCAGCAGCAGCGCCCAGGTCAGGTCGGCAGTCGCTTCGGTGAGCACGCCCGGCGTGTTGGTGACGACGATGCGGCGCGCGCTGGCGGCGGCGACGTCGATGTTGTCGTGGCCGACCGCGATCTGGCTGATCACGCGCAGGTGCGGGGCCGCGGTGATGACCGCGGCCGTCACCGGGTCGGTGAGCTGGCAGACGAGTCCCTGCGCGTGCTGCAGCTTCTTCTGCAGGCGCTCTTGGTCCATCACGTCGTAGGTGTCCTGGTAGTCGACGATGCAGTGTTCCTGCAGCATCGCGATGGCGGCGGGGTAGACGTGGCGGGTGACGAGCACGCGCGGCTTCATGGCCGCGGCAGGGTAACGGGCTGCTCCGCGCCGTTCCTGACAAGTTGCAAACAACCTGCGGATCGCGCGGGCGATGCTCCGGCGCGTGCTCGGGCTGCGCGCCAACACACTGCTGTTCGTCGTCCTGTTGCTCGGGCCGGCGGCGTTGCTGGCATGGCTCGGTTTCGCGGCCACCGTGCCGCTCGAAGCCGAACTGCTGCGCGGTGCGAGCGCCGAACTGTTGCGCGTCGGCAACCAGGTGACGACGGCGCTGCCCGAACGCATCGAGGCTGTGCTCGCCGCGCGAACCGCGGAGCTGCAGGAAGTGGCGAGCCAGCTCGCCAGTGCCTTGCCCGAGCAGGGCATGGCAGCGTTCGCCGAAGCCGAGCGGCGCACGCCCGGGCTGTGGGTGACGGATGCGCTCGACGTGGTGCGCTGGCCGGCGCCGCCGCGCGACCTCGGCCTGCCGTTCCTGGTCGAATGGGACGCCTTCCGGGCTTTCGAACGGGCAGGAACGGCGGCGACGCTGGAGGCCGCGCGAGCGTTCGTTGCCGGCGCCTTGCGGGCGCGAGCCGTGGTGCTCGTCGCCGACGCCACGCGCACCGACGCCACCGCAGATCTCGTCCCAGCCAGCGACGACGACCTCGCCACGGCCGGACCACGGGCGATCGCGGCGCTGTTCGCGAGCTCGATCGGGCGCGAACGGTTGCAGCGGTCGCCGGGCCTGCTGTTCGCGACGCCCGCCATCGAAACGGAACGGCAGCGCTGGTGCGATGCCCTGGATCCGCGCGCGTTCGCTGTCGGCCAGCGCTTGCGCGCGGCGGCAGCGATGGGGCCCGTGCCCGGAGTGTTCGCCCAGTTGCCGGGTGGCGCCACCCTGCGGCGTTGCCTCGATGCGTCGGAGGAACTCGCGGCCATCCAGTTCGTCGTCGAGCCATGCGCAGTGCGGCTGGCCCCTGGGCACGAAGCGTCCGCTGCCGCCGGCGTCGATCCTTCGCGGCTGGAACTGATGGTCGCCACTTCGCTCGGATCGCTGCACGTCGAAGTCCTGCATCGTGGCTTGCCGGCGATGCTCGCCGCGGCGCGGCAGCGGCAGTGGCTGACCGGCAGCGGTGTTGCGGCTCTGTTCGTGGTGATGGGGATCGGCGTCCTGCTGGTGCGGCGCGCGCTCTCGCACGAGGCATCGGCGCGGCGATTGCGCGACCAGTTCCTCGCCAACGTGTCGCACGACCTCAAGACGCCGCTGACGAGCTTGCGGTTGCATGCCGAGATGCTCGCCGACCCGATGCTCGATGCCGCCGCGCGCACGCGCTACGCCGCGGTGGTCCAGGCCGAAGGCGCGCGCATGTCGGCGTTGGTGGACGACCTGCTTGACGTCTCGGCGCTGCAGCAGGGGCGGCGGCGCATCGAACCCGAGCCCGTCGACCTGGCTGCCGCCGTTCGCGCGCAAGCCGAGGCGTGGCGGCCGTTGCTGGAACGCGATGGCGTGGAGCTGCGCGTGGTCGCGACCGTCGACGCGGTCGCCCTCGCCGATCCGATCGCGTTGGGACGCATCCTGACGAACCTGCTGCAGAACGCAGCGCGGCACGGTCGGCCGGCCCGCGATGGTGGGGCGTCGTGGGTGCAACTCGCGGCGGGCCCGGGGCCGCGTCTCACCGTGCGCGACAACGGGCCGGGCGTTCCCGCCGGATTGCGCGAGCGGGTCTTCGAACGCTTCGAACGAGTCGGCGCGCAGGGCGACGGGCTGGGGCTCGGGCTCGCGTTGGCGCGCGAACTGGCGGTGGCGTGTGGGGGGACCTTGCGCTGCCATGACGATGGCTCGACCCTGTTCGAGCTGGTGCTTCCCGCCTTGCCACTCGACGAACCGACATGAGCACGCCGAGCATCCTGGTGGTGGAGGACGAGCTGTCGATCCAGCGCGGCCTGCAGGAGCAATTGCAGCGCGAGGGCTATCGCGTCGCGGTCGCCGGCAGCGTGGCGCAGGCATTGGCAGCGCTCACCGCCCGGCCAGACCTCGTCGTGCTCGATCGCCGGCTGCCCGATGGCGACGGCCTGCAAGTGCTGCACGACCTGCGCGCCCGCGGCGACCGCACCGCGGTGATCGTGCTGTCGGCGCGCGGCCAGCCTGACGATCGCGTGCAGGGCCTCGAAGGGGGCGCCGACGACTACGTCGGCAAGCCGTTCCATCTGCGCGCGCGGCTGGCGCGCATCAAGGCGGTGCTGCAGCGCCGCAGCGAGGCGCCGGTGTCGGCGGCAACGATCTGCTTTGGCGACGTGGTGCTCGACGTCGGGGCCCGGGTGCTGCGTTGTTCGGGTCGCGTGGTCGAGCTGGCGCGCATGGAGTTCGAACTGCTGCTCTACCTGGCGCGCCAACCGGGCCGCACCGTGTCGCGCAACGAACTGCTCGATCGCGTGTGGGGCCACGACCGCTTCCCGACCACGCGCACGATCGACTACCACGTGCTCGCGTTGCGCAAGAAGGTCGAAGCCGACCCGGCGGCACCGCGGCATCTCGTGACCGTGCATCGCGTCGGCTACCGCTTCGACCCTTGATCTCACCAACCCCCGACATCGGCCTCGCAACTGCCTCGCAACGCATTCCTGCCGTTCGCCACGATCGCGTGGGTCCTGATCGAAGGCCAAACATGAAGAACGCACATCGGTTCCTGTCCATCCTGTTCGCCACCGTTCCTTTGCTCGCGCAAGAGACCGCCGGTCCGTCCGGGCCCAAAGCGCGCGTCGGCGCCGCGGAGCAGATGTTCCGCGATGCGTGGTGGGCGGAGAGCGGCGCCAACGACGTGGAGGCGGCGCTGCGCGGCTACCTCGCCGCGGTCGCCGCCGACGGGCCCGCGCCGGTGAAGGCGCGCGCGCTGCTGTTCGCCGGCCGGCTGCAGCAACGGCAGGGGCAGGCTGCTGCGGCGCTGGCCTCGTTCCGGCGCGTGCTCACTGAGTTCGCCACCGAGACTGCGACCGTGAACGAAGCGCGGGGCCATCTGCGCGAACTCACCGCGGTCGATCTGCGGCAGAACTACGACGAGTGGTACGAACGGCGCCTGTTCTCCGAAGAAGTGCAACTGACAGTGCTCGGCAAGATCGAAGCGCTGGCCGGTTGTCTCGGCATGAACTCCAGCGGGGAGCAGGAGCCGAAGGAAATGCGGCAGCAGACCATGAAGTTGATGGCGGAGTTGCGTGCGTTCGGCAAGGGTGCCGTACCCGCGTTGCGCAAGGCTGCGGTGGGCAGCCACCAGGTGCTCGCCAACGTCGCGATCGACCTGCTGGTAGAGTGCGGTGAGGTTCCGCCGCTGGCGGCGCTCCTGCAGCACGAGGATTGGGCTTGTGACGGCGAAGTGGTGCGCCAGCTCCTGCTGGCGAAGTCGAAGGAGCAACTGCCGGAGCCACTGCCGGACCGGTTGCACGCGCATGGTTTGGCCGCCGCGATGCGGGGGCCGATTGCAGTCGCCGAGTTCGTGCTGCAGCGCGGTGCGCGGGTGGACGGTGAAGCGATTCTGCCGTGGGCAACCGCGGTGCTGCACAATCCCGAAGCCCGCCAGCGTTTGCTTGCTGGCTTGCACGAGCCGACGACATCGTTGCATGTGCGCCACGTGATCGAGACCGCGTTCACGCAAGAGGAGGCCCCGCGCGAAGTGTCGGCAGTGGAGTGGATGGCGTTGGGCAAGGATTCGGTGCGCGCCGAGACCCGTACGGTCGCGGTGGCACGGGCAACGGCGCAGTTGGGAGCCGAGGGCGCAGAAGTGCTTGACCAGTTGCTCGGCTGGCTGCTCGATCGCGAGGCACACCCGAGTGGCCACGATGCGACGCTGGTGAATGCGTTCGCCGAAGGCCTGCGTCGCAACCGGCAGCCGGAGATGCTGCCCTGGTCGCCGGCGCGGCTGCGGGCGGTGTTCGTCGCGTTGCCGGCGCATCCCGAAGCCCAGATCGACGACGCGGTGATGCAGCTGACGCGTCGTGAGACGACGCGCACGATGCTGGTGCATACATTGTTCGCCGACCCGATGGCGTTCGCGGCGGCGTTCCGATTGACGGGCGATGACAATGCGGCGGCCGACAACCTCGGGCGCAACTTCCTCGGTGCTGCGGGTGCGGAGGCCGATGTGCAGATGCACGGCCGGCGCTGGAACGCAGTGGTTGCCGAAGCCTTCACCGCGGCGTGGCCGAAGTACGACGAAGCGGCGCGGCTGGCAGCGCTGCTCGTGTTGCGCGGCGTCGTGTGCCACGCAGCGGAGAAGCGGCCGATCGCGAAGGCGCTGACGGATCTGCGCGTTGCGGCCACAGTCCCGGTGCAGGCGGCGATCGATGCGTTGCTGGCCGTCGTCGGTGGATGATGGCTAGCGACTCGCCGGTCGACGTCGCCGCCGTTCCCACCACAGCGTGAGCGGCACCAATACCACGAGTCCAACCGCCCACGCCAGGTAGACGACGGGCAGCGAGAAGCCGCAGCCTGGCGGCAGTTGTTGCAGCGTGACCGGATTCGGAGCGTCCCAACCGATGGGCTGGCCGTCGATCCACTGGAACAGCCGCGACACCAGGTGCGCCGCGGCCCACTGCAGCACGTAGAAGAACAGCGGCGCGCGGCCGAGCCGCACGATCCACGCGAGGCGACCGTCGCCGCGCACGCGCTCGGCGGCGGCCAGCAACAGCAGCAGCGGTCCTAGCGTCATCAGGCAGTACTGCAGCGACGGCGGATACTTCTCGACCCGCAAGAATTCGAACACCGTGCGCCAGCTCGACTGCGGGTCCACGTTCCATTCGTTCGGATCACCGTAGCCGTGCAGGCTGCGCAGCAGCACGAATGCGACACAGCCAAGGGCGCCGAACCACAACAGCAGCCGTCGCCGCCGTTCTGCCGTTTGATCGAACAACCAACCCGCCGCGAAGCCGAGCAGCAATACGCCGAGCCACGGCACGATCGCGTACTGCGCCGCCGCGACCGGACCGTTGGTGCCGAACTCGATGCCGCCGCGCCCGACCAACAGCGTTCGGACCGACTCGCCGCTGCCGAACGTGGCGAACGAGAACGGCGTGTGCGGCAGCAGGTTGTGGCCCGCGACGATGGCGAGCGCGAGCGGTGCGATCGCCAACCGCGTCGCGTTCCACTGCAGCAGCAGCCCAAGTCCGACCATGCCCCAGCCGATCGCCCAGATCACCTGCAGGTGCGCCAAAAACGAGTAGTCGAACTGGAACCACATCAGCGGTCGCAGCACGACCACTTCGAGCAGCACGAACATCACGCCGCGGCGCAGCGTCGCCTTGCCGAGAGCTGCCGGGTCGCTGCCGCGCAGCAATTGCATGCGCACCGACAATCCAGCCAGGAACACGAACGTCGGCGCGCAGAAGTGCGTGATCCACCGCGTGAAGTAGAGCGCGGGCGTGGTGGTGTTCGGATCCGACGGGTCGCCGGTGAGGCCTTCCCGATGCACGAAGTCGCGCATGTGGTCGAGCACCATCACGACCATCACGAGCCCGCGCGCGAGGTCGATCGAAGCAAGGCGATGGGAGGGGGTGGGTTCGCGCATGGCAGACTCCGGGCGTGCTACGGCGGAATTTCCGCGTCTGCGAGTCGAGCGTCGCTGTTCAGCAACATCGCCAGAGGCTGCGCAGCCCAAGATCTCTGCGTCACGGCTAGACTGCGCGCATGGTGCGAATCGCTGTGATGCTCGTTTCCTTGGCCGCCCTGCCGCTCGCGCAGACTCCCGCCAACCTGCCGCACACCGTTCTGACCCGCACTACAGGCCCAGTGCAATCTCGGCTGGTCGCGGTCGATCCCGTAACGGGAACGGCGACGACGTTGCCGGCCTTCACCTCGTCGGCGCTGGCGCCGCTGGCGTTGGCGCAGGATCCGTTCGACGGCGCTTGGTTCGTCGCGCTGGACACCGGGGCGGGCACGAGCCGAGTCGTGCGGCTCGTCGTGAATGCGGCCGCGATCGACGAGTATGCGATGGCGACGTTTCCAGGCGTGGTGACCGCACTCGAAGTCGCTGGCGAACGGTTGCTGGTCGGCGTCGGCGGGCCGGCCGGCGGTGTGCACGTGATGCCGCGCCGCGGCGGTGTTGCGTCGCTCGTGTTCGCGCAGCCCAACCTCGCCGCGATGCAGGCGCTGACCGACTCGGTGGTGACTTTGGCGTGGAATGGGATTGCCGGCTCGCCTGCAGTGCAGTCGGGCACGTTGATGGTCGATGTCGACATCCCCGCCATTCTCTTCGGGCCGTTCTTTTTTCCGCCGCCGGCTGCCGCGATTACTGGAGTGCACGAACTGCCGACGGCAGTCCCACGCCAACTGATCTCGTTTGCTGACGGAACGTTTGCGATGTTCGCCGGCTTGCTCGGCCAGCCGCTGCAACCACTCGCAACATCGCCGGCGATTCCGAACGGTGGGGCTGTCGCGCTGCACCCGGCGGGCCAGTACGCAGTCGATGGTCTCGGCGTGGGCGGGCCGGCGTTCCCGTTCCTGTACCGGATCGAGCCGTTCTCGGGTTCGGTCACGGTGGTGTCGGCGACGTTGCCGGGTGCACCGGTCGACGCGATCTTCGGCGCCACCACCGTCGCGCACGTGCGGTTCTTCGGCAGCGCGTGTGGTCCGGTGTCCCTCGCGGCGATGACGAGCGGTTTGCCCCAACTCGGCACGACGATGGCGTTCGGTGTGGTCGGCCCGCCGAACACGCTGGTGGTGACCGCACTCGGGCTCGACGACTTCGCCGGTGCCTTGCCGCTTCCGATGTTCGGCGGCTGCCTGCTGCAAGCCATGCCCGAAGTCGTGCTCGCCCACATCACCGCCGGCAACGGCACGGCGTGGCAGCCCTTGGTGGTGCCGAACGCCACGACGCTGCTCGGCTTGCCGGTGTTTGCGCAATGGGCCCACGTCGCGCCGGCGGTGATCTCGGTGTCGGAGTCCACTGCGGCCCGCGTCGGTTGGTGACGACCGCAGCGTGGCGGACGCCGCCGCGCGACCGCATGCTGCGCGGATGGTGACGCTCGGACTCTACTTCGCCACGAACCGCGCCCATGAAGGCGACGATCGCTGGCATCCCAAACGCTACGGCAAGGCGTTCTCTTCGGACGGTCTCGAGAACCTGCGCTTTGGCTGGCTCGAAGTCGAAGTCGACGACGCGGCGCTCGCGAAGTGCATCGCCGCGGACACAGGCTTTGGTGCAGGTGACGGCAACGCGCTCGCCGACCTGTGCACGAAGGCCGCGGCGAAGGCGCGCATCGAGGCGTATCCCGAGAAGATCGCGGCGCACAAGCCCGACGTCGTGCAGCCGACGGCGAAGTTCGGCAGCAAGGCGATGTTCGCGGACCTGCAGAAGGACATGCTGAAGCGCAGCGACGTGCTGGTGTTCGTGCACGGCTTCAACGTGTCGTGGGAAGAGGCGGTCGGCTCGGCGCTGGCCTTGCAGATCATGCAGAACCGCGAAGGGATCGGTGACGACGCGCAGCGCACCACGGTGGTGCTGTTCAGTTGGCCGTCGGACGGTTCGGCGTTGCCGATGGTCGCCTACAAGAGCGACCGCAGCGATGCGAAGGCGTCGGGGTATGCGTTCGCGCGCGGGCTGCTCAAGCTGCGCGACCACCTGGCGGCGCTCGGTGGGCTGCACTGCTGCCAGGATTTGCACTTGCTGTGCCATTCGATGGGCAACTTCGTGCTGCAGAACACCCTCGAACGCATGCGCGAGTTCAACGTCGGCCCGTCGCTGCCGCGCTTGTTCGAGGCGGTGTTCTTGTGTGCGCCCGACGTTGATGGCGCGGTGCTGGAGCCGGGGCAGGCGATGGGCGACCTGCACCAGCTGGCGCGGCTCGTCACCGTCTACCACAACACCGGCGACCTGGCGTTGCGCATCAGCGACTACACGAAGGGCAACCCGGAGCGGCTCGGCACCTACGGCGCGTCGCGTTCGGCGTTGTTGCCGGACAAGATCGAGCAGGTCGATTGCAGCGCGATCGTCGGTGGCTTCACCGAACACAGCTACCACCTCGATGGGCGCGTCGCCGACGACATCCTGTTGACGATTGACGGTGTCGAAGCGAGCGACGAACGGCGCACGCGGGTGCCGAAGCCCGGTGCGGGCGTGCGCTGGGAGTTGCAGTAGGGGCGCCGGCGACGCGTCAGTTCTGGAACGTGACGCGCTGCCGCACTTCGCCGTCGCTGCCGCCGAGCACCGCCAGCCACTGGCCGCCGGCGGCGTGGCTGGCGATCGCGACGGCATCGCCGCGCGAATACGCGACTACCTCGTGCCAGTACTTCGAGTGGTCGACGCCGAGTGGCGGCAACTCACGCTGCCAGACAACCTCGCCGGCTTCGGGATCGAGTGCGACCACGCGGGCGCCGTCGTCGGCCATTCGGTGGAACCGCACGACCAGCACGTAACCCGACGTTCCGAACGCGAGTCGCGCGCAATCGAAATGGCCGTGAGCCTCCGGACGTCGCCACCGTTCCTTGCCGTTGCGATCGAAGGCGACGACCTCGGCGTCGAGCAGCAGGTAATAGCCACTCGCATCGGCGAGTGCTTGCCGCACCGGCGCAGCGATCGCAAATAGCTTCGGCCCGCCGCGCGCCAACACGATGGCGCCGCCAGGACCACCGGCCACGATGCCGTGTGGGCCGAGGGTCACGAAGTTCGCGTCTTTGGGGACGGGTTGGTCGAATGCAGGCGCGCCGTTGCCGAGGGCGAACGCGCGCAGGCGCCGCACGCCCTGGTCGGTTGCCAGCGCGGCGACGAGTTCACTGTCGGCCACCGGGTCGGTGAGGCCGTTCGTCTTGCTGCGCCAGCGCAGCGTGCCGTCGCCGAGTCCGATGCCGGTGAGGTGGCCGTCGTGGTCGGGGATCACCGCGATGTCGCGACCGAGCACCGCCTTTGGCAGCAGCACCGGGTCCTGCAGGCGAACTTCGGCGAGCGGCTGCTGCCAGGCCACGTCGCCGCCGATGCGCAGCAGACGCAGTTCCTTCGCATCGGCCGCGAGCAGCAGACGCCGCGCGGGATCGACGAGACCGGCCGCGTGGTGCGCTGTGCCGTCCGCGCGCCACTGCGGCCGCGCGATCGCGCCCGGCGGCAGCGTCGCGACTTCCTTCAGTTCCTTGCCATCGAGCAGGCGATTGCCGAGCAGGAAGGGCTGTGGCTCTTGCGCGATGGCGGCGGCGAGGAGCAGGGCGAGCGCGGCGAGCGGAGCAAGGGGGTGCATGGCAGATGGAACGGCTTTGGCTGGAACGGCGACCGCGGCGCAGCAATGCTCGCCGCATGGTCCGGTTCCCGTGTGCCGTCACATTGTTCGTCGTTGGGCTCGTCGGCGCCATGCCCGGCCAGGCAGAGAAGGCGGAAAAGGCAGCGCCGGCGCCCGCCGGCCTCGTCGATCTGGCCGAACTGCTCGCCCCGATCCGCCAGAAGCACGACGTGCCGGCGCTTGGTGCCGCGGTGCTGGTCGACGGCACGCTGGTGGCGCTCGGGGTCGATGGCGTGCGCAAGATCGACGACGCGGCCAAGGTGACCGTCGACGATCGCTGGCACCTCGGTTCGTGCACGAAGGCGATGACGGCGACGTTGCTCGCGCGCTACGTCGAGCAGGGCAAGCTGCAGTGGACGACGACCGTTGCGGAGGCGTTGCCCGACCTGCGTCCCGGCATGCACGAACGCAGCCGTTCCATCACCGTGCAGCAACTGCTTGCGCATCGTGCCGGTCTGCCCGGCGGCCCGCCGGGTGACCTGTGGCGACGATTGTGGGAGTGGCAGGGGACGTTGCGCGAAGCGCGCACCGAGACCGCGACGGCGATGCTGCGCGTCGAGCCGAGGACCGAGCCCGGGGCCACGTACCTCTACAGCAACGCCGGCTACATGGTCGCAGGTTCGATCGCCGAACGCCTTGGCGACGCGGCGTGGGAAGAGCTGCTGCAGCGGGAGCTGTGGGCGCCGCTCGGCATCACGAGTGGCGGCTTTGGCATTCCCGGCGACAAGGACGCCGTGGTGCAGCCGTTCGGACATCGCCGCACGCTGGCTCGTCGCGTTGCCGTGTTCGAAGACAATCCGCCCGCACTCGGCCCTGCCGGCACCGCCCACATGACGTTGCGCGATTGGGCGAAGTTCGCGCGGTTGCACCTCGGCCTGCCGGGGCCCGATGGCAAGCCGTTGCTCGCCGAAGCGACGCTGGCCGCGATGCGCACGCCGCCCGGGGGCGAATACGCGCTGGGCTGGAACGTGACGAAGCGTGGTTGGGCGCAGGGGCCGATCCTCACGCACACGGGCAGCAACACGATGTGGTTCTGCGTCGCCTGGCTCGCGCCGGACGCGAAGTTCGGCGTGCTGGTCGCCTGCAACCAGGGCGACGCCGCCGCCGCGTGCGATGCGGTCGCCGGCGAGTGCATTCGCAAGTACGCGCCGCCACGCATGCGGTAGCTCGCTGGATTCACGGCCGGCGGCACGGGAAGCTGCAGGAATGCCGTTCGTGCACCAGCCGCTGTTCGACCTCGCCAGTGATCCGACGCCGTACCGCCTGCTGACGAAGGACCACGTCTCCACGCTGCACGTCGGCGGGCGCCAGATCCTGCAAGTCTCCGCCGAGGCGCTGCGGCAGCTGACGTTCGCCGCGATCCGCGACATCAGCCATCTGTTCCGGCCCGGCCATCTGCAGCAACTGCGCGCGATCCTCGACGATCCCGAGGCCTCCGCCAACGACCGCTTCGTCGCCCTGCAGCTGCTGAAGAACGCGAACGTGTCGGCGGGCATGGTGCTGCCGAGCTGCCAGGACACCGGCACGGCGATCGTGATGGGCAAGAAGGGCC
>SXPB01000083.1 GCA_005776475.1 Planctomycetia bacterium
TACCTGCACGTGCGCGCCGCCGGTCGCCACAGCCGGATCAAGGTCGTCGTCGATGGCTTCCACCTGGTGCGCGATCCGATCTACGGCAACCTGCACACGTCGCTCGACCATCCCGAAGCGCGCTGGCTGAAGTTCGACCTGCTGCCGTGGCAAGGCCGAACGGCGCACGTTGCGTTCATCGACCAACGGGCCCCTGACCTCGCCGACCCAAACCACAACGGCGGCCAGCATCCGGCCGACGGCTGGCTCGCGGTGCAGGCGGTGCTCGCGAGTCCGTTCGCCGAGCCACCTGGCCCCGCCGGTCCGACGTTGCCGCCCCCCGCGTTCGCGCCGTTCCCCGCGGCGATCACCGAACTGGCCGCGAACCTCGACCGCAACCAGAAGTTGCTGCCGGTGTCGCCGACGGTGCCGAGTCTCGGCGACGGCACCGGCCAGGACAGCCACGTGTTCGTGCGCGGCGACCATCGTCGCCCGGGGGCGCCGGTGCCGCGCCGGTTCCTGGAGGCGCTGGCCGGCGAAGCCCCGCTGGCGACCGGCCCCGGCAGCGGCCGGCTCGCGCTGGCGCAGGCGATCACGCGCGAAGACGACCCCTTGCTGCCGCGCGTGCGCGTGAATCGGCTGTGGCACCAACTGTTCGGGCGTGGCCTCGTGCGCAGCGTCGACAACGTCGGTGCGCTCGGCGATCCGCCGACGCATCCAGAACTGCTCGACTGGCTGGCGCGCGATTTCCGCGGCAGCGGCTGGTCGCACAAACACGCGCTGCGCCTGTTGTGCACATCGGCCACCTACCGGCAGAACAGCCGCACGCGGGACGACGCCAGCGCCACGGACGCCGCGAACCTGCTGCTGCACCGGCAGAACGTGCGCCGCCTCGACGCCGAGTCGGTGCGCGATGCAGTGCTGGCGACCAGCGGGCGGCTCGATGCGGCCCGCTTCGGACCGTCGGTGCCGCTGCCGCTCGAAGGTGTCACCGAGGCCCGTGGACGTCCCGGCCGCAGCGGGCCACTCGACGGCGCCGGCCGCCGCAGCATCTACCTCGCCGTGCGCCGCAACTTCCTGTCGCCGTTCCTGCAGGCATTCGACCAGCCGACGCCGTTCGCGACGGTCGGCGCGCGCAACGTGTCGAACGTGCCGGCGCAGGCGCTGGCGCTGGCCAACGACGCGTTCGTGCACGAACAGGTCGGGGTCTGGGCGGCGGCGCTCACGGCAACAGCCGGTGACGACGCGGCGAAGCTGCACGTGGCCTGGCAACGCGCGTTCGGCCGGCCCCCGCATGCCGACGAACTCGCCCACAGCCGCACGTTCCTGAGCGAAGGCGGCGCCACGGCCTGGACCGACCTGCTGCACGCCTTGCTGCAATCCACCGAGTTCCTGTACCTGCGATGAACGGACCCCACGGCCAGCTGCCGAGTCGCCGCGCGTTCCTGCAACAGGCCGCCAACGGTTTTGCGATGCTGCCGCTGGCGCACCTGCTCGGCGGCGACGGCGCGCTCGTGCGCCACCACACGCCGCGCGCGAAGTCGGTGATCTTCCTCTACATGGACGGCGGCCCGAGCCCGCAGGACCTGTTCGACTACAAGCCGCGCCTCATCGCCGAACACGGCAAGCCGTTCGCGCTGCCGATGGAACCGACGCAGTTCAACGACAACGGCAGCACGCTCGGGCCGGTCGCGAAGTTCGCGCAGCACGGCGCCTCCGGGCAGTGGATCAGCGACCTGTTGCCGCACCTCTCGCAACAGGCCGATCGCCTGTGCGTGGTGCGTTCGGTCACCGCCGAGTTCAGCGAGCACACCAACGCCAACTACTACCTGCACACCGGCCACGGCCTGCAGGGCAGGCCCAGCTTCGGTGCGTGGATCGGCTACGGCCTCGGCCGCGACTGCGACGACCTGCCCGCGTTCGTGGTGCTCAACGGCGGCCTGATCCCCCCGGGCGGCATCGACTGCTTCCATTCGGGCTTCTTGCCGGCGCAGGCGCAGGGCTCGGTGTTCGGCATGCGCGGCGCCATGGTGCCGAACATCGCGGCGCGCGAGGACCAACCGGAGCGGCAGGCGAAGAAGATCGCCTTGACCCGTGCGCTCGACGAAGCGAGTCGGGCGCGCAACGGCAGCGACCCCGCCATCGACGCCGCGATCGCCAACCACGAACTGGCGTTCCGCATGCAGCGCGCGGTGCCCAACCTCGCCGACCTGGCCGGGGAATCGACGCGGCTGCAGGCTGCCTACGGACTCGACGACGAGTGCGAGCAGACGCGCATCTTCGGCCGGCAGTGCCTGCTGGCCCGACGCCTGGTCGAACGCGGCGTCCGCTTCGTCGAACTGACGTGCCCGAAGAACAACCATGACCGCTGGGACCAACACAGCAACCTGAAGGAAGGCCTGCGCGACAACTGCCGCACCGTCGATCGCCCGATCGCCACGCTGCTCGCCGACCTGCATGCGCGCGGCTTGCTCGACGAGACGATCGTGCTGTGGGGCGGCGAGTTCGGCCGCACGCCGTTCGCGCAGGGCAGCACCGGCCGCGACCACAATCCGTTCGGCTTCACCATGTGGCTCGCCGGCGGCGGCTTCCGGCCCGGCACGTCGTTCGGCGCCACCGACGAGTTCGGCTACAAGGCGGTGCAGGATCCGGTCTCGGTGCACGACCTGCACGCAACGATCCTGTGGCAGCTGGGCATCGACCACGAACGCTTCACCTACCGCTGGGGCGGCCGCGACCTGCGGCTCACCGACGTGTTCGGCAAGGTGATGAAGGGCCTGCTCGCCTGACGCGGGCATGGTCGGCTACAACGCCGCCATGACGCTATCCCGCCGCGCCGTGCTCGCCGCCGTTCCGACCGCTGCCGCCGCGTCCCTCGCGACGCGAAGCCCTTCGCAGGATCCCAAGGCTCGCCCACCGAAGCCGGCGGCGACGCCGAAGACGAAGTTCGCCGCCAACGTCGAGATGTGGTGGGGCGGCCTGCCGTTCCTGGATCGCATCAAGCAGGCGCACGCACTCGGCTTCCCGGCGATCGAGTTCTGGCCGTGGCGCGGCAAGGACATCGCCGCGATCGCGAAGCTCACCAAGGAACTCGGCATGACGGTGGCGCAGTTCACCGCGTGGGGCTTCTCGCCGGGCCTCAACCAGGCGAAGAACCACGAGAAGTTCACCGCCGAGATCGAGGCGTCGTGCAAGGTCGCGCACGAGCTTGGTTGCCCGATGATGACGGTCGTCGGCGGCAACGACGTGAAGGGCATGACGCAGGCCGAGATGCACGAGCAGATCGTCGCCGGCCTCAAGCTCGCGGCGCCGATCGCCGAACGCGAGAAGGTGATGCTGATCCTCGAGCCGATGAACATCCGCGTCGACCACAAGGGCCACTGCCTCTACGGCAGCGAGGCCGCGGTGAAGATCTGCCGCGCAGTCGGTTCGCCGATGGTGAAGATCAACTGGGACCTCTACCACTGCCACATCAGCGAAGGCGACCTCTGCGGCCACCTGCGCGACGGCTACGACCAGCTCGGCTACGTGCAGCTCGCCGACCATCCGGGCCGCACCGAACCTGGCACCGGCGAGATCCACTACCCGCGCGTGCTGAAGGAAGTGCACGCGCTCGGCTACCGCGGCTTCGTCGGCGTCGAGTGCAGCCCGAGCAAGCCGGAGGCGGAAGCGGCGCTCGGCCTCTGGCACGCCGACCAGTGGTGAGCGCCGGCTGGCCGGCCCCCGCACCCACCATGGACGTTCGCCCCGGCGACACGCAAGCGTGACGCAGCGGGCCCTTTCGCTTTCGCAGTCGATCGTGACAATGCCGTCCGCGGTCTTCCCCCCGCGCCGAGGTCCCGATGCTGACGCTGCTCGCCGTGCTCGCCTGGGTGTGCCAGGACCAGGCACCCACGCCGAAGGCACCGTCGCCAAAGGCCGTCCCGGCGCCAACCACGACCGCCGACGATGCGTGGTTCACGCTCGAACAGAAGGCGCAGTGCAACGCGGCGGCCGACCGCGGCCTGCTCTGGCTCAAGGAACGCCAACTCGAGACGGGCTGCTGGACCGGCTACGTCGGCCACAAGATGCAGGACGACTACGAACTGCTGGCGCAGGGCATGCTGCCCGAAGCGCAGCGCCGCAGCGGCCACGGCCACCTCGGCGTCACGGCGATCGCCGGCATGGCGTTCCTCGCCGGGGGCAACCTGCCCGACCGCGGCACGCATGCGGCCGTCGTACAGCGCACGCACGACTACGTGGTGCGCACCGCGAAGGAAAACGGCTACCTGAGCGACGCCGGCACCCGGATGTACAGCCACGCGTTCGCCACGCTGTTCCTGGCCGAGGTCTACGGCATGGCCGCGACCGAGACGACCAAGGGCACCCTCGAACGCGCCGTCAACCTGATCGTCGACAGCCAGAATGCGCACGGCGGCTGGCGTTACAACCCGTTCGACCGCGAGACCGACCTGTCGGTGACGGTTTGTCAGGTGCAGTCGCTGCGCGCTGCGCGCAACATCGGCATCCGGGTGCCGGTCGAGACGATCGACAAGGCGATCGCCTACGTGCAGGCCAGCCGGGTCGACAGCGGCCGCTACCGGGGGCTCTTCTACTACAAGATCGTCGGCCGCGGCGCCTACAGCAAGCCCAACGAGTATGCGATCAACGCCGCCGCGCTGACCGCCTTGAGTTCGGCCGGCATCCATGACCCGGACCTGGTCGATCCGGTGCTCGAGTTCCTGACCCGGGACTACGGGACCCTGGCTGACTACTACCGCAGCCACTTCTACTTCTGGTACGGCAACTACTACGCGGCGCAGGCCTTCTACCAGGCCGGCGGCCCGCGTCTGCGGGCGTTCTTCCAGCGCCTGAGCACCGACCTGATCGAGGCGCAACGTCCGGACGGCAGCTGGCGCAACGGCACCGGCCCCGGCGACGAGTTCGCCACGGCGATGGCCTGCATCCTGCTGCAGATGCCCAAGCAGTACCTGCCGATCTTCCAGCGGTGACGGGCCCACGATCGCACCGAACTTGCCCTTGAATCCTCGTTCGCGGCGGTGACGATCCCGGCCGGTCAACAACGGTCAGACAGGGCGTATGCGTTACCACTCCGCACGTGTCGTTCTCGGCGCGTGCCTTCTCGCCGCTTCTACAGCGGCGCAGGCACCCGCTTCCTCCTTCGGCTCCCTTCCTCGGCTCGGCTCGGGCCTGCACGATCGCGCTCTCGAGCACGAACCGGATTCGTTCCGTTCGCTCGACGAACGGATGCAGGATCCGCAAGGCCAATCGAACTACACGCTCAACGAGCTGTTCCGACTGCACCACGGCGAGTTCATGGACCGCCGCGAGCGGTATGTGCCGCAGCTCGATGTGCGCGCGCGCATCCTGCCCAACGCTCGCATCAACCACGAGCCCGGCAGCTTCGACATGCTCGGCTACGACCTCGACGCCGAGTTCCCGGTGCTGGTCGCCCCCGACGGGTGGCTGACCTTCGGCGCCTACTACCATGGTCGTCGCTACCTGACGTCGAGTGCGTTCGGCACGTTTGGCAACGGTGCCGGCAACGGCATCGGTGACGAGACGATCGTCGGCGCGGGCGCCAAGCTCGGCTTTGGCGTGTTCCTCACCGACAACGTGCTGTTCGAAGCGGAGACGAATCCCGGTGCGTTCTCGGACCTCGAAGACACGCTGCACCATGAGGACTTCGACTTCCCGTCGCACGGGATGTTCACGTTCCGCGCGGTCGACAACTTCTTCTTCAAGATCGGCGCCCGCTACAACCAGGTCTACGAAGACGCGCCGTGGCTGCCGATCCTCGGCTTCAGCTGGGAAGTGGTCGAAGGCTTCCGCATCGACATCCTGGCGCCCGAGAGCGTCGAGATGTCGTTCTGGCCGTCGAGCAGCACCGGCATCCTGTTCGGCGCCAACGCCACCGGCGCTGAGTACCACGTGCACACGATCGAATCGATCAACCAACGCGATGATCTCCGCGTGCAGGAGATCACGGCCTACATCGGCCTCGTCGCACGCATGAACGACCATGCGGCGTTCATGGCGAAGGCGGGCCTGGTCGTCGCCGGCGACTACGACATGACGACGGGAGCCGCCGGCTTCAACCGGGCCGAGGGCGCGCTCGACCAGGGCTTCTACGGCGAACTCAGCTTCGGCGTCAGCTTCTGAGTTCCTGGTGGCGCCGCTGCGAGTTTCTCGTGGCGCCGCAACGCGGGGTGAGATCGCGGGCGAACAACGCCCGCAGCCCCGCGGCGGCGCCCGCAGATGCGCTGCTGCGCTGACGCGACGTGGCTCGTTTGGCGCGAACTGGCTCGGTGAGCCGCTGCTTGGTGGGCACTCGCCTGGCGGCCTCTTCCTGATCGCGTAGCCGCTACAGGATGCGCTTGCCGAAGGCGGACAGGATCACGTCGACCGCCACTTCCCCCGACTGGTTCTTCACGTCGAGGATCGGATTGAGCTCGGTGATCTCGAGGCTCGTCATCGCGCCGGTGTCGCTGACCATCTCCATCAGCAGGTTCGCTTCGCGCCAGCTGATGCCGCCCTTCACCGGCGTGCCGGTGCCGGGAACGTCGCGCGGATCCATGCCGTCGAGGTCGAACGACACATGGAAGCCGGCGGTGCCGGCGGTGGCGAAGCCGATGGACTCCTGCATGATCGCGCGCATGCCACGTTCGTCGACGTCGCGCATCGTGTAGGCGTGGATGCCCGACTGCTTGACGATGCGCCGCTCGGCTTCGTCGATGTCGCGGATCCCGATCAGGCAGACGTTCTTCGGATCGACCTTGGGCCAGAACCCACCCATCTCGACGAGGCGCGGGTGCCCCATGCCGCACAACGTCGCGAGCGGCATGCCGTGGATGTTGCCGGACAACGAACTCTCCGGCGTGTTCATGTCGGCGTGCGCGTCGACCCAGATCAGGCCGACCTTCTGGCCGCGGTTCCTGTAGTGCTCGGCGATGCCGGACACGGTGCCGATCGCGATGCTGTGGTCGCCGCCGAGCACGATCGGAATCTCGCTGGCCTCGAGACAGCGGCGCACGCGCAGGCGCAAGCGATTGCAGACGTGGTAGATCGGCTCGAGGTAGCGGGCGTTCGGGCTGCCGGGGTCGCGCGTCTCGGGGGCGGGCACACCGACGTCGCCGTCGTCTTCGACCTGGAATCCCAGTTGCCGCAGGCCCTGGCTGACGCCGGCGATGCGGATGGCGGATGGCCCCATGTCGACGCCGCGACGGCCGGCACCGAGGTCCATCGGCACACCGACGAGGCGGACGACCTTCTGGCTCTGCGTGGGTTGTGCACTCATGCGGGCGGCCAGTCTACGGGCCGAGCAGTTCCACTGGAGCCCCGCGCGCAAGATCGAGCGAGCGGGCAGCGCTGCCGCCGTGCTGCGCCACTTCGACCAGACCGAACGAACCGACGTAGGCGAGCAAGCTGCCCGGCGGCACGTCGCCGTAGGTGCCATGGCGCGGAATGCTGCGCCCGCCGAGGCGCACGCCGCCGGCCGTCGCGAACGGCTCCGCGCGCAGCGACGTAATCAGGTTGCCGAAACGATCGACGTGCACGACGCGGGGCGTGGCCTGGGCGGGCAACGTCTGCTGCGGTGCGAACCGCGGTCCCAGCGCCGAGAAGCCAAAGCGACCGCCCGCGAGCCAACCCGCAACCGGCGCCAGCAGGTCCCGGCCGTGGAACGTGCGCGACTCCGGGCGCAGCCCGAGATGGTCGACATCGATCTGGCGCACATCGGCCTCGCGCCCTTCCGGCTGCCACAGCGGCGACAACAGGCCATTGTCGGGACCGAGCCAGTAGTTGTCGTGCGCCGCGACCGCGAGCAGCGCCCGCGCCGTGCCCACGCCCGGGTCGACGACCGCGACGTGCACGGTGCCGCTCGGAAAGCGGCCGATCGTGGCGCCCACGAAGAACGCGCCCGTCACGAGGTCGTGCGGCGGCACGTCGTGGCACAGGTCCACCATCGTCACCTTCGGCGCCGCCCGCAGCAGGGCCCCCTTCAGGATGCCGACATACGGATCGGCGAGGCCGAAGTCGGTGAGCAGCGTGACGATGCCGGACGGGCGCGGATGCATGGGCACCGCAGCGGACAGCAAGCACTGCCCCAGAGCAAGCGTGCCTGGGGCAACGCCGGTATCCTGCGGCCCATGCGACTCCTCGACAGGCTTGCGTCCATTGCCGTGTTGGTGCTGGCGCCGCTTCCCGCCCAGCTCCCGACCGCGGCGGCGATCACCGAACCGGGGCGCACGCTGACCCGACCGCTCGATGTCGTGTTCGGCAGTCCGGTCGAACAGTACGGCCGCACGATCCTGGTCGTGGTCGATCCCAGCGCCGCATTGGCCGAGCAGGGCTTCGCGACTGCGTTCGCCGACACTCTGCTGAAGCACGGCAAGAACCTGACGACGACGCGCATCGGACTTGGCGTCGTCGGCCAGAAGGGCTGCGTGGTGACGCCGCCGACGCTTGAACACGCGACCGTCGTCACGGCGCTGCGCGCGGCCCTGCAACGACCCGCCGCCGAGTTCTTGAATGTATATGCCGATGTGCGCGCCGCCGCCGCGACCTTCAGCGGCGCCACCGAACGCGTGCTGCTGCTGGTGACGATGGACAACGGCGACGTCGAAGACGACGTCGAACAGACGGTGTCGGTGCTGCAGAAGCAGAAGGTGCGCGTGGTCGTGCTGACCTCGGAGACGACGCTGGCCGACAGCTATTGGGCGGCCCGGCCGTACCAGGAGAAGCCGCGCGGCACCACGTTGACCGGCGGCGACAGCGCGGTGATCGACGTGCCGTGGGGCTGGCTGTTCCAGATCGCGGCGGCGAACGAAATGACGCCGGCGGGGTTTGCGATGTGGGGCCTGTCGCGGCTCGCGGCCGCCACCAACGGCAAGGTGTTCCTGCATTCGACGGCGCCGCAGACGGCGCACGACTGCTCCTATCTGTCGCGTTGCCTGTTCTGCACCGGCGACCACCTGCCCCCCGACGACGCGTGGAACGAACAACTGCTGGGCCAATTGGGGCCGTTGGCGACTTCGCGGCAGGAGGCGATGAAGGAACTCGGCGCCGATCCGTGGTTCCGCGCCATGGTCGAAACGTGGCGCGCGGCGGCCGATGCCGGCCTCGTGCGCGACAACCCCGCGGTGCGGTTGACGATCACCGCCGAAGCCGATCGGGCGCGCCCCGGGCGCGACCTCGACCTCAACGACACCGCCAACTTCGAGCGCGCCGCCAAACGCGCCGAGGAGGCCGCCGCGAAGTGCAAGGTGCTCGCCGAGCAGCTCGTCGCCAAGCTCGACAAGATCCCCGCCGGCAGTGGGCTCGCGCGCGCCGAAGCCGGGGCGCGCTACACGCGCGTGCTGCTGCAGCTGACGCGCGTGAACCTGCTCTCCTTCGCCGGCTTCTGCCGGGACGTGGCGCCGGCCCTGTTCGACAAGGGTGAGCCCGAGCCGCTGCCCCCCGAAGTGCGCAACCTCGACCGCGACGACCGCCCGGTCGGCATCGGCTGGTCGAATCTCTGTCTGTGCCACGGCGTGAAGCCGTTCTTCGGCGTCGAGCTGGCGGGCGGCAAGGAGCTGGTGCCGGAGCTGGTCGAACTCGACCGCGTCTACTCGGCGTTCCAAGCCAGGTACGCCAAGAGCCAGTTCGGCTACGCGCTGCGTCGCAACGGCATTGCCCAGTTCTGGCCGACCTTCCCCGGCATCACCGGCAAGCTGCCGCGCAACCGGCCCAAGACCGACAGCGAACCGAACGGACCGGTGACGCCAAAGCGCCCGCCGCGCGAAGGCGGCAGCAGCGGTGGCGCGACCGGCCCCACCACCGGAGGCCGCTGATGCGCACCGCGTCCCGTGCCCTCGCGCTCGCCTGCCTCGTCGCCGCGGCGTTGCCGGCCCAGAAGTCGCTCGAACAACTCGTCGACGAACTCGGCGGCACCGACGCCGGGCTGCGGGCGCAGGCCTACAACGACCTGATCCGCCGCCGCGATCCGGAGATCGTCGCCCTGCTCGGCAAGCGCCTCGAATCGATGCCGGCCGACGGCCATCAGTTCGCGCTGTATCTGCTGCAACAGCAGTTGTTCGACACCACGCGCCCGGTCTACATGAAACTGCTCGGCAGCGACTGGCCGAAGCTACGTACTGCAGCCGCCGCGCGGCTGGTGGTCGCGGGCGAGAAGGAGCGCGTGCCGGTGCTGTGCAAGGCGCTCGACGAGTTGCCGACGGCGGAACGATCGTCGGTGCTGTCGTTCCTGTATTCGCTCGAGGATGCGCGTCTGCACGAGATTCTGCGAAGCTGGCTCGCGGCCGATGCCCCGCAGCACCTCGTCATCAACGTGCTCGAACACCTCGAGCGCAGCGAACGGACCCGCAGCAAGGCGACGCTGGCGGCGGTGCGAGCACTCGCGGCGAACCAGGAGTCGAAGGGGAGACTCGCCGCACTGGCGTGGATCGCAGCGGAAGCGGACGGCGAAGGCGCGGCCAATGAACTGGCCAAGGCGCTCACCGCCGAGCCGCAGACGTTCTGGCAACTCGACCGGTTGTTCGAGCGCGCGCGCAAGTACCCGAAGGTGCTGGCGCCGGTGTTCGAGAAGGCGCTGCGCACGGCGCGGTCGCAGCACGACGTCCCCAGCCTGGTGGCGTTGGTCCGTACGCATTCGCCGGAGTCCTTGGTGGAGGCCCTGCGTTCGCTGCTCACCGAAGGCGCGGAAGCGGCCAGGAAAGGGGCCTTGGCCGAACTCGCCACGATGGCTGGCGGCCTCGACAGCAAGGACCTGCAGACGATGCTGGCGGGCAACGACCCCGAACCGAAGCTCGCCGCCGCCGACGTGCTGCGCCGGCGCGACGACCTGTCCGGACTGCCGGCGGCGCTGGCGCTCGCCAAGGTCGAGGGCAAGCACCGCGCCGAAGCTGCGCGCGTGCTCGGCGGCTTCCGCGAGCGCAGCGTGGTGCCGGTATTGATCGACTGCCTCGACGCCCCGGACGCGCAGGTGCGGCAGAACGCGTGGACGGCGCTGCAGCAGCTGATGCGGGACCTGTTCCCGTACCGACGCTTCGACTTCGCGAAGTGCGGCTACGAGCCGAACGCGGCCGATCGCTCGGCCGGCGTGTTGACCCTGCGCACGTGGTGGCAGTCGGTGCAGTGACCGCCGCCGGGCGGATCAGTGATCCGCCGGGTGCCCGAGCACGGCCATCAGCGCGGCCTTCTTCTGTTCCATCAGCGCCGGCGTGTCGGCCTCGAGGCACATGCGCAGGAACGGCTCGGTGTTGCTCGGCCGCACGTTCACCCACCACTGCGGGCACGTCACCGTGACGCCGTCGAGGAAGTCGACCACGGCGCCTGGTTCCTTGCCGAACTTCACTTCCACCTGCTTCATCAAGGCGTCCTTGTCGGCGACCTTGAAGTTGATCTCGCCGGTGCCGAAGTACTTGCGCAGCGGATCCGCCGCCTGCTTCAGCGTCTTCTTCTCGGCGCTCAACTGGTTCAACACCAGCACCGCCGCCAGCACGCCGCAGTCGGTGAAGAAGTTCTCGGCGAAGTAGAAGTGCCCCGACAACTCGCCGCCGCCGATGCAGTCCGTCTTGCGCATCGTCTCCTTCATGAACGAATGGCCGACTCGCTCGCGCACCGGCCGGCCGCCCATCTTGACGATCTCTTCGGGCACCACCTTCGACGAGCGCAGGTCGTAGATGATGCCCTTGCCCGGATGCCGCTGCAGCATGCCGCGCGCCAGCAGCACGGTGATCAGGTCGGCGTGCACCGTGCGCCCTTCTTCGTCGATGAA
>SXPB01000084.1 GCA_005776475.1 Planctomycetia bacterium
CTACTGCCAGCCGCCGAGCGTGATGTTCACACCGCGCGTCGTGCGCAGCCCGAGCGCGTTCGCACCCGGATCGAGAACCGCACCCTGCGTCGTCAGCGTGAGGCCGATCGCCGCCGGCACCGCCGGCACGCTCCACGGCATCGACGCCGCGCCGAGCGCGTTCGTCACCGCGACCAGGCTGATCGCCGGATCCGTGTAGAGCCAGCAACCCGGCGCGCCGACGCCCGCCAGCGGCACCGCCACCTGCTGCACGCCGATCGCCGTGATCGCGATCCGGTTCGACGGCGCGCTCGTCAGGTTGAACGTGATGTCCTCGCCGACTTCCGGCGTCCCCGCCACGCTGAACTGCAGCGGCATCACCGCGGTGCTGCCACAGGCCACTCCGAACGTCGCCACGCTGCCGGGCACATGCGTGAAGCACGGCAGGTAGACCTGCGGGAACGCGCACGTCGTCGGCCACAGGGAGATCGTGTTGGCGATGTTGCTGAGTTGCTCGCCGTGCACGTCGCCGCCCAGCGTGTTGCGGTCGCCGTTGGTCAAGAACACGAACGACAGCCCATCGGCGCGCCGCGCGATGAACGACGTCGCGCCCCACAGCAGGCCGTTGTGGTGGCTCATCTCCACCTGCCCACCCATGCCGTCGCTGACGTTCTTGCGGTACCAGCCCCGCATCACCGTGTTGTAGCCCGCCGGGACCGTCCACATCGCGTCGGTCTGCGCCTGGTCGAGCAGCGGGTTGCTGCCGCCGAGGTCGAACGCCGCGAGCACCTTCGCGTAGTCAGGCGCCGCCATGACCCACGCGCCGTGCGAGTCCATGTTCTCCTTGTTCAAGTCGCCGTATTGGCCGGCGACCCACGGCTGGTTGTTGTCGAGCACGCTGCGGCGCAGCATCGGCGTCCACGGGTGGTAGCGCACTTCGCCGGGGTGCAGCGCGTCGGAGTCGGCGATGCGCGGCCGCGTGATGCCGAGCGGCGAGAACACGCGCTGCTGCATGATCTGCGCGTAGGTCATGCCGGCGTTGCGTTGTTCCAGCGCCTGCCCGAGCACCGAGAACCCGAAGTTGCTGTACTGCGACTGCGTGCCGGGCGCGAAGTCGAGCGACTGCGTGCCGACCTGGTAGCGGTAGATCAGGAACTTGTTGATCGGCAGCGGCTGGAAGAACGCGTCGGCGATCGTCTTGTCGATGCCGACCATCGGATCCGCCGAGAGGTTGCGATCCCAACCACCTTGGTGGGTCAGCAGGTGGTGCAGCGTGATCTGCGCGCACTGCGGATCGTTGGCGATCACGTTCGGGAAGTACGACAGCATCGACTCACCGGGGTTCATCGCGTTGGTCGCGAAGTGCTGGTGCACCGCGATGCTGGTCAGCGGCTTCGTGCACGACGCGATCTCGAACAGGCTCGTCGGCAGCGTGGTCGGGTAACCGACCGGCGCCCGCGTGTAGCCGCGCGCATGCACGAGCCGGCCGTCGCGCACGATCGCCAGCTGGGCCGCGCGCGTGCCGTTCTGCGTCATCCAGTTCTGCACCCACGCGTCGAACGGCGCGAACTGCGGCACGGTCGGACCGACGGCGTTCCACACCATCGGCAGCGGCAGGTCGGTCGCGGCCCACACCGCCGCGAAGCGACGACCGGCACCACTGCCCGACGCCTGCAGCGAGATCGGGTAGCGGTTCTGCAGCATGTAGGCGTTGAAGTTGGCCTGGTACTGCGCCGACGTCATGTCGTGGTGCGCGACCCAGTCGCCGACGTCTTCGACGCGCCACGTCGACACGAAGCGGTTGCTGTCGTTGAACGCGACGATGCCCGGCCGGTTGTGGCCGTCGCTGAGCGCGTCGAAGTGTTCCTGGAAATCGCCGACGTTGGCACTCACCACTTCGTGCTGGCCGACCGCGACCGGCCCGAACGCGACGATGTAGCGCGGATCGGCGGCGGTGCCGTAGATGTCGACCGCGGTGACGTCGAGCCCCTGGTTTTGCGCGAGGGTCCGTTCGGCCTGGTATTGCGCCTCGGTCAGCCCGTGGCTGGTCCAACCGGCGGCGTTGGTCAGTTCCCAGCTGCCCGCAAAGCGCGGATTGGCCGCGCTGCCCATCGCCGTGAGGACCTTCGGGCGATACCCGAGCGCGAAGTTGGTGTTGGCGAAGACCTGGTATTGGGCCGCCGTCATGTCGTGGAACGCGACGTAGCCCGGACCGGCGCGCTGCACCCAGACGGCGGCGTATTGCGGGGTCACCGTGGTGCCGTAGATCGACAGCGCGATCATCCGGTAGCCCTGCGGCTCCAGGTTGGCGAAGTTGGCCTGGTGCGAAGCGCTGCTCTGGTCGTGGTAGGCGACGACCTGGGCCACGGTGGGCGCCGCAAGCAAGCTGGCGGCAAGGAGAAGGGAACGGGACGTGAGGAGGGGTGAGTTCATGGAATGCCTTGGTCCCCTCACCAGCGAACCCAGCCACCGAAACCCCAGCCACAATCGCAGGATCGCCCGGCGACGCCCACGCGCCGCTGCCATGGGCTCCTGGAGTGCGTCGGAACGTCGCCGCACGCGCCGACTTGCCGACACCCACCGGCCCCCTGGCACGCCATCCGCCGGCGGGGCAGCCAAGGTCCGCTTCTTGCTGAACGCCCAACGCGGGCCCCATGCTCCACCGTCGGCGACATGGGCATCCCGCCCCCAGCGACCTCGACTCCGTGCCACCGATGCGATCACTGCTCACCATCACCTGCTGCGCCGGCGGCCTCGTCGCCCAGCAGTTCGCGACCTTCACTGGCAGGGTTTCACCCGAATTGCCGCAGGCCGCGTGGACCGTGGTCGCCCTGGGCGACAGCGACAACGACGGCGACCAAGACGCGGCCGTGAATGGCCCGATCTCGTTCTCGGTGCTGCGGCAAGGGCCCAACGCCACCTGGACCACCTTCGACCTGTTGCCGAACGTCATCACCGCCGCGCATTGGGTCGACTTCGACGGCGACGGCGATCGCGACGTACTTGTCGGCGCGACCGGCGGCGGCTTCCCGGTGCCGTACGGCATCGTGCGCAACAACGGCGGTGTGTTCACGTGGCTTGGGCAATCGCCGAGCTTCTTGCCCGGCTCGACGAACACGTGCACGACCGGCGATGTCAACGGCGACCTCCTGCCCGACGCGGTGCTCGGCACCACGACCGGCGTGCAGGTGGGGCGCAACCTCGGCAACGCCGTCATCGGCAACCCCACCATCGTCTCGCAATTGCCGAACGCCCGGCCGGAGCTGTTCGACCGCGATGGCGACGGCGACCTCGACATGGTCATCGCTTCCCCGAGCGGCGCGGCCCTGCTCAACAACCACCTGGGCACCTTCACCGCGGTGGGTTCGTTCACCGCGACCGGCATCGACGCGGCGTGTGCGGACTACGACGGCGATGGCCGCATCGACATTGCGTTCGCCAACGGCAACACCATCGACGTGCTGTGGAACCAACCGACCGGCTGGTTGCTGCAGCCGGCGGTGATTCCGAACAGCGGACCGGCCTACGAAGTGCTCGTCGGCGACCTCGACGAAGACGGCGACCCGGACCTCGTGGTGCGTTCGCAGTACACGGTCGATTGGGCGCGCAACGACGGCAACCACTCGTTCACGCGCTTGACGGCGCTCCGGTACGCAGGACTCATCGGTGTGTCGACGGTTGCCCTGGGCGACGGCGCTTCACGCGGCGCCACCGATGTCGTGGCCGTGTTCGCCAACAGCCAGGTCCGCACGCTGTATGGAGCCGCGCCGCAGCCATTCCACGACCCCCAAATCCAGCCTGGGCCCTTGGGGACAAACTCGTACTACCCGGACGAAGTGGCGCTCGGCGACCTCGACGCCGACGGCCTTGTCGACGTGGTCTCCCCGGGTGACCGCGAGTTCCTGCACAACGACGGGCGCGGCCGGTTCTCGCGCCGTGGGATCCCTGGCGCGCGAACGAACTACCGCAGCGGGTGGATCGCCGACTTCGACGGTGACGGCGATCAGGACCTCGTGCTCGGCAACGCGGGCGGCACAACGCCGCCCTACGTACCGCTGCAACGTTTCGCGAACGACGGCTTGGGCAACTTGACGGCGGTGCAGGATGTGGCGCTGGGCACGCATTCGTACGCCGTGCGGGTCGGCGACGTGAACGGTGATGGCGCCATCGACATGCTGACGCCGGCGGGCAACGGCCAGTTGGTCCTGATCCTGAACGTCGGCAACGGGACGTTGGTGGACGCCGGCCTGCTGCCCGGCCTGCCGCCGATGGCGAGCGCCAACGACTTCGTTTTCGCCGACCTCGACGGCGATGGCGACCGCGATCTGCTCGCCGGGCAGTCGGGCAACACCTTGCCGGTGCTGCACAACAACGGACAGGGCGCCTTCTCGATCGCGGCGGCGCTGCCGATCACGCCGGGGCTCTACGTCTGGCGCCGCGGCGCCGCCGACCTGGATGGCGACGGCGACATGGACTTCGTCATCAACGAGTCGGGCGCGTCGGTCTGGTTCCGCAATCTCGGCGGCGGCGCGTTCACGCGGGTGGACGGCGCCTTCCCCGCCGGCTGCGGGTTCTCCCGACTGCAGTTCGTCGACATCGACGAAGACGGCGATCTCGACATCCTCACCGGCGACGCGCCGTGCACCCTGGTCGTGAACGCCGGCAACGGCGTGTTCCAGGACGGCAGCGCACTGCTCAGCGCCGTCACGGGCCTCGGCATGCAGATCGCCGACCTCGACGAAGACGGCGACGTCGACCTGCTGACGCAGATCGGCTCGGCCTGGCAACGCTTCGACAACCGGATGCGCAGCGCCCTCAGTCTGCAGCGCGTGCAGCCGGGCGGCAGCATGCAGGTGCGCTTCTTCGTGCGCCCGCAGGCGCCGATCGCGAATTCGCTGGTGCTGCCGCTGGCCGCGCTCGCGGCCGGCCCTTCGACCGCATTCCCGGACGTGCGCGGCCGCTTGCTGCTGTCGCCGGCGTCGAGCGTCGCGCTGCCGTTGCTCGCCACGCCAACCGGCACTGCGACGTCGAGCCTCGCGATTCCGCCGGCGGTCGCCCTGATCGGCGTCACGCTGCACGTGCAAGGACTGGTCGTGGTGCCGACCGGGTTCGAACTGACGAACGTGGTCGACGAAGTCGTGCTGCCGTGAGCGACCGGGTGGCGTCTACGACTTCGCCTTGATCACGAAGTCGTCGAACGAAGTCAGCGCATCGGCCTTGGTCCACAGGCCATGCCCGCCGCCCTGCAAGATCGTCGCGTCCTGCGCTTCCAGCAGCACGCGGCCGTCGACCGAGCAGGTGATGCGATCGCCGACGAAGGTCGCTGCGAGGCGATGCCATGCGCCGGCCTTCGCTTCGAACTTCGCCGTTGCCAGCTGCCGCCGCACGCCGCCCCTCACCACGTAGACGCGGAAGTTCGACTCGAGCGGGTTGAGCCGGCACAGGTAGTAGTTGTTCGCGTCCTGCACGCGCCACATCGGTCCACCGCCCTGGTCGACCACGCCCGCATCGGCGCGCACCGCGACCGCAACGTGGCCGTCGGCGACGCTGCCCGTGGTCCAGAACAGGTTGAAGCGGTCGTCGTCGGCGTGGTTCACCGCCTGCATGCCCACCACGTTCGGCGCGCTGATCGCCTGGGCGTCGGGCCGTGTGCCCCACGTCGCACTCGGCCCGCTGCCGCCGGTGCTGTCGGTACGCCAACCGGTGAGCGACTGGTCGAAGCCTTCGGCGCCAGGCGTCGGCGCGAGCACGGTCGACGTGCAGCCGGCGGCGAGGAACGTGAGCGTGGCAGTGAACGCGAGCGTGGCGAACGGCGATCCCTTCATGGTCGGCGCACTCTACCCGCTCACCGATTCGAGCCACGCGATGCGGGCGGACTCGGCGGCGGCGCGACCGCGGCCGAGTTCCTGCAGGCGCCGTTCCAGGCCCAGGGCCATGTCGCGCACCTTCGGCAGCACGTCGCGCACGAGATCGGCGGCGTTGTCGATCTTCGACAGCGTCAGCATCTGCACGAGCAGGCCATCGAGCAGAATGTCGGCCAGCCGCAGCCCGCCGGCGATGTCGATGCGTCCGAGCGCCTCGCCTTCGGTGCCGACGTCGTCGACGACCCGCTGCATCGACTGCTGCGCCCGCAGCATGGCGCCGCGGGCCTGGTCGTAGGTGCGGAACTTGGCGTTGGCCAGCAGCACGTTGTTCGTCAGCAGGTCCAGGGCGCCGGCATGGCGCGCGCCCTGCAGCAGGTCGCGCGCGTTCTCGAGCGAGCCCTCCGCACTGCGGGCATGCTCCAGCAAACGCTGCACGGCCTGCTGTTCGCGTTGCAGCTCGGCGATCGCCGCTGCGGCGGCCTCGGCACGGTCCGCGAGTTCGCCGCCGTTCGCCCGCAGCGCGGCGTCCTTCGCGCGCAACAACGTGGCATGCCGCTCCGGGACGCCGGCCAGGACGCGCAGCGTCGCGCCGTGGCGGTCCAGTTCGGCATGCGCCTCGGCAAGCTGCCCATCGAGCCCATCGCATTCCTTGCGCGCTTCCTCGAGGACAGCCTTGGCGGCGATCGCCTGTTGCTCCGCGGCTCCCGTCCAGCGCGCCCACAACGCCGACGGCCAGAACGAACGACACGAGGCAAGCTCTTCGGCAGCTGCCTCGGCCCGCCGGCGGTGGTGCTGTTCGCGCGCCACCAGCTTGGCGATGCGCTCGCGAACCTCGTCCTGCGCCGCATTTGCCTGCAGCCAACGCGCGCGCTGCTCGGCGCAGAGCCGCAGTTGGACGTCCAGATCGCCTTCTTCCTGATCAGCCATGCGTGGATCTACTCCGAGCAACTCTGCAACGCCGGCACGATCGCGTCCTCGGGTCGCAGTTCGACGGGACGACCGTCGTCGAAGCGGTCGGCGAAGACGTCTTCGACCAGGGGCGCAAACATCTCCGGGCCACGCATCATGACGAGCTGCTCGCGAGCCCAGATCGGATCGCGGTGGTATTGGCCGTACTTGATCGCGTGCATGCGCGCATGCGGCAGCGCCCGCCGTTCGTCGCCATAGAACGGCACCGCGAGTTGCCAGTGCCGCAGCAGCGCCGCCCGCACCGCAGTCGCCGCGGGCCGCAAGGCCGGCCGCCCGGCGAGCAGATCGCGGATCTGCGCGAATACGAACGGATTGCCGATGCACCCGCGCGCCACGGTGACGCCGTCGACCTTGGTTTCGCGCAGCATCGCGACCACGTCGAACGGCGAGAACAGGTCGCCGCTGCCGAGGATGGTGAACGCGCCGACGTGCGCCTTCACCTTGGCCAGGAACGGCCAGCGGCTCGGGCCCTGGTACTTCTGCTCGACGGTGCGTGGATGCACCGTCGCCGCCGTGATCCCGCGTGCGATCGCACCTTCGAGGATCGTCCAGAAGCGCTGCTCGGCGGCGGGCGAGTCATCGCTGCCGCGGCGCATCTTCACCGTCACCGGCGCGTCGCCCGCGACCTCCTGCAGCACCGCATCGACCATCGCCAGCGCCGTCGTCGGATCCTGCAGCAACCAACCGCCGCGGCGGCGGCCGAGCACCTTGTTGACCGGGCACCCGAAGTTGATGTCGACGACGTCGTAGCCGGCACGAACCATCTCGCGCGCGGCCTTGCCGAACTTCTCCGGCCGACTGCCCATCAGCTGGCCACCCACCGGATGGTCGTGTTCGGGCACCGACAGGATGCGCTTCTGCAAGCGGCCCTTCTGCAGCACCAGTTCGTCGAGCACGACTTCGTTCAGCGCGTAGGGTGCGCCGTGTTCGCGCGCGACGGTGCGCATCGCCAGATCGCTGTAGCCGCTCAACGCCGCCTGCACGGCAGGCATGCCGATCGCGACCTTGCCGAGGGAAAGCGGCGGCACCGTGGGCGACACCAACTCAGCCACCCGTCACCGGCGGCAGCGCCGCCTTCTTCAAGAACAGCACTGCGAAGCACGTCGCGTCGAACAGCAAGCCACGCGGATGCTCGGACGCGAACGCGCCGCTCTTCTGCTGGCGCGACAGGATCTGCAGCGCCCCTTCGTAGTACCAATCGCGACCCTGGATCAGCGCCACGCCGTGCAGCTCGCAGGTGCGTTCGAGGCCGTAGAGGTAGTAGTAGAAATTGTCGTCGGCGCGATCGATGTAACCCGGGTTGTTGCGCACGCAGAACTCGGCCCCGAGCCACGCAAAGCCGGCCTGGATGCCCGCGTCGATCTTCGGCATCACGTCGGCCTTCTGCTGGCCACTGCGCAACAGACCAAAGCGCGAGATCACGAGGCTGCCGACCCCGGCCGCCGTCATCGAGCCGTACGCGGGCCGATCGGGCGTGTGGTAGGCGTAGCCGCGCGTCGGCACCGGCGCCGGCGTGGTCTTCGTGCGCTTGTTGGGTTCGTCGGCGATGGCCTGCGCCGCCAGGTCGGCATAGGTCGTGAGTTCGAGCGGCAGCGTGCGCCCTTCGTGCGGCACCGCTACATCGAGCTGGTAGACGGCTGTCGCACGCCACGTGGTCGGCGAGACCTCGAGGCCGCACAGCGACGCCGCGTAGAGGCCGAGCAGGCCGTATTGGTTGACCGAGTTGTCGAAGCGCGGACCGGCGGTGTAGTTGAACGCCAACCGGTAGCCGGGCTTGCTGCGCGTGTCGATGTTCTGCAGCAGCTTCGCGAGCCACTCGCCCGCGAGCTTCTTGTCGGCCTCGGACAACTTGCGTTCCTTCGGCGCCGTGAGGCGCCCTGAGCGCAGCAGGTCGGCTTCGCCCGGCGGCGTGTACCACTCGGCCAACGCCATCAACGCCACGCTCAGCGAGTAGCTGTCGACCAGTTCGCGGCGGCGCAGTTCGTCGAAGGCCGCAACCACCACCGGATCGTCGTGCGGCACTTCCGCATGCAGCATCGTCAGCAGCCCGAGCGCGATGCGGCCCGCGCCGTAGCTGCGGGCGCCGTCAGCCTGGTCCTGCAGGTGCTTGCGACCGAGGTCCTTGAACTCCCGCTGCAACCACTCGGCGCCACTGCCGATCGCCTTGCGCACGTCGCCGCGGAAGTCGGCGTCCTGATTCTGGTGCACGCCTTTCAGCGTCCAGGCGTCATCCACCACCAGGCGCCGGAACTTGCCCTTCGCTTCTTCGTACGCGAGGGCGACCTCGCCGCGAAACGAACTCACCACGCCCTGCGCCGCGTCGAACGTGCGCGTCAGCGAGACCGTGCCGACCGCATCGTGCTTGCACAGCGGCCGGATGAACCTGCCCAGCGCCGCCTTGCCTTCACCCGGCCGCACTTCGGGATCCTCGGTCGCCACCGTGAACGAGAACTTCTGCGCCCCGTCGGCGCCGGGTGGCACTGCCTTGCCGGTCACCACCAGATCGCCGAAGGGCACGATGCGACGGAACCGGAGCTTCACGTCGCCATCGAGTCGAAGGTCGAATGCGAGCGCGCGCAAGACGTCGCGCAGGTCGCGCGCCTCGTCGGCGACGGCGCGCTGGTCGGCCGTGAGTTCCCCCTGGCACAGCCACGGCGTCGGCACGAGGTGCGGCAACAGACCGACCGGCGGCGCGTCCTTCACTTCCAGCTGCTTCGCGGCGGCGAGCGAATCGGCGACGCCACTCTTCGCCGAGTAGGTGCGCTCGTATTCGGCGGCACCACGCAGCGGCAGCTTCCAGATCGGCTCCTGCGCCGGCATCGCCATCGGGAGAAGCAACGCCGCTGCGACACCCGCGAACAACCGCGTCATCGTCCGATCCTCGTCAGGAAGTTGCCGAGTCGTCGCCCGAACTCAGCAGGTTCGTCGAGATGCAGGAAGTGCGACACGCCGGCCATCGCCTGCCAATCTACGTCGGGCCGCAGCCGGCGCACGAACGCTTCGTAGTCGGCGTTCCACGCGGGATTCGGCGCGTTGACGACAAGCAACGGCACGCCGATCGGGGCCGGGCTCCACATCGCCGGGTCGAGCGTCGCCGCGAAGCCTTCCGCCATCCCCCGCTGCCCGGTCGCCAGGATCGTCGAGCGCAGGAACTCGCGGCGCTCCGCCGGCATCGACTTCGGCAGCATGCCATCGACGATGCGTTCGGCGAACTGCGTCCGCTCCGCACCCTGCAGCGGCGCCAGCATGCGCTGTGCCTGCGCCGGGTCGGTGAAGAACGGCCGCATCGGCCCGTCGATCGACACGAGCCCGGCCACCCGACGGGGATGCCGCGTCAACACGCGCATCGCCACGGGCATGCCGTTGCTGTGTCCCACCAGCACCGCATCGTCGGCACCGATTCCATCGAGCACGGCAACGACCGCGTCGGCGAACGTGTCCATCGTCAGCGGGGCGGCGCTCGGCGGGCTCTCGCCATGCCCAGGCAAATCGATCGCGACCAACCGGCGAGCGCGCCCCAGGTTCGGGTCGGCGAGTTGCGACCGGAAGTGTTCGCGGCAGCACGACCAGCCATGCACGAACAGCACCACGGGCCCTTCGCCCACCATCGAGTAGCGCACCGGCTGTCCCAGGCACTGCACCTGCGCCGAAACGACCCCGCCTACAACCCCGGTGGAAGGTGTGGCAGAACACCCAACCAGGAAGAGCAGCGAAACGAGGGCGATCTGGCGCATGGCGGACGGCAAGCGTAGCGTCACCGCGGTCCACTCGCCGCCCGACGCCATGCAAGAATCCTGGACCTCGCGTCGTTTCGTCTTCGATCTGCCGGTCGATCGCATTGCGGTGCTGCTGTCGCGGCTGCGCGGAACCGCGGCCCGGATCGCGGCCGCCGTGCGCGCCGTGCCGCCGTCCGTGCTGAACACCCGATGGGACGGCGCGTGGTCGGTGCACGACCACGTCGGTCACCTGCACGATCTCGAAGCGCTGCACCTGCGCCGCCTCGACGAACTGGCGCGCGGTGCGCCGACGCTGTCGGCCGCCGACATGAAGAACGAGGCGACCTGGAACGCGGGCCACAACGACAAGCCGTTCGCGGCCGTGCTGGCGGCGTTCGTCGGCAGCCGCGCCACGTTGCTCGCCCGGCTCGAGGCTCTCGACGCGAAGGCGCTCGCGGTCGCCGCGACCCACCCGCGCCTGCAGCAACCGATGCGCGCCATCGACGTCGCGCTGTTCACCGCCGAGCACGACGACCACCACGTGGCGAAGCTCGAAGCCCTGGTGCGCAAGGCCCCCGCGACGCCGGCGCCGCGCCCCACCTCGACGCCATGGCAATCGCTGCCGATGGACGCGCCGATGACGAAGCTCGAACGGCGCCGCGTGATCGGCACCGAGACGATGATCTCGCACATCACGCTGCACCAGGGCTGCGACGTGCCGGTGCACTCCCACGCCAACGAACAGTTCGCCTGCGTGTTGTCGGGCAAGGTGCGCTTCACGGTCGCCGATGGCGAGCGCGTGCTCGGCGCCGGCGACGTGCTGCATCTGCCGAGCCACGCCCCGCACGGCGCCTACGCGATCGAGACGGCGGTCGTGCTCGACATCTTCACGCCGCCGAGCGTGCAGACCGGCATCGACGAGAAGCGCTGAGTTCAGCCGGCGGTGAAGCGGCGCCGCCAGACGCGCCACGCCAGCATCGTCGCGACGGCGACGAAGCCCCATTGCACCGCGATCGCGCGCACCATGGTCGGATCCAGCACTCCCTTCTGGTGCCAGAACATGCCCTGGAAGCCCGTCATCGCCCAATGCGTCAGCGTCGCGTGGGTGACCACGTCGGCCCACCACGGCAGGTCCGCGACCTGAATCGGGAACCAGCAGCCGCCGAGCGCCGCCATCACGAGGATCAGCATCGTCGACAGCCCCTCGGCTTGCTTCGGCGTGCCCGCCCACACCGCGATCAGCATGCCGAACGCAGTCGCCGCCGCCGCCCACGTCACCGCGAGCACGACCAGGGTGAGCGGGTCGCGGAACGTGCCGACGCCGAACACCAGCTCGCCGTAGACGAACATGATCGCCAGCTGCAGCAAGCCGACCGCGATACAGAACAGGAACTTGCCGAACAGCAGCGATGCCCGCGGCGCGCCGGACACCAGCAGGCGCCGCAGCGTGCCCTGGTCGCGTTCCTGCAGCAGCGTCACGCTGCAGGCCATCAGCCCGAACATCAACATCATCACCGTCATGCCGGCGACCGACTGCGCCAGTTGGTGATTGAGGTTCTTCGGCCGCGCCGGCGGCTGCACGTCCTCGCGCACGACCGGCACCATGTCTTCGAAGATCGACGCCATGTCGAAGCCGTTCGCCGGCGTCGCCGCCGCATCCTTCAGTTCGGCGTCGCCCGCCACGAAGCGATCGATCACGTTCTGCACCAGCAGCATGCTCGCCTGCACGCGTTCGGCGCCCGCTTCGCTCATGCCCTGGCGCCGCATCATGCTGGCCAGCAGCCACGGCATGCTCTTGCCCTCGGCGGCGGCCATCGTCGCCTGCATGAGGCCGATGCCGACGAGGCGCGCTTCCATCGCACGACCCGGATCGCGCACCACCGTGATGGGCGGCTCCTTGCCGGCGGCGAGCGCTTCGCCGTAGCCCTTGCCGACCAGGATCGCGTGGTGCGCTTCGCCATCGAGGACCAACGCCCGCGCCATCGCCGCGTCGATCGCCGGTTCGCCGGCGCGTGGCAGCACTGACAGCATGCCGAGTTCACGCAGGCCGCGAACAAACTTCGCGCTGGCGTCGCTGCCGTCGGCGTCGACCACCCACACGGCGACCTTGGGCATGCCCGAGCTGCCGCCGAAGGCGAACTTCATGATCATGCCGAACACGGTGACGAGCGCGATCGGCAGCAGCAGCCCGAGCATCATTCCGGTGCGGTCCCGGAAGAAGAGGCGCAGGTCCTTCTGCGCGATGCAGACGCTGGCGGAGAACAGGTTCATGCTTCGTCTCGCAGGGAACGACCGGTCAACGACAAGAACACCTGCTCGAGGTTCGCGTCCGGCGTGCCGGCGCGAGCGGCGAGTTCCGCCGTGGTGCCGCTGGCAACGACGCGGCCTTCGTGCATGACAGCTACGCGATCGCACAGCCGCTGCACTTCGTCCATCTGGTGCGATGTGTAGATCAGCGTGCGGCCGGCGGACCGCAGGGTGCGCAACGACTCGAACAGGTGGTTGCGCGATTGGGGATCGACGCCGACCGACGGTTCGTCGAGCAGCAACAGTTCGTGCCCGTGCAGGTCGCCGATCGCCAGATTGAGCCGCCGCTTCATGCCACCCGAGAACGTCTTCACGCGGTCGTTCTGGCGATCGACGAGGCCGGCCAGTTCGAGACCGCGCGCGACCGCCGTCGCCGTCGCCGCCGCATCGAGCCCCTGGAAGCGCGCAAAGAAGGCCAGGTTCTCGCGCGCCGTCAGGTCGTCGTAGAGCGCCAGTTCCTGCGGCACGAGCCCCAGCCGCGATCGCATCGCCGCGTCGCCCGCCGGCCGGAACGCGGCCCCCGCGAACGTCATCGTGCCGGTGAAACCGCCGAGCAGGCCCAGGATCGCGCCGCGCCGACACTGCAGGCTCGCCGCGCGCACGGCCTGACGTTCCCGGTAGGAATAGGAGAGGTCAGTGACGGCGAGCAGCGCTTCTTGCATGGCGGCCAACGTAGCCGCCCGGTCGATCCGACTGCCGCGACAGCGACGAAACCCAGGTTGGATGGCGCGGAAGTACCGCGCCGCGGCGCCGCGCGTCGGCCGTCCCGTCACCGCCTGCTATCCTGCGGCACCGCCACCATGTGCCGATTCACCCTCTATCTCGGCCCGACCATTCGCCTGTCTTCGCTGGTGGTCGAACCCGAGCACTCGATCATCGACCAGAGCGCGCACAGCCGCAGCCAGGAGGATCCGCTGAACGGCGACGGCTTCGGCATCGCGTGGTACACGCCCAAGCTGCGGGCCGAGCCGACGCTGTTCCGCTCGGTGACACCGGCCTGGAACAACACCAACCTGCTCGAACTCGCGCGCGTGGTCGAGAGCCCGGTGATCCTGGCGCACGTCCGGGCCGCGACGAAACACGGCGGCCAGAGCGAAGCGAACTGCCACCCGTTCCGGCACGGCCGGTTCGCGTTCATGCACAACGGCGACATCGGCGACTTCGCCAAGGTCCGCCGCGCGCTGCTGGCGACGGTCAGCGACGCCGCGTTCGACGGCGTTGCCGGCAACACCGACAGCGAACACCTGTTCGCGCTCGTCGTCGACGAACTGCCGCGTGCGCTCGGCACCGGCGCCGCCCGCCTCGCGCACGCGCTCGCAGCCGCCGTGGCGCGCTGCGTGCAGCTAGGCCGCGACCACGGCACCGTGGCGCCTTCCTACCTCAACCTCGCGCTGACCGACGGCGAGTGCGCCGTGGCTTGCCGCTTCACCACGGAAGTGGACTACGACGGCGAGAGCCTGTGGGTGCACACCGGCCGGGTCTACGTCTGCGCCGGCGGCGTCTGCAAGATGCTGTCGCCCGACAGCGGCCACGGCTGCGTGCTGGTCAGCAGCGAGCCGTTGAGTGACGACCCGGGTTGGGATCTGGTGCCGCGCAACTCGATGGTGCTGATCGAGGCGAACGGCGACACCCGCGTGCAACCGCTGGCCGTCTGACGATCAGGCGACGACGTCGACGAGCGAACCCTTGCCGGGCTCGGGCGCGCCCTGCGGCGGCTTCAACGCCGCCGAATCGATCAAGGCCACTGCGGCGCGACCTTCCTGCTTCTGCTGGTTCAGGATCTGGCCGAGCACCCGCACGTTCACGCCGCGCAGCACCAGGGCGTGGTTGGTGCCGCAGCTCGTGCAGTCGGAGGTCATGCCCGAGCATCGGCGCGATGCCCCGCGCTCGCGGAGGCGCGCCGCGAACGCTCCATGCCATCGAAGCACCCGTTCCGTAGCATGCAGGCGATGCCCACGCGCACGATCTCGATCCCGGTCGCGGCCCCGTTCGACCTGCGGCTGTGCCTGAACGGCCACGGCTGGGTTGCCCTGGCGCCCCACGCGTTCGACGAAGCGGCCGTTACGCTGACGACGGTGCTGCGCCTGCACGACGACGCGGTCGACGCGACGCTGTCGCGAGCGGCGCCCGACGCGTTGCGGTTGCGTCTCGTCAGCCATCGCCCGCTGGCCGCCGCAGCCACGCGCCTCGCGCGCCAGCAGATCATGCACATGCTGCGGCTGCACGACGACCTCAGCGCCTTCCACGCGATGTGCCGCAAGGATCCGGGCCTGCGCTGGGCCGCGCGCCGCGGTGCTGGGCGCATGCTGCGTTCGGCGGGCGTGTTCGAAGACCTGATGAAGCTGCTGTTCACCACCAACACGACGTGGTCGGGCACCGAAGCGATGACGCGGAGCCTCGTCGCCGCCGCCGGCAGCCAGGCCCCGAGCGGGGCTCGCGCCTTCCCTTCGCCGCAGCAGTGCGTGCAGCCGGTGGCGTTCTATCGCGACACGGTGCGCACCGGCTATCGGGCCGAAGCCGCCGTGCAGCTGGCGCAGGCGTTCGCGACCGGCGCGCTCGACGACGCCACGTTCCTGGCCCCGCAGCCGACGGCGCAGCTCTGGGATCGGCTGCTGTCGCTGCGCGGATTCGGTCCGTATGCCGCCGGCCAGGCCATGCGCCTGTGCGGGCACTACGACAAGCTGGCGCTCGACAGCTGGTGCCGGGCGCGCCTCGCCGAACTCGACGGCAAGAAGCGCCCCCCCTCCGACCGCACGGTCGAACGGCGGTACGCGCGCTTCGCGCCGTTCCAGGGCCTCGCGCTGTGGCTCGACCTCACCGCCGACTGGCACGGGGAACGCGCCGCTGCAGCGTCAGCCAACGCCGCCCGGTAGCCTGTGGGCATGCTGCGCCTTGTCGTCTTGTCGTCGTTGCTGTGCACCCTCGTCGCACAGAACAAGGTCTCACCCGAGATCGCTCGCGCCCGCGAACTGCTGGGAGAGCGCACCGAACAACAGGTCAGCGAAGGCGCCGACATCTGCCTGCGCGCCAACGACGTGCCGGGCGTCGAAGCGCTGCTGGAGGCGATGGAACAAACGGAACGGCGCACGCACCTGCACCTCGCGCCGGGCCACTACCGCGACATCTGCTGGGACCGGTTGGAGCGCATCACCGACCTCTACGCCCGCCGCCGCGTCGAGCACGAATTGAAGACCGGACGCGATCCGATGGTGCGCGGCTGGTGCGCCGAGCTGCTCGGCATCTACGGCAAGCAGGACTTCGGCGGCACGCTGCAGAAGGCTCTCGCCGCCAGACATGACCATGTCGTGCGCCATGCGGCGCGCGCCCTCGGGCTGCTGAAGTTCGCCCCCGCCACCGCGACGCTGCAAGGCCTCACACGCGACAAGAACGACTACGTGCGCGGCAACGCGATCGAAGCCTTGGCGCGCATCGGCCCCGAACACCTCGCCGCCTACAAGACTGCCATCGTCGAAGACAAGAGCGGCGGTGTGCGCTGCGCCCTGCTCGGCGCCGGCCCCGAACTGCTCGACGACGCACTCGAAGCGACCTGCCAGCAAGCGCTGCAGGACCAGGATTGGCGGCCGCGCATGCAGGCGGTGCAGATACTCGGCAAGACCAAGACCAAGGGCGCCGTCGACGGACTCGTCAAGGCACTGCGCGACGGCCGGCCGGTCGTCGCGGCGCGCGCGCTACAGGAAGCGCAGCAACTCACCGGCCAGCCGATGCAGCAGGTGGACATGTGGGAGAAGTGGTGGGCCGACAACCGCGCCACGTTCGCGTTCCCCGAACAACGCGGCGTCGCCAACCGCGCCGGCGGCACGGTCGTCTACAACGGAGTGCCGGTCGACAGCGACCACGTCGCCTTCCTGCTCGACAAGTCGGTGATGATGAAGGCGCAGCTCTCCTCGAAAGGTATGTCGAAGGAGGCCGCATCGCATGCCGAACTGGAGCAGGTGCTGCAGAGGCTCGACGCCAAGGTCACGTGCAACGTGTTCCTCTACGACACGGCGGTGCGGGCCTTCGAGAAGAAGTCGGTCAAGCTGACCGACAAGGCGCGCAAGCAGGCGCTGCAGTTCGCGGCCGCGGAATGCGACGGCAAGGAGAAGGACATCTGGCAGGCCCTGGAAGCCGTGGTTGCCGACCCGACGCTCGACACCGCCTACCTGCTGTCGTCGGGCGAACCCGATACGGGGCTCTACGTGCACTGGAACCGGGTGACGCGCCACCTCGCCGACCTGAACCGCTTCCACATGGTGACCGTGCACACCGTTGCCTACACCGACAACGACTGGTTCCGCGACCAGCTGCAGAAGATCGCCGAAGTCACCGGCGGCAACTTCCGCCAGCTCAAGTGAGCTGACGCACGCGACAAGTGCCACGTGGGAATAGCATCGAAGCCGGTCCCGCGCGACGCTGCCGTGATGCCGCAGGATTCGAACTCGCGCCGCATCCACTTCGTGGTGACCGGCGAAGTGCAAGGCGTCGGCTTCCGCATGGCGACCCGAAACAAGGCGATCGCACTGGGCCTGTCCGGCTTCGTGCAGAACCGCGCCGACGGCAGCGTGGAAGGCGAAGCCGAGGGCCCGGTGGCCGAGCTGGCGACGTTTTCGCTATGGCTGCACCGCGGCCCACCGCTGGCCCACGTCGCCCGCGTCGAGGTAGAAGACGTGCCGCCCGTCGCCCCCGAGGATGCGCCGTTCGAGGTTCGGCGGTAACGTCAGTCGCCACGTGCGCTGCTTCGTTGCCCTCGATCTCCCTCTCGCTGTCTGCCGACACCTGGCCAACGTGACGCAGCCGCTACACGGCCGCTTCGACGTGAAGTGGGTGCCACCCGAACACATGCACGCGACGCTGGTGTTCGCCGGCGACCTGCCCGGCGACGCCGTCGACGAGATGATCGACATCGTGCAGGCGCTGCCGATGCCCCGCCTCGAACTGCACCTCGAGTCGCTCGGCCATTTCCCGCCGCGCGGCATTCCGCGCGTGCTGTGGGCCGGGCTTGGCGGCGACGTCAAAGCCTTGATGGACCTGCAAGCCGACCTGGAAGCGCGCCTCGAACCGCTCGGCGTCGCGCGCGAGAAGCGCGGCTACACGCCGCACCTGACCCTGGGTCGCGTGCGCAGCAACTTCGGCGCCTTCGCCCTGGCCGACGAGATGCGCAAGGTTGGCGACTCCCTCAACCGCAAGCCGTTCGCGCCGGAAGCGCTCGTGCTCTACGACAGTGAACTGTTGCCCCAGGGCCCGACCTACACGGTGCTGGTGGAACGGCTGCTGCCGCAGGACTGATCCAGGCGAAGTGCTGCACTTGTAACTTGGCGGGAACATTCGTCGCGCACCGACGTCCGGACCTTGCACCTTCCCCGCCATCGCTTGCAATGCGGGTGGAAGCCGGATCCCCCATGAAGCACTTCGTCGCCTCGTTCTTGCTGCTCCTGCTCGGAACGGCATTGGCCCAGTCCAAGGTCAAAGCCGGGCCCTGGCCTACGGCAGGAAAAGTGCCGGAGGGTTGGGTGGTGCACAACACCAAGAACTACCACGTGCAATCCCAGTGCGGCATCGACAAGGCCAAGCGCCTGGGCACGCACATGGAGGCGATGCTGGTCGCCTACCGCAAGATGTTCAAGCCGGACAAGGACGGCACCAAGCAACAAACCATCAAGCTGTTCGCGACCGAGAACGAATTCCATCGCTACGGCGCGCCGGCATCGGCCGCTGCCTACTACAGCTCGAGCGACCGCGAGATGGTCTGCTACGACACCGGCAAGTGGAGTGACGACCTCACGCCGGCCGCGGTGAAGACCGGTCCGGAAACCAGGCTCGACCGGCTGCGTCGGCGCATGTCGCGCTTCGACGAGATGATGACGATGGACCTGCTCGGCTGTGCCGCGCACGAGGGCTGGCACCAGTACTACCACTGGCTCGTCGTCTCCGACGTGGACCTGCCGTCGTGGATCAACGAGGGGATGGGCGACTACTTCTACACCGCTGCCCCCAACCGCCAGAAGAAGAAGGCCGCCGCCGAACTCGGCCGCATCAACAGCGGTCGCCTGTGGATCCTGCAGGCGGCCAAGCGACAGGACGAGATGGTGCCGCTCGACCGCTTCATCACGATGCTGCAGAGCGACTACTACGAAAATGCGAGTGTGTGCTACGCGCAGGGCTGGGCCTTCTGCCAGTTCTTGCTGCACGGCCAGAACGGCAAGTACGCGAAGGTGATTCCCAACTACGTCAACGGCGTCAAGAACGACACCAACTGGCAGAACGTGCAGACGAAGGTGTTCAAGGGCCTCGACCTGAAGGCGATGGATGCCGAGTTCAAGGCCTACATCGACACGATGAAGCCCGAGGTCGACGATCCGTTCGATCCGGCGGCGATGGACCCGGAAGGCGATGCTGGAGGCGGCGCGCCCGTTCCCGAGCCGGTGCCGCCCACGGGCGGTGGGCAGCCTGGCGGCGGCAGTGGCGGTTGAGTTGGCAGCGCCAACGCGGCGCTATTCCGTTTCGAGGTTGACCAGCACCTTCTGCACGTCGAGCGTGCGCGGCGCTTCGAGAATGCGCGCCGCGATGCGCCGGCACTCATCGATCGAGTAGCGGGCCATCACCTTGGTGACACCGCGCAGCCGCACCGGCGCGATCGAGAACGCGCGATAGCCGGTGCCGAGATAGAACGGGAAGCGCACCGGATCGGCCGCGCTCTCGCCGAACAACACCAGTGCCTTCTCGCGCCGCTCGGCGTCCTTCGCCATGCGCGCCAGCATCTCGAACACCGCCGGGTGCACCATCTCGTGGTACTCGCGCACCGCCGCGTTGTCGCGATCCGCCGCCAGCAGATGCGCCTGCAGATCGTCGACGGCGACGACCGCGAAGTCGCTTTCGACCAGCAGGGCGCCGAGCTGCATCGCCGCCGCCGGCACTTCGATGATCGGCGCGATCTGCAGGTCGGTGGCAGCACCCATGCCGGCCTTCTTCAACGCCACGCGCTCTTCGAGCAACGCTGCCTTGATGCGCTGCAGGTCGGACAGACCCGTCACGAACGGCACCAGCACGGCGACGCCCGACGCCCCGTGCCCGGCGCGCAGGATCGCGCGCAACTGCGTGCGCAGCACGTCGCGGTCGGCAAGCAGGCCCCGCACGCCGCGCAAACCCATCGTCGGGTTGCGTTCCTTGCTGCGTTGGTCGCCGTCGCGCACCGCCGCCATCACGTCGAGCAGGCGGAAGCCGAGCGGTCGGCCGGCCTGCGCCTCGATCACCTGCCGGTAGGTCGCCACCAGCGTGTCCTCGCTGGGCCGTTCCGGCCCCGCCAGGAACTGCAGCTCAGTGCGGTAGACACCGATGCCCTCCATGCCGAACGTGCGCACCAGCTCGGCTTCGCCCGGACTGCCGCAGGAGCCGAGCAGACGCACCGGCGTGCCGTCGCGCGTCGCGTGGTTGCCGACCGCGGCCGGCTCGGCCACGGCGGTCTTGCTCGCCTTCCAACGCTGCACCGCGATCGTCGCCTCGGCCAGCCGGCGATCGTCAGGCGCCACCACGAGTTCGCCAGCCGTCGCATCGAGCACGACGACGTCGCCGCCGCGCAGGAGGCGCGGCAGGTCGCGGATGCCGGTCACCGTGGGAATGCCCATGCTGCGCGCCAGGATCGCCGCGTGCGAACTCATGCCGCCCTCTTCGGCGACGATGCCTTCGACCTTGTCGTTGGCGAGATCGAACATGTCGGCGGTCGTCAGCTTGCGCGCGACCAGCACGTAGGGCCCACTCGGCGCCACCACTCCCGAAACCGTCTCTGCTTCGAGGTTGCGTTGCAGCCGCGTCGCGACGTCGCGCAGATCGCTCGCCCGCCGGCGCAGCAGATCGCTCTCGACCAGTTGGAAGATGCGGTCGTACTTGGTGAACACCGCCTGCACCGCTTCGCGCACGGTCAGTCGATCTTTGATCACCTGCCCTTCGATCTCGGTGACGAACATCGCATCGGCGAGGTAGGCGAGATGTGCGTCGAAGATGCGCAGCTCGGCTCCGCCGAGCTTGTCCGCCTGCTTGTGCTTGATCTCCTCGACCTGCGCCCGGCTCTTCTGCAGCGCCTCGCGCAGGCGATTGAGTTCGGACTCGACCTCGTCGGCGGCGATGCGACGCGTCGTCTGCTGGGCGTCGAAACCGCGCAAGCTGACCGGCCCGACGGCGATGCCGGGAGCAACGCATTCCCCACGCACGGAAGTCACCTTGCACCTCCCGCGTGGAGGGCAGGGCGGCGGAGACCACGGTCGCGGGGTCCGGTCGGATGGAACGGCGAGGGCGTCATGAAAAAGCGGGCAGGAGCGGAACACTCGGCCGGACACGGAACCGCCGGCGGCAAGGACATCTGCCGTCCGAGGGTGACCTGGAGCCCGGCAACCGAGGGGAGGCGAAGGGTAGCGCGATGGTCCGGCCTCGGGTAGAGATACGCGACTCCGAACCCGAACCGCGCCACGCCACCCCACGATGGGCATCCACCCCACCGCGATCGTCGCCAGTACGGCGCAGCTCGGCGAAGACGTCGAGATCGGCCCCTACTGCAACATCGGACCCCAGGTCCGCCTGGGCGACCGCACCCGCCTCGTCAGTCACGTGGTGCTCGATGGCGACACGTGGATCGGCGCCGACTGCGAAGTGTTCCCGTTCGCGACGATCGGCTGCTACCCGCAGGACAAGAAGCTGAAGGCCGGCGACTCGCCCGGCCGGCTTCGCATCGGCAACGGCAACCGCATCCGCGAACACGTCACGATCCACGGCGGCACCCCGTTCGGCGGCGGGGCGACGACGATCGGCGACAACAACATGATTTTGGTCGGCGCCCACATCGGGCACGACGCGACGATCGGCAACCACGTGGTGTTCACCAACGGCGCCATGGCGGCCGGCCACACCTCGATCGGCGACCGCGCGATCCTCGGCGCGATGGTCGGCATCCACCAGTTCGCCCGCGTCGGCAAGATGGCGATGGTCGGGGCCGGCGCGATGGTGTCGCACGACGCGCCGCCGTTCGCGATCGTGCAGGGCGACCGCGCCAAGCTGGTCGCGGTCAACCTGGTCGGCCTGCATCGCAATGGCTTCACGCCCGAACAGAAGGCTCTCGTGAAGCGCGTGTTCCGACTACTGTTCTGGCGTGCGGGCACCTTGCACCAACGGCTCGAAATCGTGCGCGGCAGCGCCCTGCACAAAGACCCCATCTGCCGTGAAATCGTCGATTTCGTCGCCGCCAGCAAACGCGGCGTCTGCAGTCCGCGGTCGGGCCGCCAACAGCGCAGCGAACAGGGCGAGGTCCTCGGCGATGGCGCCGCCACGGCCTGAGTCGAGGCCCAGCCCCTCGCCGCCGCTCGGCGCGTTGCACGCGCTGCTGCCGTTGCTGCTCGTCGCCGGTGCCGTGGCGCAGACGAAAGCCGCGACCGACGCGAACGCTCCTGCCCCGGCCACTGCCGCGACCGCGGCCCCGTTCGCGCCGGTGGCGCTGACGACGCCGGACGGCAGCCGCTTCGTGCTGCTGCCCGACCCTTCGGTGCCGCAGGTGCACTGGGTGATCGTGAGTCCGCTCGACGGCAGCGACGATCCGGCCGGCTGTGAAGGCCTCGCGCGCGCCGCCTTCCGGACCTCGTTGCGCGGCACCTGGTCGACGAGCCCCGACCCCGGCCGCGAACGCGCTGCCAACGCCGACCTCGACCGTCACTGGGACCTGATGATGAAGGACCCGCGCGACGAGGCGATCGCCGCCAAGGTGCGCGACCTGAATGCGGCGGCGTTGCAGTTCGACGTCGTCGAGTTCGCGCGGCTGCTCGCCGCCGCTCCCGCCCATCGTCCCGAACTCAGCGAGCAGGGCGGGTGCGGCACGCTGGCGTTGACCACCGTGGCACCAGCCCTCGGCGACGTCGGCCGGCTGCTGGTCGAACGCCGCGACCAGCAGGCGTTGCGGCGCTTCCAGAACGAGTGGCTCCTGGTGTTCGGAACGCGCATCGAAGCGTTCGCCGGCGACCCGCTGCGGCCGCTGCGCGCCGAACTGCTGGCGCTGTCGATGCCGGGCCATCCGCTGGAACGCGCGCTGCAAGTCCCCGTCCCCATCGTGCCGACGTTCGAACGCGCGATGGTCGCATGGCAGCGCAGCCAGCATCCGGACCGCACCGTGCATCTGCTGTTCGGCGACTTCGACGTGACCACGGCCACGGCGACGTTGCAGGCGACGTTCGCCAGCACGTCGTTGCCGCGGCCTGACGCCGAACCGCTGCCGGGACCGCGTGCCCTGACCGGCAGCCGCCGTTCCGTGGTGCCGGGCCTGGCGCTGCCGTGCCTGCTCGCGGGTTGGGCGTTGCCGGCTGGCACCGATCCCGACGTTCTCGAAGTCGCCACCTCGCTGCTCGCCGATGGGCCTGCGAGCCTGCTCGGCCAAGAACTGGCGAAGGCGGGTCTCGTTGGCGCCACGTGCGCGGCAACAGCGCCATGGCCCGCCGCCGCCGATGGCCGCGGCCTGTTCGTGCTCGAAGTGATCGCCGCGACCAGCAAGGGCGGCCTCGACGAACTGGTGTTGCGCGTCGCTCGCACCGCGGCCACGACGATGCCCGACGCAGCGCGACTGCAGACGATCAACCTCGAACGGCAACGCCGTTGGCGCACGATGGCACAGGATCCCCGCGCACTGGCGCGTTCGCTCGCGATCGACGCCTTCCTTTGGCCCACCCGCACGCCACGTCGCACGGCTCCGGTCGATGTCACCGGCAAGCAGGTGCAGGAGCTGCTCGCGCGCACGTTCGCCGGCCATCCGGTGTTGGTGGAGGGTCGCCCGTGAAACAGCCCTTTGCGCAAGCCGCGCTCGTCGCCTGCTTCATCGCCGCGTCGTCCTGCACCACGCCGGAGCCGAACCACGCCACGCCGCCGATCGAAGCGCCACTGACGTCGTTGACGCCCGTCGCGAAGGGGATCGAAGCGCAACCGACCACGCGCGCCGTGCTGCGGCTCGACAACGGCATCACCGCGGTGCTGACGCAGGCCCAACCCGGCCACGACGCCAACATCCAACTCGGATTCGTCGCCGGCTCGTCGTTCGTGGCACCCGGCCTCTGCGAGCTCGCGGCCCACGTGCTCGCCGACGGCGCCGATCCGAGCCTCGGCCGCCCCTCACTGCGCCAGAGCATCGTGCGCCTCGGCGGCACGCTCGCCATCGAGATCGGGCCGCTGACGACGTGGCTCGACGTACGCGTTCCCGCTTCGGCCTGGCAAGAAGCGCTGGTCGCGATGAAGAAGGCACTCGCGACGCCGCTGCAATCGCGCAACCAGATCGAACGGGTGCGCGCCGACATGGTGGCCGAACGCATCGCCGCGATCCGGCGCGCACCGGGCCACGCGATGGCGCGCCTGCTGTTGCTCGGCGAGAACGGCAGCGCTTCGCACGTGAACGCCCTGCTCGATCGCGACCCGGCCGAGATCAGCGCCTTCCGTTCGCGCCTGTTCACCTTCGACCGCACGCTGCTCGTCGCCGATCTGCCGGTGACGACCGCCGCCGCGAGCCATGCCCTCGGCACCGGCGGCACGGTTGGCCTCGGCAGCCTCGTGCCCGAACCGCCCGTGCCCGGCCCCACCGGCCTGCTCGATCGCCGTTTCGAATCGGGGCTCTACGTCGCACGCGACACTGCGCCCAGCGCCACGCCGGCGGTGACGCGGCGCCTCACCGTCGTGCAACTGCTGCCCGATGTGACGAGCCCCGATGCCGCCGAGATGCTGGCGGCGCATTGTTGTCTGACGCTCGACGGCACCGGCGGCCGGCTCGAGCGCATGCAGCAGGACGTCAACCTCTCCGCAATCCTCTGGCGCAGCGAGATCGTGCAGACGCCCGATGCCACCGCGCTGGTGCTCTCGGCCGACGTGCTGCCCACCGACGTGCTGCCGGTCTGGCGCTTGCTGCAGTCGGTGCGCGCATCGCTGCAGGCAGTGCCGCCGACCGCGTCCGAAGTGCAGTTGGCGCTGACGCGCGTTCCCCTCACGGCACGGCTCGGCTTCACCAACGAATCCGCCCGACTGCGACTGCAGACGCAAATGGCGTTGAAGGGCGGCGAGCTCGCCGCGATCGACCGGCGCGTGGCGGCAATTCGCACGATGCAGGACGTCGACCTGAGCACGCCGATCCGCAACTTCCTGGCGCAACCGTTCGCGATGGTGGTCAGCGGCGGCGAAGTCGCCGACCTGCCGGCGGAGGCCCGCGTCTACGACGTGCTGCCGATCGGGCACGAACCGGCGGTGGCCGCGGTTGCGCCCGAAACGGCGGCGAAGCCCGCGGTGGCGCCGACGCCCTGGCTCGACCACGCGGTGGCGGCGGTTGGCGGCAAGGATCTGCTGGCGCGCCTCGAGGGCTGGAAGAGCGAAGCCGACTTCGCGCACGACCAGGCGCCGGCAATGCACGAGTCGTGCGAATGGAACGCCAACGGCACGCTGCGGCGGGTCCGGGAGCTGGTCGGCAGCAAGGTGGAAACGACGCTCGACGGAGTCAAGTGGTCGGAGATGGTCGGCGACGTGAACCGTTCCCTCGACGCGGCCGAAGCGGGCTGGCTGCGACGCGAGCAACAGCGGCATCCGTTGGCCGTGCTGTCGGCCGCGGCGCGCGGCGAGTTGACGTTCACGCCGGTGGCGCAACGCGACTCCGGCGATCGCACGGTGATGGTGCTGGAGACGCGCGGCGAACGCTTCGACCGGTTGCGGCTGCATCTCGACACGCAGTCGCATCTGGTGCGCGTCGTGGAGTCGTGGGAGACGCTGCCGGACGGCACGGCGATCCACGTGCACGATGCGTGGTCGGACTATCGCAATGCGGGCGGTGTGCGCGCGCCGTTCCGGCGGCTGTGCACGCACGACGACGGGCAGAACCGGGTGGAGACGATGGTGCGGAGCTGGGACGCGGTCTGGCGGCGGTAGTGCGCCACTCAGGCTCGTGAGCCAGAGGCCTTCCGTCTTGTTGCGTTTGGCCTGCGCTTCCGGAAGACGCTCTGTACGCACTCCTGCACTCGATCCGCCAGGTGTGACGGCGCATCCGCTCGATATCTCGCCGCGACTGCCCGCAATCGACGACTCAGCGGGACCCGTCCATAGTCTTTTTGGATGACCCAGTTGGCTCGCTGCTTGGGCGTCACGATGGCAAAGAGCCTGCGCAACAGGACCGCTTCCTTCTCGCGCCAGGAACATGCACGCAACCACTCTTGATGGAACTCGAAGCACAAGGCCCTGGCTTGGGCAACAACGATTGCCATGGAGTTCTTCGGCTCCCCGACCAGCAGCGTCTCGATCCGATCGACGAACCGCCGCGCCCGTTGCCCGGATCGAACGACGAAAAGGTGGTGGTGCGCCTTCTTGCAGCAGTACGCCAACTCGTCCGACTCGTTGCAGAAGGAGCGGCGACTTCGAGGAAGCACGATCACGCGCAAATCAGCTCCGGGCTGCCTCGCGAACCAACGCAGCGCGCTCCTCGATCCTTCGACGTCGCTCCTTGAACGCCAACCAGACGAGAGGAATCTGGCACAGCAGTAGCAAGACTTGGCAGGTCGACAGCGATATCCGCTCGACAATCCCCGACATCTGCATGCAGAGAGCGCCGACGCAGAGAACAACCGCGCTCGCGCACGCAACACCCATCACGAACCAGAACAGCGGCGACTTCTTGACCACGAGAATCTCGACCCTCCGCGCAACACGGGGAATCGACGCACCATACCCATTCACGCCGGGAAGACCGCGATCTCCGTCGCCTTCAGCGCCACCCACACCGTGCCGCCGACACCGAGCTGCAGTTCCGCAATCGCCAGCGGCGTGACTTCGGCGACGAGCGGCAACGCGCCCCCGAGCCGAACGCGCACGCGATCGCCCGCCGCTTCCAACGCGACGATCTCCGCCGACCACACATTGCGCGGCGTGCCATCCGGCCGCGAACGGTAGAGCGCGATCGCGCGCGGATGCACCGTCGCCAGCACCGCTCCATCCGGCGCCTGCGACACCACCAGCTCGCCGCCGCCTTCCACGCGCAGCCGCCCCGCCGCACACTCGCCGCGCAGGAAGTTCAACCCGACCAGATCGGCGACGTAGCGCGAGCGCGGCCGACTGCAGATCTCGGCAACCGGCCCCGCCTGCACGATGCGGCCCGCTTCGAGCACCGCGATCCGGTCGGCGAGCGCGAACGCGTCGACGGCGTCGTGCGTCACCAGCAACCGCGGCCCGGCGAAGGCGTCCAGGTGCGCCCGCAAGTCGCGCCGCAAGGCGAGCCGCGCCGACGCATCGACTGCCGACAACGGCTCGTCGAGCAGCAGCAGCTGCGGTTCGTTGGCGAGCGCCCGCGCCAGCGCCACCCGCTGCGCCTGACCGCCCGACAACGCGGACGGCAACGCCTGGGCCCGGTCGCCGACGCCGACGCGCACCAGCCACTCGTTCGCCAGCGCCAACGCCTGCTCGCGCCCGACCCCGCGCACCCGCGGCCCGAAGGCGACGTTGTCGAGCGCGCTGCGATGCGGGAACAGCAGCAGGTCCTGGAACATCACGCCGGCGCGCCGTGCCTCAGGCAGCACGAACGGCGCGGCCGGCCCGGCGTCGAAGACCTGCGCGCCGAGCGCCACGCGACCGCGTTCGAGGGGCAACAGGCCCGCGATCGCTGCCAGCAACGACGACTTGCCGGCGCCGTGGCGCCCGACGATCGCGACCGTGTCGCCGGCGGCGACGGTCAGCTGCACGTCGAGTTGCAGCGACGCCCGGCGCAGGTGCACGTCGAGTTCGAGGTTCATCGCGGCGCCAGCCAGCGTTGCCGCAGCAGGAACAGCACCACGATCGACACCGACGACAAGATCAGGCTCAGCACGATCGCCAGTTCCGGATCGCTCTCCATCGCCACACCGCAGGCGAGCGGCAGCGTGCGCGTGCTGCCCTGCAGGTTGCCGGCGAAGGTCTGCGTCGCGCAGAACTCGCCCAGCGCGCGGGCCCAGCACAGCAGGGCGCCGGCTTGCAGCGACGGCCGGATCATCGGCAACGTCACCGTGACGAAGCGCCGCACCGGGCCGGCCCCGAGCGTCGCCGCGGCGGCGAGGTAGCGCCGATCGAACGCACGCAGGCCCGCCTCGACCGCGAGCACGAAGAACGGCATGCCGATGTAGGTCGCGGCGAGCGTCGCCCCGGCGGTCGAGAACGGCAGGGTCACGCCGAAGGTGGAATCGAGCCAGCTGCCGACGATGCCGGCGCGGCCGAAGGCGAGCAGCAGTGCAATGCCGCCGACGACCGGCGGCAGCACGATCGGCAACATCACGATGATGCGCGCGACGGTGCGCAGCGCCGAGCGGCCGGAAGCGAGCCAGATCGCCAGCGGCAGGCCGAGGGCGACGGCCAGGGCCAGCGCGCTGCACGAACTGAGCAACGACAACCGCATCGCGTCGTGCACCGCCGGCGACATCAGCTGTTCGCCGAGCCGCGACCACGGCATGCGCAGCAGGATGCCGAACAGCGGCAAGGCGAACAGCAACACGGCGGCGGCGGCGGGCACGCCGATGAGCCAACGCACGGGACCGCGGAGGGTGGTCATGGCGCCTGGAACCCGTGCGCGGCGAGCACCTGCTGGCCGGATGGCGACAACACGAAGTCGACGAACGCGGCGGCTTCGACGGCGGCAGCCGCCGTGAGTGTGGTGATCGGGTAGTCGGCGACGACCTGGTGCTCGGCGGCGATCGCGACCGCGGCGATGCCCGTCGCCGTACAGTCGGTCTGGAAGACGATGCCGGCGTCGAGTTCCCCGAGCCGCACCTTGGTGACGAGCGCGTGCACGTTCGGCTCGTCGGACAGCGACCGCACGGCCACCTTCGCTTTGGCGAGGGCCTGCCGGGCGTAGCGGCCGGCCGGCACTTCGGGACCGCAGAGGGCAACCTTGCAGCCGTCGCGCGCCAGATCGCCGAGGCCCTGGATCGCGCGCGGATTGCCGGCGGCGACGACGATCGCGAGGCGATTGCGCGCGAAGCGGCGGGGTTCGCCGACCGCATTGCCGGAGGCCTGGACCTTCGCCATGTTGACGACGTCGGCGGCCGCGAACACATCGGCGGCGGCGCCCTGCTCGATCTGCAGCACCAGCTGCGGCGAGCCGGCGAAATTGCACTGCACGTCGAGGCCGGGGTGGCTGGCTTCGAACGCCTGTTCGAGTGCGGTGAACGGCGCGGCCAGGGACGCGGCCGCGAACACCCGCAGCGGCCGCCGCGATGCACCCGCATCGCACGCGCACAGAACTGACAGCGCCAGCAACGCGAACGCCCCGGGGCCTGGGGGGAGGGTGTTCATGCCACGTCGCGTGGCATCAGCCGCGCGAGGCGCCGAGCCGCAGCACCATGCCGAGGAAGAACATCGACTGGCCGTGCACGTCCTCGTCGATGCGGATCGACGGCCGATTCTCGCTGTCGACGTACGAGTACCACGCGTGCAACGACAGCGAATCGCTGAAGTGCAGGTAGCTCTCGGCGCCGCCGCCGAAGAAGAGCTCCTTGTCTGACGAGAACCCGGTCTCGTCGAGCAGCCGAGAGTACTGCGCCTGGAAGAACGGCGTCACGGTCAGCGACGTGCCGAAGTGCATGCGCAAGCGCAGCTGGACATCGGCCCACTGGTTGCCGAGCGGGCGCTGCGCCTCGGTGTTCTGCAGCCGATCCTTCTCGTCGTGCCAGCCGCCGGTGCCGAAGATCTCCCAGCACATCGTGTCGGTGGCCGCGATGTACCAGTCGAGCCGGCCGCGCGCGCGCCACACCGCCGAGGGCAATTCGGTGGTGAAGCCGTTGGCGCCGAATTCGCCGCGGCTGTTGTTCCACTCGCGTTCGCCCGTCAGCGTGAACACATAGCCGTCGCGCGGCATGCCGCGCCGGCGATCCATCTGCACCGTGTTCTGCTCGATGTAGAGGCGACCGCCGTAGGCCGAGAACCCGTCCGGCACCGAGAACGTCGCCGGCGTCAGGTCGGAGCGATCGAAATCGAACTTCTTGTAGAAGGGGCCGAGCTCGACGTAGAGCCCTTGCTGCGCCTCGCGGCCGAACCCGATGTAGCCCTCGTAGTCCTGGCCGTCGTAGAAGCCGTTCGGCACCAGGCTGTCGTCGCGATAGAAGCCGTCGCGATAGAACTGCCAGGGGCGCGCGCGCACTTCGAACTTCGTCACGGTGTCGTCGCCGACCAGCTTGCCGTCGGTGTAGGAGCCGAACAGGCCGTCGCGGCCGGCGTAGCCTTCGATCGTGCCGCGGCGCGCGCGGAACGCTTCGTCGCGATACCACACGCGCGCGTCCCAGCTGAAGTCGTCCTCCAGACCGACCGTCGGGTCCTCGTCCTTGGCGAGCGTGCCGATGGCGCCAAGTTCGACCTGGAACACCGAGGCGTAGGGCACCGCCGGGTTGCGGGCGTCGACGAAGTCGGAGAACGACTGACCGAACAGCGGAACGCCGACGGACGCGGCGAAAAGGAGACGCCAGTGGGGTGTGTTCATGGCAAGGCGAACCGGTCGGACGGACCGATCACTTCGTTTCTTCGCGTTTCCGGGCACGTTCGTGCGCCGCGGTGACCATCGGGTGGCTCTCGTCGAGCACGATGACCGAGTACGGGTGGTCGGCGTACTGGTTCTCGCGCTCCTCGATGCGGATCACGCCGCGGTGGCGCAGTTCGTTGACCAGCGCGCGCCGTTCCGGATGCACGAGGCCGCTGAAGTGCTGGCTCATCGGGCCCTTCAGGAAGGGCGACAGCCAGACCTCGGCGCTGCCGTGGCGCACCTGCGAGCGCAGGATCAGGTCGATGCACGTCTGCAGGCGTTCGCCGACCTCGCCGTCGTGCGGCAGTTCGTCGGCGGTGCGCCAGGTGACGGGAATGTGGCCGACGATCGAAGCGCGCGGACGGCCGTTCTTCTCGCCCTTGTCGTCGTGGCCGTTGGTCGCTTGGCCGTTGGTCGCGTGCCCGTTGCTGGCCGAAGGCACGGCCGGCGCTGGCGCCGCAGCGGCCTCGGCCGCCGTTGCCGCGACCGGTTCGGCGGCGGGCGCCGGTGCCGGCACCGCCTTCGCCGGCCGCGCTTCGCCGCCGATCAGGTCGAGCGCGTTCCAGAAGCGTTCGCCGCCGACGCGCATGCGCAGGTCGCCGCTGGTGCTGTCGGGAATCGCGACCACACGCAGCTCGCGGTTCTCCTCGAGCACCTGGCGCGCGATCGGAATGAAGTCGCGGTCGCCGGACACGATCACGATCGCGTCGATGTCGGGGCGGCGGTAGAGCACGCGGCACACATCGCAGGCGAGCTGCACGTCGGCCGAGTTCTTGCCCGCGTGGCCGGTCAGCACGTATTGCGGGTCGAAGCCCATCAGGGCGAGGTCGTGCGCGACCTCCATTCCCGGATACGTGTCGAACGCCGCGTAGCTGCGCCCGAGCACCATCGGCGCCTTGTCGGTGTGCAGGCGCACCTTCAGGTGCTCGAGGATGCCGAGGCAGAGATCCCGGATGCGCTGGCCGGTCAGCTCCTCGCGATTCTTGAGCGACAGGAACAGGTTCTCGAAATCGACGAAGACGGCTGCATGCATGCGATCACAATTCGGAGGGACATTCGGAGGACGGCCGGGCCGTCACATTGGACAGTGAGCGAGCTTGGCGCCGCCGTCAGACGGGCGGCACCGACGAATCGTGGACCGGCGCCGGATCGGGAGTCGGCGTCGGCAGCGTGAACGTCTGCGTCGCCGTCGGCGCAAACGAATCGCCGTTGCCGAACACCGCATCGTCGTCGGCGAGATACGTGTAGGCCGCGAGCCCTTCTTCGTACCGCCGCATCAACAGCGCCGACTCGCGCATGTTGACCTTGCCGGCGCGCACCGCCTGTTCGAGGCGTTGGCGCATGCGCCGCATCAGGTCCTGCTTGTCGTATTGCACGTAGCTGAGCACTTCGGTGATCGAGTCGCCTTCGATCACGCGCTCGATGCGATAACCGTGCTGCTCGTCCATCGAGATGTGGATCGCGTTGGTGTCGCCGAACAGGTTGTGCAGATCGCCGAGGATCTCCTGGTAGGCGCCGACCAGGAACATCGCGAGGTAGTACGGCTTGCCCGGCGTCACCGGGTGCACTTCGAGCACGTTCTTGACGTCGCGCAGGTCGATGAACTTGTCGACCTTGCCGTCACTGTCGCAGGTCAGGTCGGCGATGATCGCGCGCCGCGACGGCCGTTCGTTCAGCCGGTGGATCGGCATCGTCGGGAACAGCTGCTTCACCGCCCAGTGGTCGGGCGCCGACTGGAACACCGAGAAGTTGCAGTAGTAGGTGTCGGCCAGCGCGCGCTCGAGGCCCTGCAGCTCGTCGGGCACGTAGTCCAGCGTGTTGACGATCAGCCGGATCTTGTCGCAGATGCACCAGAACAGGTTCTCGGCGATGGCGCGCCCCTTCAGGTCGAGGTAGCCGAGGTTGAACAGGCTGATCGCCTCTTCCTTCAACTGCAGCGCGTCGTGGTAGCTCTCCTGGAAGTTCTTCAGCGAGACTTCCTTCAGGATCTGCACCATGTTGGCGATGGTGCTGTCCTCGTGCGCATCGGCGCCGCGCGGCACGTCGATGTTCTGCTTCGACACGCCGAGCACGTCGAAGACCAGGATTGCGTGGTGGGCGGTTAGCGCGCGGCCCGACTCGCTGATGACGTCGGGGTGGGCGATGCCCTTCTCGTCGCACGCCTGCTGCACTGCGAACACCACGTCGTTGGCGTACTCCTGCAGCGAGTAGTTGGCCGACGAATGGAAGTTGGTCTGCGAGCCGTCGTAGTCGACTGCGAGGCCGCCGCCGACGTCGAGGAACTTCAGGCCGGCGCCGAGGTCGTGCAGTTCGGTGTAGAAGCGCGTCGCTTCCTTCAGCGCGTCCTTGATGGCGCGGATCGCGGTGATCTGGCTGCCGATGTGGAAGTGCAGCAGTTCCAGGCAGTCGAGCATGCCGCATTCGCGCAGCCGCTCCACCACCTGCACGATCTCGGCAGCGGTGAGGCCGAACTTGCTCTTCTCGCCGCCCGACTCCTGCCACTTGCCGGCGCCGCGGCTGGCGAGCTTGGCACGGATGCCGATGTGCGGCCGCAGATCGAAGCGCTTGCTCACCTGCAGCACCGTCTCGAGCTCTTCGAAGCGATCGACGACGATGATCGTGTAGAGGCCCATCTTCTGGGCCAGCATCGCGGTCTCGATGAAGCTGACGTCCTTGTAGCCGTTGCAGATGACCAGCCCTTCCGAGTTGGTCATGTGCGCGAGCACGACGAGCAGTTCCGGCTTGCTGCCGGCTTCGAGGCCGAGCGAGTGTTCCTTGCCGAACTCGACGAGCTCTTCGACGACGTCGCGCTGCTGGTTCACCTTGATCGGGAACACGGGGCGATAGCGACCCTTGTAGCCGCATTCGTCGATCGCTTTCTTGAACGCCCCGCCGAGCGCCTGCACACGCAGCTGCAAGATGTCGGAGACGCGCAGCAACACCGGCAGCTCGATGCCGCGGTTGCGCAGGTCTTCGACCAGTTCGGGCAGCGAGAACTTCGGTCCCGCCTTGCCCTTCGGCTGCACCATCAAGTCGCCGCGATCGTTGATGGCGTAGGACTCGCCACCCCAGGCCGCGAGCTGGTAGAGCTCGACACTGTCACGGATCGTCCAGGCCCGAAGGTCATTCTGCGGTGAACTCAATGCGGGAACTCCGAAGGCGCGGACCGGTCCTCGGACACCACACCACGTGATGCTGACGACGCCGGGGCACGCGAGCGCGGATTGAACACGACGTGGCCAGAACATGGCAGTGGCGGGGCGCGTCTTTTTTTGCCCGACGGCGACTGCCGCTCGCACCCGAGCCTCGCCGGCTCACACGCGCTCGGCACTGGCCGGCGCGACGCCCCCGCCGTAAGTTGCCGAGCCTGTGAGCCAAAACGAACGACACCCGAGCCCGCTGCGCAGCCAGGATCCCGAAGTCGCCGCCTGGTTGCAGCGAGAAGACCGCCGCCAGGCGAGCACCCTCACCCTGATCGCGTCCGAGAACCACTGTTCGGCCGCGGTTCGCGAAGCGAGCGCCTCGCGCATCACCGACAAGTACGCCGAGGGTTACCCGGCGAAGCGCTACTACGGCGGCTGCGAAGTCGCCGACGGCATCGAAGAACTGGCGCGGCAGAGGGCAATGCAGCTGTTCGCCGGCGCCGAGGACGCCAACGTGCAACCGCACTCGGGCACGACCGCGAACCTGTCGGCCCTGTTGGCGCTCGCCGGCCCCGGCGGCCGCATCGTCGGCATGATGTTGAAGGCCGGCGGCCACCTGAGCCACGGCCACGACAAGAGCCACACCGGCATGGTGTTCCAGGCGCGCCAGTACGGCGTCGACGCGACGGGTCGCATCGACCTCGACGAAGTGCGCAAGGTCTGCAAGGAACACCAGCCGAAGGTGCTGATCGCCGGCGGTTCGAGCTACTGCCGCAACATCGACTACGCCGCGTTCGCTGCGATCGCCCGCGAAGTCGGCGCCTTGCTGCTCGCCGACATCGCGCATCCGGCCGGCCTGATGGCCGCCGGCGTCGTGCCCGGGCCGATCGGCATCGCCGACGTCGTCACCATGACCACGCACAAGACCCTGCGCGGC